>NZ_CP169555.1:1559670-1871604 GCF_041951745.1 Aeromicrobium sp. CTD01-1L150
CGAGGCCGCGGGAGCCGTGGCCGTCCTGACCGACGCCGATGGCGCGGGTCGTCTCACCACCCTGCCGACGATCGTGGTCGATGAGCCACGGCGCCGCCTGGCCGAGCTCAGCGCCTGGTTCCACGACCACCCCAGTGACACCTTCACCACGGTGGGGGTCACCGGGACACAGGGCAAGACCACCACCACCCACCTCGCGGAGGCCGCACTGGGCCCTGAGCACTCCGCCGTCGTCGGCACCATCGGCACCCGCATCCGGGGTGTGCCCGCAGCCTCGAACCTCACGACCCCTGAGGCGCCGGCGCTGCAGGCATTGTTCGCCGTCATGCGGGAGGAGTCGGTGCGTGCGTGCGCGATGGAGGTCTCCAGCCATGCGCTCGTGCAGGGTCGCGTGGATGGCTTCGCCTTCGACGTCGCAACGTTCCTGAACCTTGGACGTGACCACCTCGACTTTCACGCCGACGTCGAGGAGTACTTCCTCGCCAAGGCATCCCTGTTCACGCCCGAGCACGCTCGGCACGCCGTGATCGACGTCGACGACGAGCACGGCCGACGTCTGCGCCGTCTCACCCCGTTGCCGGTCACGACCTTCTCCGCCGAGGGGGAACCCGCCGACTGGCGGGCCGTCAACGTGCGTCCGCACCGTCTCGGCACGGATCTGCAGGTGCTGGGACCAGACGGGATCGAGCTTGACCTCAGCGTGCCGCTGCCGGGAGTCTTCAACGTGGCCAACGCGCTCGCGGTCGTCGCCTCGTTCAGCGTCGCCGGGCACGACCCGCTCCAGCTGGCGGCCGGGATCGGCCGCAGCCCGGGGGTGCCCGGCAGGATGGAACGCGTCGATGCCGGCCAGGACTTCACCGCGATCGTCGACTACGCCCACAAGCCGGACGCCGTCACCGCGGTGCTCACGGCGCTGCGGCCCGTCACACCCGGCCGGCTCGTCGTCGTCATCGGCGCCGGGGGAGACCGCGACCACGGCAAGCGCCCACTCATGGGTGAGGCGGCCGCCGAGCACGCCGATCTCGTGGTGGTCACCGATGACAACCCGCGGACCGAGGACGCCGCAGCGATTCGTCGCGCGGTGCTCGACGGCGCGAGCCCGGGTCCGGGGGCGGTGATCGAGGTTCCCGGCCGTCGGGCCGCGATCGATCACGCCGTCGCGCTCGCACACCGGGGAGACACGGTGGTGGTGGCCGGCAAGGGCCACGAGCGCGGCCAGGAGGTCGAGGGTGTGGTCCACCCCTTCGACGACCGCGAGGTCCTGCGTGAGCTGATCGAGGAGCACCGATGATCCCGATGACGACCGCCGAGATCGCCGAGGTGGTCGGGGGACAGGTCCACGGTGACCCCGCGGCCCTGGTGTCGGCGCCCTCGGCGGTGGACTCGCGCGTGGTCGAGGACGGCGGTCTGTTCGTCGCGATCGCCGGCGAGCGCGTGGACGGCCATGACTTCGTCGCGACGGCACGTGAACAGGGCGCGGCCGCCGTCCTGGGCTCCCGGGTCGTCGATGCCCCGTGCGTCGTGGTCGACGACGCGACGCACGCCCTCGGGCTGCTGGCCCGGCACGTGCTCGAGCAGGTGCGTCCCACGGTCGTCGCGATCACCGGCTCGCAGGGCAAGACGAGCGTCAAGGACCTCGTGGCGCACCTGCTGGGCGAGGAGGTCGTGGCCACGCGGGGCAACAACAACAACGAGCTCGGTGTGCCCCTGACGGTGCTGCGCACCCACGGGTCCACCCGTCACGTCGTGGTGGAGATGGGGGCCAGGGGCATCGGGCACATCGCCCGGCTGTGCCGTGTCGCGCCGCCGGACGTCGCCGTCGTGCTCAACGTCGGGTCGGCGCACGTGGGCGAGTTCGGCTCGGTCGACAACATCGCGGTGGCCAAGGGTGAGCTCGTCCAGGCCCTGCGTCCCGGTGGCCGAGCGGTGCTGAACATCGGGGACCCGCGCGTCGCGGCCATGGCGAGGTTCCTTCCCGATGGCACGGCGGCACTCGTCTCCTTCGGGCGGGCCGACGACGGCGGCAGCGCCGACGTCGCGATCCGCGCCGTCCGCCCCGACGGCGACGGCGAGCCGGACGTCACCCTCGCGTGGGGTGGGCACGAGGTCACCGTCCACGTCCCCCTCGTCGGCGAGCACCACGCGGAGAACCTGGCCGCGGCGGTGGCGGCGGTCGTCGCGGCGTGCGGCGACGACGCCGACGCGCTCGATGACCTCGGCGAGCGGCTCGAGCAGTTCCGCAGCCCCTCGCCCATGCGCATGGAGCGTCACCGACGTGCCGACGGCGTGACGGTCGTCGACGACTCCTACAACGCCAACCCCGAGTCCATGGCGGCCGCGTTGCGTGCCGTGCGTGACATGGGGGCAGGACGCCGCGTCGCGGTGCTGGGCGAGATGCTCGAGCTCGGCGCCGACGCCCACGAGCAGCACGTCCGTACCGGGCGGCTCGCCGCAGATCTGGGCTATGAGCGCGTGCTCGCCGTCGGTGAGCCCGCCCGCGGCATCGCGGAGGGTGCTGGGGCTGCCGGTCAGGTGGTGACGGACGTCTCCGAGGCTGTCAGCAGACTGCGGGCGTGGCTCACCGGCGGCGACGTCGTGCTCGTGAAAGCATCACGAGGTGCTCGACTCGAGCGGGTCACCGCAGGACTGCTCGCCGACTGACGGCATACTCGGACGCAGCTGACGCGCTCCCGGGCGCGACCTGCGATCGCCCTGCCGACCACTGAGAGGACCAGCCAAGCCCATGCTCGCCATCCTGATCGCCGGTGGTCTCGCTCTTCTCGGGACGCTGCTCGGCACCCGACTGGCGATCAACGTGCTGGTGTCGAAGGGCTACGGACAGCTCATCCGCGACGACGGCCCCACCTCGCACCACGTCAAGCGCGGTACCCCCACGATGGGCGGGCTGGTCATCATCTTCGCGGCCGTCTTCGGCTATCTCGTCGGGCGCGCCGCGATCGGCTACTGGCCGAGCGCATCGGTGTTGCTGCTGTTGCTGCTGTTCTGCGGCCTGGGCCTCATCGGCTTCCTCGACGACTACATCATCATCTCCAAGCAGCGCAGCCTCGGTCTGCGCAGCAAGGCCAAGATGAGCGGCCAGATCGCCGTGGGTCTGGTGTTCGCGGTCCTGGCCATCGGCTGGGAGGACGATAACGGTCGCACACCGATCTCGCACGCCGTCTCCTTCACCCGTGACATCCCCGGCACCGAGCTGCCCACGATCCTGCTCATCGTGTGGGTGCTGATCCTGATCGCCGGTGCGAGCAACGGCGTCAACCTCACCGACGGACTCGACGGCCTCGCCACGGGCGCCTCGGTGATGGCCTTCGGCGCCTTCGTCTTCATCAATCTCTGGCAGACCAACCAGAACTGCGCCACGACCCCCGGCCCCAAGTGCTACGAGGTGCGCGACCCGCTCGACCTGGCGATCCTGGCCTCGGCCATCACCGGCGCCTGCTTCGGGTTCCTGTGGTGGAACGCATCCCCGGCCAAGATCTTCATGGGCGACACCGGTTCGCTCAGCCTCGGCGGTGCGCTGGCCGGCTTCGCCCTGATGACCCGAACCGAGCTGCTGCTGGTGCTCATCGGTGGGCTCTTCGTGCTCATCACCGCCTCGGTGATCCTGCAGGTGGCCTACTTCAAGGCCACGGGGGGCAAACGGATCTTCCGCATGGCGCCCTTGCAGCACCACTTCGAGCTGCTCGGCTGGGCCGAGATCACCATCGTCGTGCGGTTCTGGATCATCAGCGGACTGTTCGTGGCCACGGGCATCGGGGTCTTCTACTGGGAATGGGTCACCGGCGTATGACCGCTGGACGGGACCGATGACCGGTCCCCACGACTCCTGGGAGGGCACGCGGGCCCTCGTCACGGGCTTCGGGGTCAGCGGAGCCGCGGCTGCCGACACCTTGCAGCACCTCGGCGCCGAGGTCGTCGTGGTCGACGAACGCGCTCCGGACGGTGCGGCCGCTGAACGGGCGCAGATCCTGCAGACCTTGGGCGTCGAGCTGCGTCTGGGGCCGGGCTCGACCTCGACGTTCCCCGACGCGTGCGACCTCGTGGTGACCTCGCCGGGCTGGCGTCCGACCGCGGACCTGCTGCAGCAGGCCGCTGCACGGGACGTGCCGGTCTGGGGTGAGGTGGAGCTCGCCTGGCGGCTGCGCGGCCCCGAGGCCCCGCCCTGGCTCTGCATCACCGGGACGAACGGCAAGACGACGACCGTGCAGATGAGCGAGGCCATCTTGCAGGCCGCCGGGCTGCGGGCCGTTGCCGTCGGCAATGTCGGCCGTCCCGTCGTCGAGGCCGTCATGGACCCTCAGCCGCTCGATGTCCTCGCGGTGGAGCTCTCCAGCTTCCAGCTGCACTGGACGCATTCCCTGGCGGCGGAGTCCGCGGTCGTGCTCAACGTCGCCGACGACCACCTGGACTGGCACGGTTCCCTCGACGCCTACGCGGGGGCCAAGGGCCGCGTCTACGAGCACGTCCAGCGTGCGTGCGTCTACAACGTGCAGGATCCCGCCACCGAGCACCTCGTGCGACAGGCCGACGTCCAGGAGGGCGCCAGGGCGATCGGCTTCACCCTCGGGGTCCCCGGGCTCAGCATGCTCGGCGTCGTCGACGGAGTCCTCGCCGACCGGGCTTTCACCGAGGAACGTCGCTCCAGCGCGGTCGAGCTGGGCGCGGTCTCAGACCTCGACGACGACTCGCCGCACCAGGTCGCCAACGCCCTGGCCGCCGCAGCCCTCACACGCGCACACGGCGTGCCGCACACGGCCGTCCGGGACGGGCTGCGGGCCTTCCGCGGCGGTCCGCACCGCCGCTCTCTCGTGGTCGAGCGCGACGGTGTCCGCTGGGTCGACGACTCCAAGGCCACCAACCCACATGCCGCCCTGGCGTCGCTGCAGGGAGTGGACTCCGCGGTCTGGATCGCCGGGGGACTGGCCAAGGGGGCGAGCTTCGACGACCTCGTCGCGACGGCTCGTGAGCGGCTGCGAGCCGTCGTGCTCATCGGCACCGACGCCCCGCTGATCTCCCAGGCGCTGCGGCGACACGCGCCGGATGTGCCCGTCGTGGAGGTCGGGAACGGCCACAATGGCGCCATGGACGTCATGGGTCGCGCCGTCGAGGCCGCAGGAGGTCTCGCCCGCCCCGGCGACACCGTGCTGCTCGCACCGGGCTGCGCTTCCATGGACCAGTTCCGCGACTACGGAGCCCGCGGCGACGCGTTCGCCGATGCCGTGCGCGCCGGGACCTCCCAGGGCTGAGCAGTGGCGACGACGACCGATCCGCCGCGCAGTGCTCCGAACCTCATCGAGCGGGCGCGACGCACCCTCGACCGCCCGCTGGCCTCCTACCAGCTCGTCCTGGGCTCGGTGGCGCTGCTGGTCGGTCTCGGTCTCATCGCGGTGCTCAGCGCCAGCTCGGTGCTGGCCTACCAGATGTACGACGGCAACTCCTTCGCCATCGTGCAGCGGCAGGCGATCTTCGCCGTCGCCGGCCTGGTGGCCGCCTACCTGGTGACGCGCTTCCCGCTGGCGTCCCTGCGCAAGCTGATCCTGCCGGTCCTGCTGATCTCGATCGCCCTGGTGCTGGCCACCTTCATCCCCGGCGTCGGCATCAGGGTCAACGGCAACCAGAACTGGCTGCCGTTCTTCGGTGGATTCAACCTGCAGCCCTCGGAGTTCGCCAAGCTGGCGCTCGTGCTGTGGATCGCTGACCACTACGCCAAGCGGCAGCGCATGATGAAGCACCCGCGCTACATCCTGATGCCGATGATCCTCATCTCCGGGGCCGTTGCTGGGCTGATCGTCCTGCAGCACGACCTCGGCACGGCGCTCGTGCTGTTCTGCATCATCGTCGGGATGCTGTGGGTGGCCGGGCTGCCCGGGCGCTACATGGGCGCGGTCGTGGCGTTCGTCGGTGTCGTGTGCGTCTTCTTCGTGGCCACGGCGCCCTACCGCGTCGCGCGGCTGCTGAGCTTCCTGAATCCGTTGGCCGACCCGGACAAGGACGGCTACCAGGCCATCCACGCCATGATGGGCTTCGCCCGGGGCGGCTTCTGGGGCGTCGGGCTGGGCAACAGCCGGCAGAAGTGGGGCTCGTTGCCCGAGGCCCACACCGACTTCATCCTGGCCGTCGTGGGCGAGGAGCTCGGACTCGTGGGCAGCATCGTGGTGCTCGCGCTGTTCCTGCTGCTCGCCGTCGCCGGCGTGCGCATCGCCACCCGGACTCGCGAGCCGTTCGTGCGGTACGCCGCCGCCGGCATCACGATCTGGCTCACCATGCAGGCACTCATCAACATCGGCATGGTGCTGGGCCTCCTGCCGGTCATCGGCATCCCGTTGCCGTTCCTCTCCTACGGTGGCTCCAGCCTGCTGGTGACCTTGGTGGCCTCAGGCTTCCTGCTGTCCTTCGCCACCACCGAACCGGGGGCGGCCAAGGCACTCGCGGCCGGCCGTGCTCGACGACGTCGCCGCGCCGCGGCCAGGAGGAGATGAGACGTGCGCGCCCTGCTCGCCGGCGGCGGCACTGCCGGACACACCTCGCCATTGCTGGCCACGGCAGCGGTCCTGCGTGACGGAGGCGTCGAGGTCACCTGCCTGGGGACGCCCCGTGGGCTGGAGGTCACGCTGATCCCGGAGGCCGGATACCCGCTGGAGCTGGTCCCGCCGGTGCCGCTGCCGCGACGCCCGGGCAAGGATCTCGTGGCGCTACCGGCCCGGCTGCGCGCCGCCGTCAAGGCGACGCGGGAGGTGGTCGAGCGGGTCAAGCCGCACGTGATCGTCGGCTTCGGGGGCTACGTGTCGGTGCCTGCCTACCTCGTGGCCCGCCGCACGGGCATCCCCTTGGTCATCCACGAGGGCAACGCCGTTCCCGGCATCGCCAACAAGCTGGGTGTCCGCTTCACCGAGCACGTGGCCACGAGCTTCCCCGACACCGACCTGCGCCACGGCCGCTACATCGGCCTGCCGATCCGCCGGGAGATCTCCCGGCTGGACCGGGCTGCGCATCGGGTGCAGGGACGAGAGCACTTCGGCCTCGAGCCCGACCTGCCCACGCTGCTGGTCACCGGCGGTTCGCAGGGCGCCCGACGCATCAACCGCGCGGTGGCCGCGGCCGCTCCCGATCTCGCCGAGGCGGGTGTGCAGGTGCTGCATGCCGCCGGGCGTCCCGAGGAGGTCGAGATCTCCCGCGCGCAGGGTGACCCGCCGTACGTCGTGGAGAAGTTCATCGACCGCATCGACCTCGCATACGCCGCCGCCGACCTGGTGGTCTGCCGCGCTGGCGCCAACACCGTCACGGAGGTCGCCTCCGTCGGCCTGCCTGCCGCGTTCGTGCCGCTGCCGATCGGCAACGGTGAGCAGGCGCACAACGCCGGCCCGGTGGTCCGGGCCGGTGGAGCCCTGCTCATCGACGACGAGGCCTTCACGGCCTCGTGGGTCGACCAGGCGGTCATCCCGCTCCTGCGCGACACCGAGCGTCTTGCCACGATGTCTGCCGCGGCCGCCGGGCTCGTCCCGCGCGACGCCGATGAGTCTCTCGCGGCCATGGTCCTGGACGCCGTGGGAGTGCGATGAGGATCGACGTCCCCGCCGAGATCGGCCCTCCGGCCGAGATCGGCCCGGTGCACTTCGTGGGCATCGGCGGGGCCGGCCTGTCGGCGATAGCCCGCCTCATGGCGCAGCAGGGGATCGAGGTCTCGGGGAGCGACGCCCAGGAGTCCGCGGTCCTGGCGGCGCTGCGGGCCGAGGGGATCCGGTGCTTCGTCGGCCACGCGGCCGAGCACCTCGGTGCTGCCCGGACCGTCGTGGCCTCGACCGCGGTGCGCGAGGACAACCCCGAGGTGGTCGCGGCGCTCGATCGTGGTCTGCGGCTGTGGCCCCGGTCGGCCGGTCTCCGCTCGGTCATGCTCGGTCGGCGCACCGTCGCCGTGGCCGGGACGCACGGCAAGACCACCACCACCGCGATGCTCACCGTGGCCTTGCGCGGGGCCGGCGCCGACCCGTCCTTCGCCATCGGCGCCGAGGTCGCGGCGCTGGGCACCAACGCCCGGCTGGGCCACGACGACGTGCTGGTGGCCGAGGCGGACGAGAGCGACGGCGCCTTCCTCGTGTACTCGCCCGAGATCGCGGTCGTCACCAACGTCGACGCCGACCACCTCGACACGTGGGGCACCGAGGAGGCCTACGCCGCGGCCTTCGAGCAGTTCGTCGGGACCGTCGGAGACTGTGTGGTCATCGGACTGGACGATCCTGGAGCGGCCCGGCTCGTGCCGGTGGCCGAGGCGGCCGGTCTCCAGGTGGTCACCACGGGGCTGGGCACGTCCCATGGCATGCCGGACCTGCTGGGCACGGACCTCGTCGTCGACGGGCAGACCACCGTCCTGACCGTGCGGCGCGCGGGCGAGCCCGACCTGCCGCTCACCCTGTCCGTGCCCGGCGCCCACTACGCCCAGGACGCCCTGCTGGCCCTCGCGGCCGGGCTGCGGCTGGGGCGGGACCCGGCCGGACTCGTGCGGGGACTGGCTGACCACCGGGGGGCCAAGCGCCGCATGGAGCTGCTCGGCGAGGCGCACGGCGTACGGGTCGTCGACTCCTATGCGCACCACCCCACCGAGATCCGCGCCGATCTCGCCGCGGCCCGGGCAATGGCCGGCGACGGCCGTCTGGTCGTGGCCTTCCAGCCGCACCTGGTCAGCCGCACTCGGGTGTACGGGGAGCGGATGGGTCAGGAGCTCTCGGCGGCCGACCACGTCGTCCTCGCCGACCTCTACCTGGCTCGCGAGGATCCCGACCCCGAGGTCACCTCTGCCGTCGTCGCGGCGGCCGTCTCGGATGTTCCGGCCGTCCTGGGCGGCTCGGTGGAGGGCCTGCCCGACGTGCTGGTCGATGAGCTGGTGCCCGGTGACCTGCTGCTGACCCTGGGGGCCGGTGACATCACGACGGTCGGGCCCCGGGTCCTTGCGGCACTCGGGAACGGACCGGAGATCCCAGCCCAGGGCAATCCGCGGATCGAGCCGTGAGCCAGCAGAGGTTCGAGCAGAAGCGTCGCCAGGACCGTCGACGCAAGCTGTTGCGGTACGTGCTGCCCGCGACCATGGTGGTCGCGGGAGCGGGGCTGCTCTGGCTGGTCGTCTTCTCCAGCGTCCTGGCTGTCAGCTCGGTGAAGGTCGAGGGTCTGGACACGCTCAAGGCCGGCCAGGTCCGCGAGGCCGCGGAGGTGCCGGACAAGCGTCCGCTCGCCCGGCTGGACACCGTGGCGATCGAGGGCCGGGTCGGCTCGATGGAACGGGTCGAGAACGTCGAGGTGCACCGGTCGTGGCCGAGCACCGTGCGCATCGTCGTCACGGAGCGCAGGCCCGTGGCCTGGGTGCGGCTGGACGGCCGGATGCGGGCGATCGACCGCTACGGCGTGGACTTCAAGACCTACCGGCGTGAGCCGAAGACGATCGTCGAGGTGCGGTTCCCTGGGATGGACGCACGGCGCCTCCAGCAGTCCCTGAGCAGCGCCGGCAGCGTCCTGGCGGCGCTGCGCGCCGACGACCCGGCCCTGCTCAAGGCCGTGCAGCACGTGGAGGTGGAGTCGCGGGACTCCGTGGTCCTGGCCCTCTCGCGCGGCCGGACGGTGACGTGGGGGAGTGCGGGCCGAACGGCTGAGAAGCTGACCGTCCTGCGCTCGCTGCTGGAGGCCGTGGACGCCAGTGGGTACGACGTCAGCGCACCGGAGCAGCCCACCACCAAGAGCTGAGCGACATCGGTCGTGTCGTGGCGGCGTGTCGTCGTGGGTGGGGGCCCGGGCCGACGTAGCGTCGTTCTTGCCAGCAGGTTGACATAACTATAAACCTCCACCTCAGGGTTAGACTTCACCGTCTTTCCCCGGCCGGAAGTACCAGCCTGGAAGTACCAGCCCGGAATTACCAGCCCAGAAGTATCTGCCGGAAGTCACCGCGCAGAGCCCCAGCCACACAGGAAGGCACGCACATGGCGGTCCAGAACTATCTCGCCGTGATCAAGGTCGTCGGTATCGGCGGCGGCGGCGTCAACGCGGTCAACCGGATGATCGAGGTGGGGCTCAAGGGTGTGGAGTTCATTGCGATCAACACCGATGCGCAGGCGCTGCTGATGAGCGATGCCGACGTCAAGCTCGACGTCGGCCGTGACTCCACCCGTGGTCTGGGCGCCGGCGCCAACCCGGAGATCGGCAAGGCCGCTGCCGAGGACCATGCCGAGGAGATCGAGGCAGCGATCAAGGGTGCCGACATGGTCTTCGTCACCGCCGGAGAGGGTGGCGGTACCGGCACGGGCGGCGCGCCCGTGGTGGCTCGCATCGCCCGCTCGCTGGGTGCCTTGACCATCGGTGTGGTCACCCGTCCGTTCACCTTCGAGGGGCGCAACCGCTCCTCGCAGGCAGACCACGGGATCCAGGCGCTGCGTGAGGAGGTCGACACGCTCATCGTCATCCCCAACGACCGGCTCCTGTCGATCAGCGACCCCAACGTCAGCCTGCTCGACTCCTTCCGTCAGGCCGACCAGGTGCTGCACCAGGGTGTCTCCGGCATCACCGACCTCATCACGACGCCCGGTCTGATCAACCTCGACTTCGCCGACGTCAAGTCGGTCATGTCAGATGCCGGCTCTGCCCTCATGGGCATCGGGTCGGCCCGAGGCGAGCAGCGGGCCGCAGCGGCCGCGGAGATGGCCGTCTCCAGTCCGCTGCTCGAGGCCTCCATCGAGGGGGCGCGCGGTGTCCTGCTCTCCATCGCCGGCGGCTCGGACCTCGGTCTGTTCGAGATCAACGAGGCCGCTGGCCTGGTGAGCGATGCCGTTCACCAGGACGCCAACATCATCTTCGGTGCCGTCATCGACGACGCCCTCGGCGACGAGGTGCGGGTCACGGTCATCGCCGCCGGCTTCGACGGTGGTGAGCCCAAGGTGCGCGACGCCTCCCAGCCCGCCCTGCTGAAGGAGCCCGAGCAGCGTCCGGAGCGAGACGAGCAGGCCATGTCTCCCGCGGCGGCCGGAGCGCACCGCTCGCAGGAGCCGGGATCCCCGGCGCGCACCGAGGAGCCGGAGCCCGCGGGCGGCTCCATGCCGCCCACGGCCGAGCCCCGCGAGGTGCCCTACGGCGACGACCTGGACATCCCCGACTTCCTTCGTTGAGCAACGGGTGGGCACGGTCCCGATAGCCTCGAGGGTGTGTTCTGGTTCCGCGAGTCGTCCGGCGATCTCGAGATCGCCTTCACCGATCGAGGCGGCGGCGTCAGTGGTGGTGAACGGGCGTCCTTGAACCTCGGCAGTGCCGGTGGCGACTCGATGGCCGACGTCGTGGCCAACCACCGAGTCGTGGCCGAGGCGATGGGCGTCGACGAGCTCAGTGCGATGTCGCAGGTCCATGGCCGCGACGTCGTCCATGTCGAGTCCCCGCACCCGGAGGGCTCGGCCGCCGTGCCGCAGTGCGATGCGACCATCACCGACGTCCGTGACCTGGCGCTGCTCGTGCGGGTGGCCGACTGCGTCCCCGTGCTGCTCGCCGACCCGGCGGCAGGCCTGGTCGCAGCTGTCCACGCCGGGCGCTCCGGCCTCGTCGCGGGGGTCGTGCCCCGTACGCTCGCCGAGCTGCGCTCGAGGGGGGCCACCACGGTGCGCGCCTGGGTCGGACCGCGGGTCTGTGGCGCCTGCTACGAGCTGCCCGCCCGGATGGCTGACGACGTCGATGCCGCCGTGCCGGGCACGCGCCGCACCACGTCGTGGGGCACCCCGGGCGTCGACATCGGGGCCGGGGTCCTGGCCCAGCTCAGGGCCGCCGACGTCGAGGTCACCGACGTCGGCGCAGGGGCCTGCACGTTCGAGGACGACCGCCTCTTCTCCTACCGTCGCCAGGGTGCGGAGTCGGGCCGGTTCGGGGGAGTGGTGGTCCTGCGATGAACGAGGTGTCACCGAACGCTCCGGCGACGCGTCGCGACGAGCTGCGGCACAACGTCGCCGCGGTGCAGGAGCGCATCGACGCCGCCTGCCGCGCCGCCGGACGCGACCCGGCCGACGTCACGCTGATCGTGGTCACCAAGACCTACCCCGCCAGCGATGTCGCCCTGCTCGCCGAGCTCGGTGTCACCGACGTGGGCGAGAACCGTCACCCCGAGGCCGGGGAGAAGGCAGCCGACGTCCAGGCGCCACTGCGCTGGCACTTCGTGGGCGGGCTGCAGACCAACAAGGCCGGCGCGGTGACGCGGTACGCCGACGTCGTGCAGAGCGTGGACCGGGCCAAGCTCGCCAGGTCGCTCTCGCGCGGGGCCGAGGCGGCCGGACGCGAGGTGGGCTGCCTGGTGCAGGTGGACTTCGACGGCGACCGGGCCGGCCGGGCGGGCATCGCGCCGGACGGTGTGGACGAGCTCGCGGACCTTGTGGCCGACCTGCCGGGTCTGCGTCTGGACGGCGTGATGACGGTGGCGCCGCTCGGCCTCGACCCGGCACCCGTGTTCGAGCACCTCGGGCGGATCTCAGCCGGACTGGTCGTCCGACATCCCGGCGCGGGTGTCGTCTCCGCGGGCATGAGTGAGGACTTCGAGGCCGCGATCGCCGCCGGAGCGACACACCTTCGCATCGGGCGCGCCGTTCTCGGTGAAAGGCCGCGTGTCGGGTAATCTCGCTGGTGTCATTCAAACGACGCGGGCGAGCGTCGAGAGCAGACATACGGAGATCTCATGGCTGGCGCAATGCGAAAAGTGGGCGAGTACCTCGGCCTGGTCGAAGAGGCCGACTTCGAGGACTGGGACGACGAGCCTGCGCAGTCCGAGCCCTCCTCTCGTGAGCGTGCGCGCCGTTCCGAGCGCGCTGAGCGACCGGCGCAGGCCCCTGCTCCGGTCGCCAAGCTGGAGGACCGCCGTTCACCCCGGCCCACGCCCCGCCCCGAGCCGCACGTGGAGCAGGCGTCCATGCTGGCGAGGATCGAGACCGTCACGCCCCGGACCTACAACGACGCCCGTTCGGTCGGCGAGCACTATCGATCCGGGGTGCCGGTCATCATGAACCTCTCGGAGATCGACGACGACGACGCCAAGCGGCTGGTCGACTTCGCCGCGGGCCTGGTCTTTGCGGTGCACGGTACGATCAACCGTGTGACGTCCAAGGTCTTTCTGCTCTCGCCGGAGAACATCGAGGTCACCGACGAGGACAAGCAGCGCATCGCTGCCGGCGGCTTCTACAACCAGAGCTGACGTATGGAAATTGCCGCTGTCGGCGGAGTCATCCAGCTCGTCCTCTGGATCTTCATCATCGTCCTGCTCGCCAGGATCGTCATCGACTGGGTCCAGGTGCTCGCCCGCACCTGGCGCCCCACCGGGCTGCTGGCCGTGCTCTGCGAAGGCATCTACTCCGTGACCGACCCGCCGCTGCGCGCCGTGCGCGGGGTCATCCCGCCGGTGCGACTCGGCGGGGCCATGCTCGACCTCTCGCCGATGATCCTGATGTTCGGCATCTACCTGCTGTTCATCATCGTGGGGGCGACCCTGGCATGAGCAAGGAGGCCGCTGTGTCACTCACACCTGAGGACGTGCGCAACAAGCGCTTCACCCCGGTTCGCTTCCGCGAGGGCTACGACATGGACGAGGTCGACCTGTTCCTCGACCGGGTCGAGGCCGAGCTCGTCCGTCTGGCCGCCGAGAACACCAGATCGTGTCCCAACTGTCGTCCCTGACCAGGCCCTGCGAAGACTCAGACCTGCGAACACGCTGAGAATGCGGCCCGTCGAGACGCATGTGGCAGAAGTGAACGACCACGGAGTACGGTGGTCCGAGCAGAGTCGAGTGACTACCAGCAACCACGAGGTGAACTGATGCCGTTGACGCCAGAGGACGTGCGCAACAAGCGCTTCACTCCGGTCCGTCTCCGCGAGGGTTACGACATGGGGGAGGTCGACCAGTTCTTGGACGAGGTCGAGGCCGAGCTCGAGCGTCTGACCGTCGAGAACGAGGAGCTGCGCGCCAAGGTGGCCGCGGCTTCCACGGGTGAGCCGACCGGACTGATCCCGGCTGTTGCCCCCGCTCAGGAGACGGCGCCGGTGCCCGTCGTGCAGGAGAAGGTGGAGCCGGAGCCCGAGCCGGAGCCCGAGCAGGACACCGTTGCTGCTTCGCCCGTCGCGGAGCCGGTCCCCGACGCCGGGGCGGTACCCACCTCCATGGGAGATGCCTCCACCGCGGCGGCTCGCCTGCTGGAGATCGCCTCCTCCAACGCCGACCAGCTCATGGACCAGGCCAAGGAAGAGGCCGACCGCATCGTCGGAGAGGCCCGCACCAAGGCCGAGCGCCTCACCCACGAGGCCCGCGGCAAGGCCGACCGCCTCGAGACCGACGCGCGCATCCGCTCGCAGAAGCTCGACGACGAGACCAACGAGCGTCGTCAGCAGGCCGTTGCCGCCATCGAGCGTGAGCGCTATGAGCTCCAGCGCGAGGTCGAGCACCTGCGTGCCTACGAGCGCGAGTACCGTGCCCGGCTCAAGAACTACTTCCAGAGTCAGCTCGACCAGCTCGCCGCGAACGAGAACCCGACCTCCAACCCGGTGCAGAACCCCAGCGACGCCTCACCGCGTCGCCTCCGGTCGCTGTTGGGCGATGAGGACAGCAGCTCCTCCT
The DNA here is from genome assembly GCF_041951745.1 of Aeromicrobium sp. CTD01-1L150. Lineage (GTDB taxonomy): Bacteria > Actinomycetota > Actinomycetes > Propionibacteriales > Nocardioidaceae > Aeromicrobium. The sequence goes on from NZ_CP169555.1 coordinate 1,574,297, forward strand.
CGTCGAACTCCTCGCTCTGACGCACCCTGCGCGAACGGCCCGCCACCTGCTCAGGTGGCGGGCCGTTCGTCGTGCCTAGACCTTGGACACTGCGACGCGCGCCTCGGCGTCCGTCACGTCGATCGGCGTCCCCTGAGGACCCGGCTCGCCCACGCGCAGGCTGGTCGCCAGGGTCTCCGCGCTGATGAGGTCGCCGTGAACCTGCACGGCCCGGACGACCGCGTCGCTGCCGCCGACGACCAGCGTGATGCGGTCGGAGACCTCCAGCCCGAGGCTGCGCCGCGTCTGCTGGACGCCGCGCACGATGTCGCGGGCCAGCCCCTCAGCCGCCAGCTCCGGGGTCACCTGGGTCTGCAGTGCGACGAACCCGCCGCTCGGCAGCAGCGCGACCTCGGTGCCCTCCACGGAGCCGGCCACCTGCTCGAGGGTGAACTCGCCGTCAGTGAGCGTGAACCCGCCCGCGACGACCGTGCCGTCCTCGGCCACCGTCCAGTCGCCGCTCTTGGAGCCCTTGATGGCCGCCTGCACGTCCTTGCCCAGACGGGGTCCGGCGACCCGAGCGTGCACGGTGAGCCGTGTGCTCAACCCGAAAGCGCCCGCCTCCTCGGAGGCGCGGGAGATGAACCGGACCTGCTTGACGTTGAGCTCACCGGCGACGATCGCGGCGAAGTCCTCCAGCACGGCCGGGTCGTCGACCGCGACGGTCAGGACGGCCAAGGGCAGGCGCGTGCGCAGCGTCGCCGCCTTGCGGATGGACGAACCGGCCGAGCAGACCTCCCGGACCTGGTCCATCGCGGCCACCAGCGTCTCGTCCGCAGGTAGGTCGTCGGGATCGGGCCAGTCGGTCAGGTGCACCGACCGGCCACCGGTGAGACCCCGCCAGATCTCCTCCGTCGTCAGGGGGAGCAGCGGTGCGGTCACACGGCACACGGTCTCCAGCACCGTGAACAAGGTGTCGAAGGGCTGCCGGGTGGTGTCGTCGGCATCTGCGCCGTCGGCCAGCCAGAATCGCTCACGAGAACGACGGATGTACCAGTTGGTGAGCACGTCGACGAACTCGCGCGTCGTCTCGCACGCATCGGCCACGGCGTAGGCGTCCATCTGCTCGGTCATCGTCTCGACGTACTGACGCAGCTTGGCCAGGACGTAGCGGTCCATCGGGTCGTCGGCCCGGCTGATCGTGCGGGCCGTGAAGCCCTCACCGGCGAGGTTGGCGTACAGGCCGAAGAAGTACCAGCTGTTCCACAGCGGGATCATCACCTGGCGTACGCAGTCCCGGATGCCCTGCTCGGTGACCACGAGGTTGCCGCCGCGCAGGATCGGTGAGGCCATGAGGAACCAGCGCATCGCGTCGGCGCCGTCACGGTCGAAGACCTCGTTCACGTCCGGGTAGTTGCGCAGCGACTTGCTCATCTTGTTGCCGTCCGAGCCCAGCACGATCCCGTGGCTCACGCACGCCTCGAACGCCGGCCGGTCGAACAGTGCCGTGGCCAGGACGTGCAGGGTGTAGAACCAGCCGCGCGTCTGTCCGATGTACTCCACGATGAAGTCCGCGGGGAAGTGCTCCTCGAACCACTCGGCATTCTCGAACGGGTAGTGCACCTGCGCGAACGACATCGACCCTGAGTCGAACCACACGTCCAGGACGTCCGGCACCCGGCGCATCGTCGAGCGGCCCCCATCCATCGGCCGAGGGTCGTCGGGGTTGGGCCGCGTCAGGTCGTCGACGTAGGGACGGTGCAGGTCGCGCACCCCGTCGGCGTCGGCCGGGACCCTGCCGAAGTCGCGCTCGAGCTCCTCGAAGGAGCCGTAGACGTCGATGCGCGGGTACGCGGGGTCGTCGCTCTTCCAGACCGGGACGGGCGAGCCCCAGAACCGGTTGCGGGTGATCGACCAGTCCCGGGCGTTCTCCAGCCACCTGCCGAACTGCCCGTCCTTGATGTGCTCGGGCACCCACCGGATCTGCTGGTTCAGCTCCAGCATCCGGTCCTTGATCGCCGTCACCTCGACGAACCACGACGAGACCCCCTTGTAGATGAGGGGCTCTCGGCAACGCCAGCAGTGCGGGTAGGCGTGGTCGTAGGTCTCGTGCCGCAGCAGGACCGTCCCGGGGCTCACCGATGCGGCCGAACCTGCCTGGGTGGCCTCCTTGAGGTGGTCGATGATGTGCGGGTTCGCGTCGAAGACCAGTAGCCCGGCGTAGTCGGTGACCGGTGCGGTGAAGCGACCGTCCTTGCCGACCGGCATGACCGCCTCGATGCCCTCGCGGTCGGTGACCTCCTTGTCGACCTCACCGAAGGCGCCGGCACTGTGCACCAGACCCGTGCCGTCGGTCGTCGTGACGGCGGCGTCCTCGGCCACCACCCGGAAGGCGTTCTCGTGCCCCGCGAAGTAGCTGAACGGTGGCGTGTAGGACAGACCGATCAGGTCCGCTCCCGTACCGCGCCACACCACCTGCGGCTCCTCGCCCAGCTCACGGGCGTAGGCACCCAGACGCGCCTCGGCCAGGATCAGTCTGTTCCCGTCCGCCGCCCGTGGCCCGGCACCCCCGCCGGGGGCGGGGTGCTCGACCGCGACGTAGTCGATGTCGGTGCCGACCATGACGGCCAGGTTGCTCGGCAGCGTCCAGGGGGTCGTCGTCCAGACCAGCAGCTTGGCACCCGCGAGCGGGCCGTCGGAGGTGACCTCGAAGCCCACCGTCACGGCCGGGTCCTGGCGGTTGGCGTAGACGTCGTCGTCCATGCGCAGCTCGTGGTTGGACAGCGGCGTCTCGTCGTTCCAGCAGTACGGCAGGACGCGGAAGCCCTCGTACACCAGACCCTTGTCGTACAGCGTCTTGAACGCCCAGATGACCGACTCCATGTAGTCGGGATTGAGGGTGCGGTAGTCGTTGTCGAAGTCCACCCAGCGGGCCTGGCGGGTGACGTACTCGCGCCACTCACCGGTGTACTTCAGCACCGAGGCGCGGCAGGCCGCGTTGAACGCACCGATGCCCATCTCGACGATCTCGTCGGTCGTCTTGATGCCGTTGAGACGCATCGCCTCCAGCTCAGCAGGCAGACCGTGCGTGTCCCAGCCGAAGCGGCGCTCCACCCGGTGGCCGCGCATCGTCTCGTACCGCGGCACGACGTCCTTGACGTACCCGGTGAGCAGGTGGCCGTAGTGCGGCAGCCCGTTGGCAAAGGGGGGACCGTCGTAGAAGACGAACTCGCCGGTGCCGTCCGGTCCGGGCTCGCGAGCCTCGACGCTCGCGCGGAACGTGTCGTCGGCCTCCCAGTGGGCCAGCACCCGTCGCTCGATCTCCGGAAAGCTCGGCGTGGACGGCACACCGTGCTGCACGGCGTCGTCGTCCTGCGGGCCGGTGGTGGTCCGGGGATAGGTCATGCGGCTGCTCCTGCGTCGTCCGTGCTGGTGCACGAGGACGACGTCCCTGGCCGGGCTGCCGCGGTACCACCTCGTTTGCCACGCTGTGTGGCCTCTTCATGAAGGCTGTGACGGGCCCACCCGTCCGGTTCTACTGGGGGACTGCCAGAGGCCCTGTTCTTCCGGAGGCTCGCCGCTGATGACGGCTCAGACGCTGTCCGATGAGGATACCGGTGCAGGGCGTGGCACGCCCAGCCGGTTCCGAGTAGGCCCCGTGTGGCTCGTCGGTGTACTGTCCCCGCATGCCGAAGACCACACTGGCCGTGCGTGCGGACGAGAAACCGTGGACCGCTGCCGAGACCAAGGCTGTGCGCGCTGAGCTGGAGGACGACCTCGTCCGGCTGCGCAAGGAGCTCGACCTGTCCGCCAAGGACCTGCAGGACCTGTTACGTGACGGCGTCGACGGCGCCGGGAACGACCAGGCCGACGTCGGCTCCAACAGTCTGGAGCGCGACGCCGAGATGTCGCTCGCGGCCAACCAGCGCGAGCTGCTCCTGCAGACCGAACGGGCGCTGCAGCGTCTGGACCAGGGGACCTACGGACAGTGCGAGCAGTGCGGCGAGCCCATCGGCAAGATGCGCCTGCAGGCCTTTCCCCGGGCCACGCTGTGCATGCAGTGCAAGCAGCGCGAGGAACGTCGCTGACTTCCCAGGACGGCAGGGACGACCACGCCGTGGAGTCCGACGAGACCCACGAGGGCCAGTCAGGTCAAGGCCGGGGCGCCCTCACGGGCCGACTCCTGCTCGGCGTGGTGCTTGCCTACGCGCTGGACCAGGCCACCAAGGTCTGGGCCGTCGCCCGCCTGGAGGGCGAGCCGTCGATCGAGGTCGTGCCCGGAGCGCTGTCGCTGACCTTCCTGCGCAACCCGGGAGCGGCCTTCGGCATGGGCGCCTCGTTGACCGTCGCCCTGAGCCTGGTGTCGGTGGTCGTGGTGGTGGTCGTCATCAAGATGGCCTCGCGACTGCGCGACGTCGGCTGGACCATCGGTCTCGGCCTGCTGCTGGCAGGGGCGCTCGGCAACCTCACCGACCGGCTCCTGCGCGAGCCCGGGGTGCTGCGCGGTCACGTCGTCGACTTCATCGACTACGGACCGTTCGTCGGCAACGTCGCGGACATCTACCTGACCTTCGCCGCCGTGGTCATCATCTGGCGTTCCTTCAAGGGCATCGGGCTCGACGGCAGCAAGGGCGTCTCATGACCCAGGACCGCGAGCAGAAGGTGGTCTCGGTGCCGGAGGGGCTGGCCGGGGAACGGGTCGACGTCGCGCTGTCGCGTCTGCTCGGCCTGTCGCGCACGAGAGCCGGCGAGCTGGTCTCCGACGGGCTCGTGCGGCTGGACGGTCACCCGCCGCAGAAGTCCGAGCGCGTCGAGCCCGGGATGCTGCTGGAGGCCGAGATCCCGGCACCGCGGGTCGTGACGGTGGTGGCCGAGCAGGTCGAGGGGATGCGGATCGTCTTCCAGGACGACGACATCGTGGTGGTCGACAAGCCGGTCGGCGTCGCGGCGCACCCGAGCGTCGGGTGGCAGGGCCCCACCGTCGTCGGGCACCTCGCCGGGGCCGGGGTGCGCATCTCCACGTCGGGGGCTCCGGAGCGGCAGGGCATCGTCCAGCGCCTGGACGTCGGCACGAGCGGGCTGATGATGCTCGCCAAGTCCGAGCGGGCGTACTCGGTGCTCAAGCAGGCCTTCCGGGACCGGGCGGTGGACAAGACGTACCACACCCTCGTGCAGGGGCACCCAGACCCGCACACCGGCACGATCGACGCGCCGATCGCCCGGCACCCCAAGCACGACTTCAAGTTCACGGTACGAGCCGACGGACGGCACAGCATCACCCACTACGACACGCTCGAGGCGCACCGGTACGCCTCGCTGCTGACCGTCAAGCTGGAGACCGGCCGCACCCACCAGATCCGCGTGCACATGAGCGCGTTGCACCATCCGTGCGTCGGCGACCTGCAGTACGGGGCCGACCCGACCCTCGCCGCCCGGGTGGGCCTGGAGCGGCAGTGGCTGCACGCCACGCGGCTGGGTTTTGAGCACCCGGGGACCGGGGAGTGGGTGGAGTTCGCCAGCGACTATCCCGCGGACCTGCAGGCGGCTCTCGACGTCGTCCGGGAGATCCACTGACCCCGGCCCGCTGAGTGTGACGTTCCCGCCCCAGATTGGCCCTGGCCGGGGCGGAAACGTCACACTCAGCGGGGGCTGTGGATGGCGCGGAGCGTCCACAGCGATGCGCGGCCATGCTGCCCGGATGCACGCACGACGCACTGGCCGACTCGTCGACGAGGGATGGACGCCCAAGGCCCTGCGAGGGCCCAGGGTGGAGCGTCGCGCGCACGGATTGGTGCGCCCAGCAGGACTCAGCGCGCCGCCTGACGTCGAACGTGTCGACGACGCCATCGGCCTGTTGGTACCGGGCACGGCGCTGGGAGGGTGGGCCTCGTTGCGACACCACGGAAACGAGTGGTTCGACGGATGGGGTCGTGAGGGGCAACGCCGTGTCCTCGTCCACTGCGGCCCCGGGACGCAGCTACGGCGCCGCGACCTCGTCGAGCCGTTCCGTGGTCTCATCCACCCGTGGGAGCTGACACAGGTCGCCGGAGTGACGACGAGCTCGATCGAGCGCGCGGCGTTCGACGAGGGACGCATGGCGCGCGATCTACGCTCAGCCGTCGTCGCGATCGACATGACGGTGAGCCGTGTCCAGGATCTGCCCCGCACGGAGCTGGCAGCCGTCTGGCGGGTGGTGAAGTCGCACTTCAAGGTCAAGGGCATCGTGCAGGTCCGCGAGGCGCTCGCCCTCGTGTCGGACCGTTCCGCAAGTCCGATGGAGTCATGGACTCGACTGGTGGCTCGGCTCGACGCCGATCTCACGAATCTCTCCGTGAACGTCCCGGTCTTCGGTCCACTCGGTGACCTGCTGGGTGTGGCCGACCTGTTCGATCCTGAGACCGGGCTGGTGATCGAGACCGATGGGTCGGGCCACCGTGAGGAGGAGCAGCATGCACTGGACAACGTCCGCGAAGAAGGGTTCGAGCACGCCGGATGCGTCGTGATGCGAGTGAGCCCGCTCGACCATCGGCATCGCTGGGACCTGGTGGGAAGGATGCACCGAGCGGCCCGGGCGGCTCGGCGGCCCCGGCCGCACCTGTGGACCACGGATCCACCGGAGTGGTGGTACGGGTGGTCCGGTGCTCAACGCTGGCTCTGACCTCGTTGAGTGTGACGTTTCCGCCCCAAATTGGCTCTGTGAGGGACGGAAACGTCACACTCAGCGGGGATCAGGAGCTCTGGTGGGATGATGAGGCCATGACCTCGAGCGTGCGCCAGTCCGAGAAGCTGAGAGATGTTCTGTACGACATCCGCGGACCCGTCAGCGCGCGAGCCGCCCAGCTGGAGGCCGAGGGTCATCGCATCCTCAAGCTCAACATCGGCAACCCGCAGCCGTTCGGCTTCGACGCGCCGGGGGAGATCCTGCAGGACGTCATCGCCGGGCTGCCCGCCTCGGCCGGCTACTCCGACTCCCGCGGCATCCAGCCGGCCCGCCGCGCCGTCGTGCACCACTACCAGCTGAACGACGGGTTCCCCGACATCGATATTGACGACGTCTGGATCGGCAACGGTGTCTCCGAACTCATCCAGATGGCCCTGCAGGCGTTGCTGGACAACGGTGACGAGGTGCTCATCCCGGTGCCGGACTACCCGCTGTGGACCGCCGTCACGAACCTGGCCGGTGGCACGCCGGTGCACTACCGGTGCGACGAGCAGAACGCATGGAACCCCGACCTGGCCGACCTCGAGGCCAAGATCACCGACCGTACGCGGGCCATCGTCGTCATCAACCCCAACAACCCCACCGGCGCCGTGTACTCGCGCGAGACGCTGCAGGGCATCGCCGACCTCGCCCGCAAGCACGACCTGGTACTCATGGCCGATGAGATCTACGACAAGATCCTCTACGACGACGCCGTGCACGTCCCGATGGCCAGCATCGCCCCCGACGTCCTGACCCTGACCTTCAACGGCCTGTCCAAGGCCTACCGGGTCTGTGGCTACCGGGCGGCGTGGCTGGTGGTCACCGGTCCGTTGGAGAACGCCCGCGACTACCTCGAGGGCATCACCCTGCTCGCCTCGATGCGGCTGTGCCCCAACGTGCCGGCGCAGAATGCCATCCAGGTGGCGCTCGGCGGGTACCAGAGCATCAAGGAGCTCATCCTCCCCGGAGGACGGCTGCTGGAGCAGCGGGACACCGCCGTCGATGAGCTGCGCAAGATCCCGGGCGTCGACGTCGTGGTGCCCCAGGGCGCGCTGTACGTCTTCCCTCGCCTGGATCCCGAGGTGCACCCGATCAAGGACGACCAGCAGCTCGTGCTCGACCTGCTGCTGAGCGAGAAGATCCTGCTCACCCAGGGCACCGGGTTCAACTGGCCCGATCCGGACCACCTGCGGATCGTCACCCTGCCGTGGGCCCGCGACCTCGCCGAGGCGATCCAGCGGCTGGGCAACTTCCTCAGCAGCTACCAGCAGGTCTGAGCCGGAACGCCGGGGCGTGACATCTGTCCGTCCGGACCGGTGACATGTGTCCGATGGTTCTGTCGGCGGTGTGGGGCATGATCGTCGCATGAACATTCCTGATCGGAACCTCCTGTCGAGGGGAGCGCGATGACCGACATGATCAGCGCCACCGCACTGGTGAAGCGCTACAAGGAGGTCGAGGCGCTCGGCGGCCTCGACCTCGCCGTGCCCGAGGGCAAGGTGCTGGGCCTGCTCGGACCCAACGGGGCGGGCAAGACCACGGCGGTGCGCATCCTCGCCACACTGCTGGAGGCCGATGAGGGCTCGGCCACGGTCGCCGGGGTGGACGTCATGGCCGATCCGAACGGCGTGCGTGCCCGCATCGGCCTGTCCGGGCAGTACGCCGCCGTCGACGAGCACCTCACCGGGTACGAGAACCTGGAGATGGTGGGCCGGCTCTACGGCATGACCCGGGCCGAGGCCGGCGCGCGGGCGCGCGAGCTGCTGGAGCGGTTCGCGCTCTCCGACGCCGGGGATCGTCCGTCCAAGACGTACTCCGGCGGCATGCGTCGACGCCTGGACCTCGCGGGGGCCCTGGTCGCCGCACCGCCGGTGCTGATCCTCGACGAGCCCACCACGGGCCTGGACGTGCGGGCCCGCCAGCAGATGTGGAGCGTCATCCAGGACCTCGTGTCCTCCGGCGCCACGTTGCTGCTGACCACGCAGTACCTCGAGGAGGCCGACCTGCTGGCCGATGACATCGTCGTCATCGACCACGGCCGGGCCATCGCCCAGGGCACCGCCGACCAGCTCAAGGCCCAGGTCGGCGGAGAGCGGGTCGAGGTCGTGGTCAGTGACCGGGCCCGCCGCGACGACGCCGCCCGTGTCCTGGCCGGCGTCGCGGTCGCCGAGGTGCAGTACGGCGCCAACGGCCGCGAGGTCACCGCCGCGGTGGAAGGCGGTGCGCGCCAGCTCAGGGTCGTCCTCGACGGCCTGGAGGCCGACGGGATCGACGTGGTGGACGTCGGTCTGCGTCGTCCCACGCTGGATGACGTCTTCCTCACCCTCACCGGCCACGTCGCCGACCAGGAAGAAACCCCCGAGCTGGCCGAGGAGGTCGCCGGATGAGCAGCGGTCCCACCCTCACGCGCACCCTCACCGACGGCTGGGTGGTCGCCAAGCGCAACGTCATCAAGATCAAGCGCGTGCCGGAGATCCTCGTCTTCGTGCTGATCTCGCCGATCATGTTCGTGCTGCTGTTCGCCTACGTCTTCGGCGGCGCGATCGACGCGGGTGAGGGGCTCAACTATCGCGAGTTCCTCGTCGGCGGCATCTTCGCCCAGACGGTGGTCTTCGGTGCCACCTTCACCGGTGCGGGGCTGGCCGAGGACATGCAGAAGGGCATCATCGACCGGTTCCGGTCGTTGCCGATGTCGCGCTCGGCGGTGCTCGTGGGCCGCACGACGTCGGACATCATCTACAACGTCCTGTCCCTGCTGATCATGGCGCTCACCGGGCTGGTCGTCGGGTGGCGGGCCCGTGAGGGCATGCTGGACATGCTGGCCGGGTTCCTCCTGCTGCTGGTCTTCGCCTACGCGATCAGCTGGATCATGGCCTACATCGGGCTGCTGGTGCCGAGCGTGGAGGTCATCAACAACGCCTCGTTCATCGTCATCATGCCGTTGACGTTCGTCTCGAACGCGTTCGTGCCGCTGGAGTCGTTCCCGAGCGGACTGCGCACGTTCGTGGAGTGGAACCCGGTCTCCGCGGTCACCCAGGCGTGCCGCGAGCTGTTCGGCAACACCAGTGACGCGGTACCGGTGCCGGATGCCTGGTCCATGCAGAACCCGGTGCTCTACACCCTGATCTGGGTGGTGATCATCCTGGTGATCTTCGTGCCGCTGTCGATCCGGCAGTACAAGCGAGCAGCCAGCCGCTGAGCCCGTGCCTCGGTGGGTCCGCCCTCGCCCCGACCTCGGGCGCAGGCGGACCCGCCGGTGCGGCGCGACAGGGGTCCTGTGGTCGCACCGGGCCGGTCCGTGCGACGCGGCGGCGAGCCTCGCCGCAGTCTGTGCCGGCTGACGTAGGCTGAGGTTCTTCCCCAGATCCCGCCGTCAACGGCACCCGAACCCCACGACGGCCCAGGTCCGTCATGTCTGGAGGCGCATCACCCGATGCCGAGCGACTCGTCCTTCGTGCACCTGCACAACCACACGGAGTACTCGATGCTCGACGGGCACGCGCTCCTGGACCCGATGTTCCAGAGGACGGCCGAGCTCGGGATGCCGGCCATCGCGATGACCGATCACGGCAACATGCACGGCGCCTACGACTTCTGGTCCAAGGCACGCCAGCACGGCGTGAAGCCGATCATCGGTCTGGAGGCGTACCTGACGCCCGGCACGCACCGCAGCGAGCGTCGCAAGGTGCGCTGGGGCAAGGGCGACGCTGCCGAGGAGGGTGGCAAGGACGTCGCCGGGGGCGGTGCGTACACCCACATGACGATGCTCGCCACGTCCACCGAGGGCATGCACAACCTGTTCCGGCTCTCCTCGCTGTCCAGCCTGGAGGGGTACTACTACAAGCCCCGTGCCGACCGTGAGCTCCTGCAGCGCTACGGCTCCGGACTCATCGCCACCACCGGGTGCCCGTCGGGAGAGGTGCAGACCCGGTTGCGGCTGGGCCAGTACGAGCAGGCCAAGCAGGCGGCCGCGGAGTTCCAGGACATCTTCGGCAAGGGGAACTTCTTCCTGGAGCTGATGGATCACGGCATCCCGATCGAGAAGGAGGTCCGCAACGACCTCCTACGCCTGGGCCGGGAGCTGGACCTGCCTCCGGTGGCCACCAACGACTGCCACTACACCCACCCCGAGGACGCCGATGCCCACGACGCGCTCATCTGCGTCGCCTCCGGCAAGTCCGTCGCCGACCCCAACCGGCTGAAGTTCGCCGGTGGCGGCTACTACGTCAAGTCGGCGGCGGAGATGCGTGACCTCTGGGAGGACCGCTTCGACATGAAGGAGGCGTGCGACAACACCCTCCTGATCGCCGAGCGGTGCGAGGTCGAGTTCACCGAGTCCACCGGCGGCTACATGGCTCGCGCGGACGTCCCCGCGGGCGAGACCGAGGAGAGCTGGTTCGTCAAGGAGGTCTGGCGCGGCATCGAGTCCCGCTACCCGGGCGAGGCGCTCACGCAGGACGTCCGCGACCGGGTGGACAAGGAGCTCGGGGTCATCAAGGCCAAGGGCTACTGCGGGTACTACCTCGTGGTGGCCGACTTCATCAACTGGTCCAAGAACAACGGCATCCGCGTCGGTCCGGGCCGTGGCTCCGGCGCCGGCTCCATCGCCGCGTACGCACTGCGGATCACCGACCTGTGCCCGCTGCAGCACGGTCTGATCTTCGAGCGGTTCCTCAACCCGGAGCGCCCGTCGATGCCCGACTTCGACATCGACTTCGACGAGCGTCGGCGCGCGGAGGTCATCGGCTACGTCAGCGACAAGTACGGCTCGGACCGCGTCGCCTACATCGCCACGTTCGGCCGGCTCAAGGCCAAGGCCGCCATCAAGGACGCCAACCGCGTGCTCGACTACCCCTTCGCCATGGGGGAGCGCATCACCAAGGCGCTGCCCGCCGACGTGATGGGCAAGGGCGTGCCGCTGTCGGACCTCTTCGACGCCGGCAACAAGCGTTTCAGCGAGGGCAAGGAGTTCCGCGACCTCCACGAGTCCGACGCCGAGGTCCGCAAGATCTACGACACGGCACTGGGCCTGGAGGGCCAGATCCGCAACTGGGGCGTGCACGCCGCCGGCGTGATCATGAGCAGCGAGCCGCTCGTGGACATCGTGCCGATCATGAAGCGCGAGCAGGACGGCGCGATCATCACCCAGTTCGACTACCCGATGTGCGAGTCGCTCGGGCTGGTCAAGATGGACTTCCTGGGGCTGCGCAACCTCACGGTTCTCGACGATGCACTGGTCAACATCAAGGCCAACCGTGGCGAGGACATCGTGCTGGAGGAGCTCTCCTTCGACGATCCGGCCACCTATGACCTGATGTCCCGAGGTGACACGCTGGGTGTCTTCCAGCTCGACGGCGGTCCCATGCGAGCCCTGCTGCGCAGCATGCGTCCGGACAAGTTCGAGGACCTCTCGGCCGTCGGTGCGTTGTACCGCCCAGGCCCCATGGGTGCGGACTCGCACAACAAGTACGCACGACGCAAGAACGGCCGCGAGCCGATCGAGCCCATTCACCCCGAGCTCGAGGATCCGCTCAAGGACGTCCTGGGTGAGACCTACGGCCTGATCGTCTACCAGGAGCAGGTCATGGAGATCGCCCAGGTGCTGGCGGGCTTCAGTCTCGGACAAGCCGACCTCCTGCGCCGTGCGATGGGCAAGAAGAAGAAGGAGGAGCTGGACAAGCAGTACGCCGGCTTCCAGGCCGGCATGCTCGAGCGCGGCTTCTCCCAGGCGGCCATCTCGGCGCTGTGGGAGATCCTGCTGCCGTTCTCCGACTACGCCTTCAACAAGGCGCACTCGGCGGCCTACGGCGTCATCTCCTACTGGACGGCCTACCTCAAGGCCAACTACCCGGCCGAGTACATGGCGGCCCTGCTCACCAGCACGCGTGGCGACAAGGACAAGTCGGCCATCTACCTCGCCGAGTGCCGGCGTCTCGGCATCCAGGTGCTGCCGCCGGACGTCAACGACTCCGTCTCCAACTTCGCCTCGGTCGGGGAGGACATCCGCTTCGGCCTGTCGGCGGTTCGCAACGTCGGCGAGAACGTCGTGGCCGGGATCGTTGCCGCGCGCGAGGAGGAGGGGGCGTTCACCGACTTCGCGGACTTCCTGGACAAGGTGCCCACCCACGTGTGCAACAAGCGGGTCCTGGACTCGCTGATCCGTGCCGGGGCGTTCGACTCCCTGGGCCACCGCCGCCGGGCGCTGACCACGATCGCCGAGGAGGCGGTCGACCAGTACATCGATCTCAAGCGCAATGCGGCCATCGGCCAGGACTCGCTGTTCGGCGGCATGGACGACGCGTTCACGGGGGTCGCGGTCACGGTCCCGGACATGCCGGAGTGGGACAAGACGCAGCTGCTCGCCTTCGAGCGCGACATGCTCGGCCTCTACGTCTCCGACCACCCGCTGCTGGGCCTGGAGCATGTCCTGAAGGCCAGCAGCGACTGCAGCATCGGACAGCTGCTGGCCGACAACGACCGGGCCGACGGCAGCACGGTGCGCATCTGCGGCCTGATCACCGGGGTGCAGCGGCGCCTCACCAAGAAGGGCGACACGTGGGCCTCCATCACCGTGGAGGACCTCGAGGGCAGCGTCGACGTCATGGTGTTCCCGGCCACCTACTCCCTGGCTGCGCCCGCCCTGGTGCCGGACACCGTCGTGGTCGTCAAGGCGCGCGTGCGTCGCAAGGACGACGACGAGCTGGACCTGCACGCGCAGGAGGTCACGATGCCTGCCATGAGCGCCGGGCAGGCCGAGGCGCCGGTCGTGGTGAGCCTGCCGGTCGCACGCTGCACGTCGGACGTCGTGAGCGAGTTCAAGCGGGTCCTCGGGTCCTACCCGGGCGCCACCGAGGTTCACCTGCGGCTGGTGGGCAACGGCACCACCAAGGTGATGCGCCTCGACGACACCCTGCGGGTCAAGCCGTCGTCGGCGCTCATCGCCGACCTCAAGGAGCTCCTGGGGCCCCATTGTCTGGCGTGATCAAGTCTGTCGTGGTGCTGCTGCTCCTGGCTCTGGCCGCCGGCTGGGCGTGGGAGCTGCTCGCCGAGCCTCCTCGGTGGGAGGTCACCGAGGAAGGGGCCGTCCTCACCCAGCAGGCAGCGCAGACGCAGTTCCGGGTCGAGCTCCTCTTCATCGGCGTGGGCGTCGTCCTGTGCGGCGTGTGGGCCGCGGTGCTCGGAGGATGGTGCCGCGTGGTCGGCTGGTGGCTGGCGCCGCTGGTGGCGCTCTCCGCAGCGGCAGCGGCGGTCGTGGCCTGGCAGGTGGGCGTGCGGCTCGGTCCTCCCGACCCGTCCGGCGTCACCGGCCTCGCCGTCGGTGAGACCTTCCCCGACGCGATGCAGACCCCGTCGCTGGCTGCGTTCCTGTTGTGGTCGGTGGCGGCGCTCGGCGGTCTGGTCCTGGGGCTCCTCACCACGCCCGGGACCGAGCCGGGCACCGGCGAGCCCGACACCTCCGGTGACCCGGACTCATCGGGACAGTCGTGGGCGGAGCCGATCGAGGTAGTCGAGGATCAGTGACTGAGCCTCGCTCTGGCTGAGCTGGTCAGCCATCAGCAGGGTCCCCACGCCGTGCGCCAGCCCCATCACCTCCACGGCCAGCAGGCGGGCGGACGGGGTATCGAGGTGCTCGGACCGCAGGATGTCCCCGAGGTGGTCGGCAAGTCCGCGAAGATGTCGCTGGTAGGCCCGTCCGGCCATGTCAGGGCGCGTGATGGCCAGAGCTTCCAGTGAGACGCCGAGGCGGTGGAGCTCTCGGCTCGCCTGGTCCGTGGGCAGTGCTTCGTGGAGGAAGGCCTCGACATGGCCGAACGCTGAGCGGTCGGTTCCGGGTTGTTCGGAGCGCGCTCGCCATCTCTCGATGCTCTGGTCGGCGAGACGCTCGAGCGTGGCGCTGAGAAGCTCGTCCTTGCTGTTGCCGTAGTACTGGACGAGTCGGAGTGACATGTTGGCCTCGGTGGCCACCGCCCGCATGGTCACGGCGTTGATGCCGCCTCGCGCCAGGAGACGTTCCACGGCCTGCATGATCTCGGTCCTTCGTTCGGTTCCGGGCATCAGCGAGCTTCCTGTCGTCCATCGTGATCGTCCCACCGCGATGATACGGTCGTACCACTTGATACAAGTGTATCAACAGGGATGGGAGGGTGATGTCGACCTCGGTGCAACGGCTCGGGCTGTGGTCGGCCTGTGTGGCTCAGCTGATCGTCGTGCTGGACGTCTCGGTGGTGAACGTCGCGCTGCCCTCGATCCAGGCCGACCTGGGACTCGGACGTGTCACGACGTCGTGGGTGGCGATGGCCTACAGCCTGGCGTTCGCCGGCACCCTCCTGGTCGGGGCGCGGCTCGCCGATGTCGTGGGGACCGCGCGGCTGCTCACCTGGGGCGTCGCCACATTCACCCTGGCAAGCGTCGTCGGCGGGGTCGCGACCGACGGTTGGATGCTCATCGCCGCCCGCGCCGCGCAGGGGCTCTCGGCGGCGGTCGTGTCTCCGGCCACGTTCACCGTGCTGACGATCACCCATGCCGAGGGCCCGGGGCGCACACGAGCCATCGCGGTCTGGACCGCGGTCAGCCTGGCCGGGGGCGGAGTCGGCAACATCGCCAGCGGGGTGCTCACCGACCTGATCTCCTGGCGAGCCACCTTGTTGATCAACCTACCCATCGGGATCGGCGTCGTCGCCGCAGCCGCCGTCCTTCGTCGCAGGAGCACCGACCGGACCGTGGGTGGGCGAATCGACCTTGCCGGTGCCGTGCTGGCCACCGGTGCGTTCGCCTGTGCCGCCTATGCCCTGTCGAGTGTCGCTGAGGACGCGACCGCCGAGCTCTCCGCCATGGCGGGCATCGCCGCCGCCGTGCTGTTCATCCTGCTCCTCGGCCAGCAGCGCCGCACCCCGCACCAGCTCGTGCCGAGCCGACTGGCGCGGGATCGTCTCATCGTTCTCGGCAACACCGCGACCGCGTTGACCGGCGCCTGCTTCCAGGTCGGCCTGTGGTACTTCCTCACCTACCGCGTGCAGGCCCAGCTGGGGTACTCCCCGATCCAGGCCGGTCTGGCCTTCTTGCCACTCACCGTGAGCATGCTGGCGGTGAACCTCTGGATCACGCCTCGTCTGATCACGCGCCACGCACCTCGCGTGCTCGTCGTGGTCGGCGCGGGAGTCGCCGCACCCGGACTGCTGTGGCTGGCAGCTCTCGACCCCGACGCCTTCGTCCTCGCGATCCTGGTGCCCAGCGTCGTGATCGGCGTGGGCGGCGGGCTGATGAACACGCCGCTGGCCACGCTCGTCACCACCGGTGTCCTTCCTGAGCATGCTGGAGCGGCCTCTGGTCTGATGAACACTGCGAAGCAGTTCGGTGGGGCGATCGGCCTTGCCGCGGCCAGCACCGCCGCCGCTGTCACCGGCACCGACCAGGCGGCCTTCGTGCTGATGGGGATCGCGCTACTCGCGGTCATCGTGGTGGCGGCCGGAATCCCCGGGGGCCGAGACGAGTCGCAGCGAGGCACGAGACGAGGGCACTAGCGACCGATCGGGTCGAACGTCGCGCCGGTGACCGTGGCGAGGTCGTCCGGTGACAACTCGATCTCCAGACCACGTCGTCCTGCCGAGACCAGGACCGTCGCCTGGTCACGGGCCCTGGCGTCGATGACGGTGCGCAGACGGCTGCGCTGTGCGATGGGGGAGATGGCACCCACCACGTGCCCGGTGGCCCGCTGGGCCCGGCTCGATCCCGCCATCGCCACCTTCTTGACACCGAGCGCCCGCGCGAGAGCCTTCAGGTCGAGGGAGCGGGACACCGCGACGATCGCCAGGCACAGCGTGTTACCGGTGTCGACCACCAAGGTCTTGAGCACCCGTTCCGGATCCACCCCCAGTGCCTGAGCGGCCTCGGCACCGTAGGACGCCGACCGTGGATCGTGCTGGTAGGCGTGGCGGGTGAAGGTGATGCCCGCACGCGTCAGCGCCGCCAGCGCGGGCGTCGCCTCACCGTCGCTCCTGCGGCCCATCGTGTGCCTCCTCACCATGGTGCTCGATGGCGAGACACAGGACCAGTCCGGCGACGTTCGGCTGCTGCAGGGAGGTCCGGTTCACCGCCACATCCTAGGGCTGGGGCGGCTCACGGCCCCAAGGAGTGGTTCGTGGGGAAGCGCGGTGCCGTGGGAACTAGGATCGGTGGTGTGAGCTCCCCTCTGATTCGTCGTCTCGACCTGCGCCAGGACGCCCCTGGTGGCAGCGCTGCCCGCCTGCCCAGAGCCCAGCTCGACGTCGAGCACGCGCTGTCGGTCGTCGCGCCGCTGTGCGACGACGTCCGCGACCGCGGCGAGGAGGCGGTCCTGGAGTACGGCGAACGCTTCGACGGGGTGCGTCCTGCCTCGCTGCGCGTTCCCGCCGAGCAGCTGGACGCCGCGCTCGAGAAGCTCGACGCCGACGTTCGCGCCGCGCTGGAGGTCTCCATCGCCCGGCTGCGCGCCACCTGCGAGGCGGAGCTGGAGTCCGGCGTCGTGACGGCAGTGGCCGACGGCGCCACGGTGGAGCGCCGGATCGTGGCGATGCAGCGCGTCGGGCTCTACGTGCCCGGCGGTCTGGCGCCACTGGTCAGCAGCGTGGTCATGAACGCCGTCCCGGCCCAGGTGGCCGGCGTCGGCTCGATCGCTCTCTCCACGCCCCCGCAGACTGAGTTCGGCGGGCTGCCGCACCCCACGGTCCTGGCCGCGTGCGCCCTGCTGGGCATCGAGGAGGTCTACGCCGCCGGCGGTGCGCAGGCCATCGCGATGCTGGCCCACGGCACCACCGCCACCGGCGGCACCATCGCGCCCGTCGACCTCGTCACCGGGCCAGGCAACATCTACGTCGCCGCCGCCAAGCGGCACCTGCGCGGCACCGTCGCCATCGACAGCGAGGCCGGACCCACCGAGATCGCCGTCATCGCCGACGACACTGCCGATGCCTCCTTCGTCGCTGCCGACCTGATCAGCCAGTCCGAGCACGACCCCATGGCCGCCAGCGTCCTCATCACCCCCAGCGAGTCGTTCGCGGCGGCCGTGGAGAGCGAGCTGGGCCGCCAGGTGCCGTCCGCACGCCACCACGAACGGATCGCGACGTCGTTGGCGGGGGAGCAGTCCGCCGTCGTGCTCGTCCGCGACCTCGGCCAGGCCGTCGACGTCGCCAACGCCTACGCTGCTGAGCACCTGGAGGTGCAGACCGCCGACGCGGCAGCCGTGGCCGCCCGGATCGTCAACGCCGGAGCGATCTTCGTCGGTGGGTTCACCCCGGTCTCCCTCGGCGACTACGCGGCCGGCTCCAACCACGTCCTGCCCACCGCCGGGTGCGCGTGCCACTCCTCGGGCCTGTCGGTACGTGCCTTCGTCAAGAACGTCCACGTCGTCACCTACACCGAGCAGGCACTGCGTGAGGTCGGCGGACACGTCGTCGCGCTCGCCGAGGCCGAGGACCTGCCGTCCCACGGGGCCGCGGTCTCGATCAGGACCGGTTCATGACCGGTGCTGCACCAGACTGGCTCCCGCTGCGCGACGAGCTGCGTGACCAGGTGCCCTACGGCGCCCCGCAGATCGACGTCCCGGTGCGGCTGAACACCAACGAGAACCCCCACGGTCCCAGCCAGGGTGCCGCCGACGACATCGCCGAGGCAGTGCGGTCCGCCGCGCTCGACCTCAACCGCTACCCGGACCGCGAGGCCACCGAGCTGCGGGAGGCGCTCGCCGGCTACCTGGGCCGCGAGACCCCGGGAGCAGGGCTGGACGCTTCGCGCGTGTGGGCCGCCAACGGCTCCAACGAGGTCATGCAGCAGATCCTGCAGGCCTTCGGCGGCCCGGGGCGCACGGCACTGTCCTTCGCCCCCACCTACTCCATGTACCCCGAGTACGCCCGCAACACCCACACCCGATGGGTCGCCGGCCGTCGCCGTGAGGACTTCGGCATCGACGGTGACGCGGCGGTCGCCCTCATCGAGGCTGAGCAGCCCGACGTCGTCTTCCTCACCTCGCCGAACAACCCCACCGGCACCGCACTCCAGCCGGCGCACACACAGGCCGTGCTGGAGGCTGCCCCCGGCATCGTGGTGGTCGACGAGGCGTACGCGGAGTTCCGGCGCGCCGGGACGCCGAGCGCGCTGGAGCTGCTCGCCGAGCACCCCACACTCATCGTGACCCGCACCATGAGCAAGGCGTTCGCGCTCGCCGGGGGGCGGCTCGGCTACCTCGCGGCCCACCCGGCCGTCGTCGACGCGCTGCGGATCGTGCGCCTGCCCTACCACCTGTCCTCGGTCACGCAGGCCACTGCGCTCGCGGCGCTGCGGCACACCGACGAGCTGCTCGCACAGGTGGACACGCTGCGTGCCGAGCGGGACCGGACCGCACGCCGGCTCGCCGACGCGGGGTTCACGGTGGCCGAGTCCGACGCGAACTTCGTGCTGTTCGGCACCTTCGAGGACCGGCACGCCACGTGGCAGGCGCTCGTCGACCGTGGCGTCCTGGTCCGAGAGACCGGGCCACTAGGATGGTTGCGCGTCTCGATCGGGACGCCGTCCGAGATGGACGCGTTCTTCACGGCACTGACGGAGGTGACCTCGACGTGAGCAGCGGGCCCACCGCTCTGACGCCCCGCCGGGCGCGGATCGAGCGCAAGACCTCCGAGTCGCACGTCGTCGTCGAGCTGGACCTCGACGGCACTGGCAGTCACGACATCTCCACCGGTGTCGGCTTCTACGACCACATGCTCACGGCGCTCTCGCGGCACTCGCTGATCGACCTGACGGTCAAGACCGAGGGCGACCTGCACATCGACGCCCACCACAGCGTCGAGGACACCGCGATCTGCATCGGTGACGCGCTGCGTGAGGCTCTGGGCGACAAGTCCGGCATCCGCCGCTACGGAACCGCCACCATCCCGCTCGATGAGGCCATCGCCACGGCGACGGTCGATGTCTCGGGGCGTCCCTACTTCGTGCACTCCGGGGAGCCGGAGCGGCAGATCACCGTGGTCATCGGCGGCCAGTACCAGGGCTCGTTGACCGCGCACGTCCTGGAGTCGATCGCCCACCACGCCGGCATCACGCTGCACATGAGGCTCCTGGAGGGCCGCGATCCGCACCACATCGCCGAGGCGCAGTTCAAGGCACTCGCCCGCGCGCTGCGTGAGGCGGTTGCCCTCGACCCACGCGAGCCCGGCGTGCCCTCCACCAAGGGTGCGCTCTGAGTGTGAGCCGCCACCTGGTCGCCGTCCTCGACTACGGCTCCGGCAACGTCCGCTCCGTGGTGCGCGCGGTGGAGCGCACCGGGGCCGACGTCGTGCTGACCGCAGATCCGACCACCGCGGAGACGGCCGACGGGCTGCTCGTGCCCGGGGTCGGTGCGTTCGAGGCCTGCATGCGTGGGC
The DNA here is from genome assembly GCF_041951745.1 of Aeromicrobium sp. CTD01-1L150. Lineage (GTDB taxonomy): Bacteria > Actinomycetota > Actinomycetes > Propionibacteriales > Nocardioidaceae > Aeromicrobium. The sequence continues at coordinate 1,594,373 of NZ_CP169555.1, forward strand.
TGCGCGCCGTCGACGGCGTCCGGCTGATCGAGCGTCGGCTCATCGCAGGAAGCCCGGTGCTGGGCATCTGTGTCGGCATGCAGATCCTGTTCTCCGAGGGCATCGAGCACGGGGTGCGGACCGAGGGCTGCGGGGAGTGGCCGGGGACCGTCGAGCGGCTGCAGGCACCCGTCGTGCCACACATGGGCTGGAACACGGTCGAGCCGCCCGAGGGGTCGCGGATGTTCGCCGGGCTGTCCGACGAGCACTTCTACTTCGTGCACTCCTACGGGGTACGCACCTGGCCGATCCACGAGGCGGGACCGCTCTCGACGCCGCAGGTCACCTGGACCGAGCACGGTGGCGATCGCTTCGTGGCCGCGGTCGAGCACGGGCCGCTGTGGGCCACCCAGTTCCACCCCGAGAAGTCTGCCGATGCCGGACGGCAGCTGCTGCAGAACTGGCTCGCCACGCTCTGAGCCGTCCCCTGGTTCCCATGCGGTCCTGGGACCCAAGGTCGTCGGTCTCTGTGCCGCCGAATGACGGCGCGGGTTGCTCAGGCACCGATCACCGGGGTCGGGCCGACGCGCGGGGTGGACTGAGCGTCGGTAGAGTCTCGCGCGTGACTCTGGAGCTGCTTCCCGCTGTCGACGTCGCCGATGGACAGGCCGTGCGCCTGGTCCAGGGCGAGCTCGGCAGCGAGACCACGTACGGATCGCCTCTCGACGCTGCGCTGCAGTGGCAGAGCGACGGCGCCGAGTGGATTCACCTCGTCGACCTCGATGCTGCCTTCGGCAAGGGCTCCAACGCAGAGCTCCTGGCTGACGTCGTGGGCCGGCTCGACGTCCAGGTCGAGCTCTCCGGCGGCATCCGTGACGACGCCTCGCTGGAGGCGGCGCTCGCCACTGGTTGTCGTCGGGTCAACCTCGGCACCGCCGCTCTGGAGAACCCCGAGTGGTGTGCCCGGGTGGTGGCCCGGCACGGCGACCAGATCGCCGTCGGTCTCGACGTCCGTGGCCGCACTCTCGCAGCGCGCGGCTGGACGCAGGACGGCGGTGACCTCTTCGAGGTGCTGGAGCGGCTGGAGCGTGACGGCTGCGCCCGCTACGTCGTCACCGACGTCACCAAGGACGGCACGCTGCAGGGGCCCAACCTGGACCTGCTGCGCCAGGTGTGTGAGTTCACCCCCAAGCCTGTCGTGGCCTCCGGAGGCGTCTCCAGCCTCGACGACCTGCGCGCCATCGCCTCGCTCGCCCGCCCCGGCGGGGGTTCCGGGCCTGAGGCGGCAGAGGCCTCCGGCGTCGAGGGCGCGATCGTCGGCAAGGCGCTCTACGCCGGCGCGTTCACCCTCCCCGAGGCGCTCTCCGCGGTCGCCGAGGGCTGATCGTGGCCGGCGGCAGGGAGCTCGGCCGCCGGGACGTCTGGGCCGGGTTCAGCTCCGATCCCCGCAGTCCGGCCGCTGCCGAGCTCCGTGCCAACGACGCCGACCGGGACCTCGTCCTGGAGGTCTTGGCGGCGGCCTACGCCGACGGTCGTCTGGACCGCCAGGAGTACGACGAGCGCTGCGACGTCGCACTGGAGCTGCGGCGCCTCGGCGTCGTCCGCGACCTCATCTCCGACCTGGTCGCGCTGCCGGCCGTTCGCGGCAGCTGGCAGGACGTGCGGGAGGAGGCTGCCGCGCGTCACGACCGTGAGGTCCGCGGCGCGCGGAGGGGGTTCGTCGTCGTGAACGTCGCGTGCATCGGCATCTGGTGCGCGACGGCGCTGGCGATCGGCCCGCACTTCTTCTGGCCGGTCTTCCCGCTGGTCGGCATGGGCATCGCGTGGGTGGCGACCCGCGTGAGCAAGCAGTCCCGCCTGGAGGACCTGGAGGCACAGATCCTGCAGCAGCGTCGGCGCGACCGTGGCCAGGGGCAGGCCTGAGCGCGGCCCACGCGCCTGCCAACACCGGTTGGGCCCGAGGACGTCGGTGCCGGTCGGTAGGCTCACCGGGTGAGTGTCGCGGTTCGTGTCATCCCTTGCCTGGACGTCGACGCCGGCCGGGTGGTCAAGGGCGTCAACTTCGTCGATCTCGTCGACGCCGGTGACCCGGTCGAGATGGCTCGTGTCTACGACGCCGCCGGTGCCGACGAGCTGACCTTCCTGGACATCACGGCGTCCTCGGGCAGCCGGGAGACCACCTATGAGGTCGTCTCCAGCACGGCCGAGGAGGTCTTCATCCCGCTCACCGTCGGGGGAGGGGTGCGCACGGTCGAGGACGTCGACCGCCTCCTGCGCGCCGGTGCGGACAAGGTGGGCATCAACACCGCGGCGATCGACCGGCCGGAGGTCCTCGCCGAGATCGCCCACCGATTCGGCAACCAGGTGCTCGTGCTCAGCGTCGACGCTCGTCGCAGTGCCGAGACGTCCAGCGGCTTCGAGGTCACGACGCACGGTGGTCGCCGGTCCGCCGGGCTCGACGCCGTGCAGTGGGTCCGGCGGGCCGACGAGCTGGGCGTCGGGGAGGTCCTGCTCAACTCCATGGACGCCGATGGCACGAGGGACGGGTACGACCTGGAAATGATTCGGGCGGTCCGTGACGTTACACAGGTGCCGCTCATTGCCAGCGGTGGTGCCGGACGGCTGGAGCACTTCGCCCCTGCTGTGGACGCCGGCGCCGACGCAGTGCTTGCCGCGAGTGTCTTCCACTTCGGGGAGCTGAGGATCGAACAGGTGAAAGAGACCTTGCGAGCAGCTGGACACGATGTCAGGTAGGACGACACTGCGCCCCACCCTGGACGACGGCGCTGGCGGGGTTCCTGAGGGGCTCGTCGAGGAGCCGGCCGACACCGCGGACCTGGGCTCGGCCGAACCTGACCGGATCATGCGTCGGGGTTTCGGCCTGCTCGGCCGGGGCATCGGCGAGCAACGCTGGTTGTTCTCCCTGTCGGTCGTGGGCAGCGTGCTCTTCGGCGCCATGACGGTGGCAGACGCCTGGGTCCTCGGATGGGCCACCGACAACGTGATCCGGCCGTCGTTCGAGCGTGGCGAGGTGCTCCAGGGAGCGCTGTGGGCAGCCGTGGGGATGTTCATGCTGGTGGCGATGCTGCGAGCGCTCGGCGTCATCGGGCGACGGCTCATCGGCGGGATCGTCTACTACCGGCTGGTCGCCACGTACCGACGCAAGGTCACGCGCAAGTACCTCGTGCTGCCCATGTCGTGGCACCACCGGCACCCCACCGGCCAGCTGTTGTCCAACGCCAACGCCGACGTCGAGGCGGCGTGGGCGGTCTTCATGCCGCTGCCGATGGCCGTGGGTGTCATCGCGATGCTCGCCGCGGCGCTGGTGGCGATGATCGAGGCCGACCTGGTGCTGACCCTCGTCGGGCTGGTGGTCTTCCCGGCCCTGTTCGGCATCAACGTCTTCTACCAGCGCTGGCTCTCGCCCAAGGTGGCACGGGCCCAGTCGTTGCGCGGCGACCTCAGCGCCGTCGCGCACGAGTCGTTCGACGGCGCCATGGTCGTGAAGTCCCTCGGTCGGGAGGCTGATGAGACCGAGCGGTTCGCCCGGGCCACCGAGGAGCTGCGCGACGCCAACATCCAGGTGGGCCGGATCCGCAGCATCTTCGATCCTCTCCTGGAGGCCCTGCCCAACCTCGGCATCCTGCTGGTCATCGTGCTCGGCGTGGGCCGGGTCGCGTCGGGGGCCGCTGAGCCGGGCGACGTCGTCCAGGTGGCGTACCTGTTCACCGTGGTCGCCTTCCCGGTGCGAGCGATCGGGTGGGTGCTCGGTGAGCTGCCGCGCAGCGTCGTGGGCTGGGACCGGGTCGACAATGTGCTTAGCACCCGGGGCCAGATGGTCTACGGCGACGGCATGGTGCCCGGCTCGGGCGCGGTCGACCTGCGGCTGCGCGGTGTCACGCACCGTTTCGGTGCCCCCGGCGGGGCAGTGGAGCAGAGCGGAAGTCCCGACCACGTGCTCGACGGGCTCGACCTCGACGTGCCGGCGGGCACGGTGACGGCTCTCGTCGGAGCCACGGGCAGCGGCAAGAGCACGGTCACCACACTGCTGTCGCGCCTGGTCGATCCCACGAGTGGGACGGTCGAGCTGGACGGCATCGACCTGCGCGACCTCACGCACGACGCCGTGGCCCAGACGGTCGCGGTGGTGCCGCAGGGCACGTTCCTGTTCGACGACTCCGTGCGTGAGAACGTGTCGTTGGGTGCGGACGTGTCCGACGACGACATCTGGCAGGCGTTGCGCCTGGTGCAGGCCGACGGGTTCGTGGCGGCGTTGGACCGCGGGCTGGACACCCAGCTGGGCGAGCGTGGCACCACGCTGTCCGGCGGCCAGCGTCAGCGGCTCGCGTTGGCGCGCGCCCTCGTGCGTCGCCCTCGGCTGCTCGTCATGGACGACGCGACCAGTGCGGTCGACCCGGAGGTCGAGCAGCGCATCCTGCGTGCCCTGGCCGAGCGCACCAGCGGAGGGGACGGCCCCACCGTGGTCGTGGTGGCCTACCGCAAGGCCACGATCGCGCTGGCCGACGAGGTGGTGCTGCTCGAGGAGGGACGGATCGTGGAGCGTGGGACACACACCGAGCTGCTCGCCCGTTCGCACACGTACCGCGACCTCGTGGACGCCTACGACCAGGCGAGGAAGTCATGACCGGCGCCGAGCCGAGCCTGCCGGGCGTGACGACCCTGCGTGAGACCGGCACCACGATCGTGCGACGCGGCCTGGCGCTCTCCCCGGCCATCAAGGAGGGCCTGTGGTTCACGGTGCTGCTGGCCGTGGTCAGCACCATCGGTGGCGCCGTGGTGCCCATCGTCATCCAGCGCACGATCGACGCCGGGCTGGGGGAGGGCGGCAGCACGTCGTTCGGTGACGTGGCGGGCGCGCTCTGGCTGGCGCTCGCCCTCGTCCTGCTCACCGGTCTGGTGGCGTACTGGATGCGTGTGCGACTGTTCGTGGCCAGCGAGCGCGGACTCGCCGAGCTGCGTGTCACCGCCTTCCGTCACGTCCACGACCTCTCGATGCTCACGCAGAACGCCGAGCGTCGAGGTGTGCTCGTCTCGCGCGTGACGTCGGACATCGACCAGGTCTCGATCTTCCTGCAGATGACCGGGATCATGATCGTCCTCAGCCTCGGGCAGATGGTCGTCGCCACCGTCGTCATGGCCTTCTACAGCTGGCAGCTGACCCTCGTGGTGTGGCTGTGCTTCCTGCCGCTGGCCGTGAGCCTGAAGTACTTCGCCTCCCGGCTCAGCCGCGCCTACGACACGGTGCGACGCACGGTCGGCGAGATGCTGGCCGTCGTCGCCGAGCCGGTCGTCGGAGCGTCGGTGGTGCGGGCACACGCCATCGAGCAGCGCACCCAGCGTCGGGTCGACGGCGGGATCGACGGCAACCTGCAGGCCAACGTCCGCGCCCAGAAGCTGGTGGCGGTCACCTTCGCGTCGGCCGGTCTGGCCGGCGGCCTGGCCAATGCCGCAGCGGTCGCCGCCGGTGTGGTCCTCGGGGTCGCGGGCGGACTCTCCATGGGCACCGTCATCGCGTTCGCCTTCCTCGTGGGGCTGCTCGTCGGACCGGCGCAGATGGCCACCCAGGTACTCACCGAGGCCCAGAACGCCATCGCGTCGTGGCGCCGCGTCATCGAGCTGCTGGACACGCCGGCCGACGTCCTCGACCCGGGCGCGAGCGGCGTCCGGCTGCCCGATGAGGTGCTGGGGGCCCGGTTCGAGCACGTCGGCTTCGCCTACCCGGGCGGGCCGCCGGTCCTGAGCGACGTCGACCTGGTCATCGAACCGCGCCAGCGGGTGGCCGTGGTGGGGGAGACGGGGTCGGGCAAGACGACGTTCGCCAAGCTCCTCACCCGGCTCATGGACCCCACCACGGGGACGGTGCGCCTGGGAGAGACCGACATCGCCTCGGTCGCCTTCGACGAGCTGCGCCGCCACGTCCTCATGGTGCCGCAGGAGGGGTTCCTGTTCGATGCCACGTTGCGCGACAACCTGCGGTACGGCCGTGACGGGGCCACCGACGCCGAGCTCCTCGCCACCGTCGCCGACCTCGGTCTCGTCGACTGGTTCGCCTCGCTGCCGGCGGGGCTGGACACCAGTGTGGGGCAGCGTGGCGAGTCGTTGTCGGCGGGGGAGCGTCAGCTGGTGGCGCTGGTCCGCTCGGCCCTGGCCGATCCGGACTTCCTGGTGCTGGACGAGGCCACGAGCGCCGTCGACCCGCAGACCGAGCTGCGGACCACCAGGGCCCTGGAACGGCTGCTCGACGGCCGCACCAGCGTCACGATCGCGCACCGGCTGACGACGGCGGAGAACGCGGACCGCGTGCTCGTCTTCGACGCGGGCCGGCTGGTGGAGGACGGCACCCATGACGAGCTCGTCGGTGCCGGGGGTGTCTACTCGCGCCTGCACGCCAGCTGGGTGGCTCAGGCCTCCCTGAACCTTCCGGAGTGAGGGCGCTCGTCGCGGTGAGGACTCTGGTGTCGCCTGAGAGGATGGACCCGTGAGTGCACTCGACCCCGCCATCGCCTCCAGGCTCAGTCGCACCGCCGACGGCTTGGTGCCGGCCGTGGTGCAGGACGCCACCTCCCGGGCCGTGCTGATGATGGCCTGGATGGACGATGAGGCACTGCACCGCACCCTCACGACGGGTCGCGGCACGTACTGGAGCCGCAGCCGGGGTGAGCTGTGGGTCAAGGGGGAGACGTCCGGTAACGTCCAGCACGTCCGGGAGGTCCGGCTGGACTGTGACGGCGACACCCTCCTCGTCCTGGTCGACCAGAGCGGGCCGGCCTGCCACACCGGCGCCGACACCTGCTTCGAGCGCGACCGGCTGCTGTGAACGCCCGACGCCTCTACGGGCCGGTCGTCCTGGCGATCCTCGCGGCCGGTGGGGCCGTCGTGCTCACGGCCTCGCGCCCATGGGGCACGGCCACGGTGCGCGGCACCGGGGTGCCGCAGGATGCCGTCACCGCGTCGGGGAACCAGGCTGTGCCGGTCGTCGCGGCGCTCGGGGTGGTGATCGTCACCGCAGCGTTGGCCGTCCTCGCCACCCGTGGCCGGTGGCGGCGTGCCGTGGGCGGTCTCGTCGTGCTGCTGGGGCTCACCACGGCGGTTCTGGCGGCGAGTGCTCAGGGAGCGACGCTGGACGCCCTCGACCGACTGGTGGCGGAGTCGCCGTCGTTCACCGGGACCAACCATCCCGAGGACGTCGCGGTGACGTGGTGGCGTTGCCTGACCGTCCTGTCCGGTGTCGTCGCGGCGACGCTCGGGGTCCTCGTGGTGCGGTGGGCGGCTGCCTGGCCCGTCATGGGGGGGCGCTACGACGCGCCGGGACGGGCGCGTGGCGATCAGGCGGTGGACGCCGACGAGGATCTCTGGAAGGCACTCGATGACGGCCGCGACCCCACCGAGTAGGCTGCTGCCCACACCCGTACCGCCCTTTGTTGAGGAGCAGCACCCCATGTCGCACGGATCGTCGAAGGCTTCCTGGACCGCCGTCCTGCTCTGCCTGGCCGGCATCACCATCGGTGGCGTGGCGTTGATCCCCAACCCGAACTGGGTGCTGTTCACGATCGGCACCGTCCTGGCCCTGGCCTCCGGCCCCGTGGGCATGGTCATGGCAGCGGCCGGGCTCGGCCTGGATCGTCCCGGCGAGCAGGCTCCCGGCGACGAGCATCACAGCGTCGTCGCCGAGAGCTGACCGTCCGGTCGGTGGTCACGCCATGACGTCCTCGGCTCCCGCTCCGGGCGTCCTCACGCACCGGCGCCGTGCCGAGCTGCTGCTTGCGCCGGGTCTCATGGCGTTCGCAGCCGGGTCCGCCGTGCTGGCGTTGGCGCTGCGTGATCCCCACCAGGAAGGGTCGTGGGGGTTCTGCCCGTTCCTGATGCTGACCGGTCAGCCGTGCCCCGGATGCGGTGGGCTGCGTGCCGTCAACAACCTCACCCAGCTCGACGTCCCGGCGGCGGTCTCCAGCAACGCGTTCGTCGTGGTCGCGATGGCAGCGGTCGCCCTCGCGTGGGTGGCCTGGGTGGTGCGCCGTTGGCGCGGGGACGCCGGCGGCATGCTGCGTCTCAACGGCCGCGTGGCTGCCGTCCTGCTGGTGGCGTTCCTGCTGTTCGGCATCGTCAGGCTCACCCCGTGGGGCGCCGGACTCGCCCCTTAGCCACAGCACAGAGAAGGGCCGGCGAGCAGCTGCTCGCCGGCCCTTGCTGGTGCCTCCCTCAGAACGTGGTGTCGGTGCTTCCGGAGAAGGAGAGGTCGACCACGCCGGCGGCCAGGAGGATGCCGTAGATGACGCTCCATGCGACGGCGATGATGCCGAGGATGAGACCGGCGGTGGCCATGCCGCCGCCGGTCTGACGACCACCGGACTCGGCGATCTCACGCTTGCCGATGACGGACAGGATGATCGCCGGGATGCCGAGCAGGATGCCGCAGCACAGCAGGCCGACGATGCCCAGGATCATCGACCACAGGGCCTTCTTGTTGGTCTGGGGAGCGGCGCCGAAGTCACCGCCGCCCGGCGGGGGCGGCGGGTAGCTTCCGTCACCCGGGGGCGGCGGGACCGAGCCGTAGGACGGCAGGTCCGAACCATTGCCCGGCTGCTGGGGGTCTTGAGGGTCGCCCGGGGGCGGAGTGTTCGATGTCATGGCCACGACCCTAGTGAGAATCTGCTGAGAAGGCACCCCTGGGTCCGGCGTGTCCGGGCAGGTCTACCCTTGGGAGTCAGCAGACCCGCACGGCTGAGTCGAGGGAGGGCACCCATGGGCGAGCGTCAGCGAGTGAACGGGCGAGGCGCCATGTGCTCGCGGTCGTGTGCTTCGTCTTCTGAGGGCGTGAGTGCAGCATGACCGTGCTCGACGACATCATCGAAGGTGTGCAGGCCGATCTCGCGGTCCGGATGGCTGAGCGACCGCTGGAGGACCTCAAGGAGGCCGCCCAGCGCCAGGATCCGGCGCTGGACCCGATGCCCGCCTTCCGCGCGGACGGTGTCAGCGTCATCGCGGAGGTCAAGCGGGCCAGTCCCAGCAAGGGCGCACTGGCCTCCATCAAGGACCCGGCTGCCCTCGCGGAGAACTACGCCGACGGTGGCGCGGCCGCGATCAGCGTCCTCACCGAGCAGCGACGCTTCGGCGGGACGCTGGCCGACCTGGGGGCGGTGCGCGCTCGCGTCGACGTCCCCGTCCTGCGCAAGGACTTCATCACCACCTCCTACCAGCTGTGGGAGGCACGGGCTGCCGGTGCCGACATGGCGCTGCTCATCGTGGCCGCACTGCAGCAGGATGCCCTGGTGAGCCTGGTCGAGCGTGCCCGGTCGATCGGTCTCACGCCACTGGTGGAGGTGCACGACGAGCCCGAGGTGCTGCGCGCCCTCGACGCAGGAGCGGACCTGGTTGGGGTCAACGCCCGTAACCTCAAGACCCTTGAGGTCGACCGCACGACGTTCGAACGGCTCGTCCCGGCCATGCCCTCCGGGGTGGTCACGGTGGCTGAGTCCGGCGTCCGGGGACCGCACGACGTCATCGAGTACGGCCGACTGGGTGCCGGTGTCGTGCTCGTCGGCGAGACCTTGGTCCGTGGCGACGACCCGCGGGCCACGGTGGCCGATCTCGTGGCCGCTGGTTCCCACCCGGCCCTGCAGCACCGGGGCTGACGTGCGACGGATCGATCTGCGCACCCGCACGGCGGCGCGATGGTGACGATCCCGTGTCCTCTGATCGTTCCTGACCGTCCCGCACCCCGAGGTCCGCTGTGATGTCTCCCCAGCCGTACGCCCAGCCTGACGCCACGGGCCACTTCGGCCGTTTTTTCGGTGGCCGCTTCATGCCTGAGGCACTCGTCGCCCCACTGGACGAGCTCGCCGAGGCGTGGGCCGACGCTCGTCAGGACCCCACGTTCAACGCTGAGCTTGATCGCATGTTCGGTGAGTACGCGAACGTCCCGAGCCCGTTGTACGAGGCGACCAGGTTCTCCGAGCAGGTCGGTGCCCGTGTGCTGCTCAAGCGTGAGGACCTCAACCACACCGGCGCGCACAAGATCCGCAACGTGCTGGGGCAGGCGTTGCTCGCCAAGCGCATCGGCAAGCCACGGGCCATCGCCGAGACCGGCGCGGGCCAGCACGGTGTCGCCTCGGCCACCGCGTGCGCCTATCTCGACCTGGACTGCACGGTCTACATGGGAGAGGTGGACACCGAGCGTCAAGCGCTCAACGTCGCTCGCATGCGGATGCTGGGTGCCGAGGTGGTGCCCGTGCGCTCGGGCAGCCGCACGCTGAAGGACGCCATCAACGAGGCGCTGCGCGACTGGGTGGCCAGCGTCGACCACACGTCCTACCTGTTCGGCACCGCGGCCGGGCCGCACCCGTTCCCCCTGATGGTGCGTGATCTCACCCGCGGCATCGGCGACGAGGCGCGCGCCCAGTGCCTGGAGCTGACCGGGGCACTGCCCGACGCTGCCATCGCCTGCGTCGGCGGCGGATCCAACGCCATCGGATTGTTCACTGCCTTCATCGACGACGCCGACGTCCGCCTCCTGGGAGTGGAGGCCGGGGGTGACGGTGTGCAGACCGCGCGCCACGCCGCCACCATCACCGGCGGCGACGTCGGTGTGCTGCACGGCGCGCGTTCCTACCTGCTGCAGGACGAGGACGGTCAGACGGTGGAGTCGCACTCCATCTCCGCCGGTCTGGACTACCCGGGCGTCGGGCCCGAGCACTCCCACCTCGCGCACATCGGGCGCGCCCAGTACGTCCCCGCCACCGACGCCGAGGCCATGGCGGCCTTCGAGCTGCTGTGCCGCACCGAGGGCATCATCCCTGCCATCGAGTCGGCGCACGCGCTCGCCGGCGCGGTGGCGTTGGCCCGAGAGGTCGGGCCTGAGGCGACACTGCTGGTCAACCTCTCCGGCCGGGGCGACAAGGACGTCCACACGGCTGCGGAGTACTTCGGGCTGCTGGACGAGGACGGGCAGGAGCGGACGTGAGCGCGATCGACGAGCTGTTCGAGCGGACCCGCGCCGAGAACCGCGCCGCACTGGTGGGCTACCTGCCCGCCGGCTTCCCCGACCTCGAGACGTCCAAGGCGGCGATCGCCGCGATGATCGACGGCGGCGTCGACCTCGTGGAGGTCGGACTCCCGTACAGCGATCCGGTCATGGACGGCCCGACGGTCCAGGCGGCGGCCGACCAGGCCCTCACGGCGGGCTTTCGGGTGCGTGACGTCCTCGACGTGGTCGGGGCGACGGCGGCCACCGGCACGCCCACCGTCGTCATGACCTACTGGAACCCCGTCGAGCGCTACGGCGTCGACCGCTTCGCCGCCGACCTGGCCGCCGCCGGGGGAGCCGGGCTGATCACGCCCGACCTGATCCCCGACGAGGGCGCGGAGTGGGACGCCGCCTCGCGTACCCATGGCCTGGACCGCATCTACCTGGTCTCGCCGTCCTCCACCGAAGCTCGGTTGGCGATGACCTCGCAGGCGGCCAGCGGCTTCGTGTACGCCACCGCCGTCATGGGCGTCACCGGGCAGCGCGAGCAGACCAGCTCGCTCGCACCGACGCTCGTCGCCCGCCTGCGCGAGGTCACTGACAAGCCGGTCGGTGTGGGCCTGGGTGTCAGCAACGGTGAGCAGGCGCACGAGGTGGCGCAGTTCGCCGACGCGGTCATCGTGGGCTCGGCCATCGTGCGTCGGATGCTCGATGCCGCATCGACACAGGAGGGCATCGGCTCCGTGCACGACCTGGCCCGCGAGCTCCGTGCCGGGGTGGAGCGCTCATGACCGGTCTCGTCGCATCCATCCCGAGCCCCGAGACCGGTGTGCTGTACCTCGGTCCACTGCCGCTGCGGGCGTACGCGTTCGGGATCATCATCGGCGCGTTGCTGGCGATCTGGATCGCCGAGCGACGCTACGTCGCCCGGGGCGGACGCAAGGGCGCCGTGGGCGACGTCTCCATCTGGGCGATCCCGTTCGGCATCGTCGGTGCGCGGATCTACCACGTCATCACGTCCCCGGAGCTGTACTTCGGTGAGGGCCGCAACGCCGTGGAGGCGTTCTACATCTGGAACGGCGGGCTCGGCATCTGGGGCGCGGTGGCAGGTGGTGCGCTCGGTGCGTACATCGCCTGCCGGCGCTACGGGGTGCGTTTCAGTGAGTTCGCTGACGCCCTCGCGCCGGGTCTGTTGGTGGCGCAGGCCGTCGGCCGGCTTGGCAACTGGTTCAACCAGGAGCTGTTCGGACGGCCCACGGACCTGCCGTGGGGTCTGGAGATCGACCCCGTCCATCGTCCGAGTGGGTTCGAGCAGTTCGAGACGTTCCATCCGACGTTCCTGTACGAGATGATCTGGAATCTCGCGGCTGCGGCGCTCATCGTCGCCGTGGACCGTCGCTTCCGGCTCACGCACGGACGGGCGTTCTGGCTCTACGTCATGCTCTACACCGCGGGTCGGGTCTGGATCGAGGCGTTGCGCATCGATACCGCCAACCTGATCGGACCGTTCCGGCTGAACGTGTGGACGTCGATCCTCGTCTTCGCCCTCGGTGCGTTCATGCTCTGGTGGACCACTCGCCGCAGCAGGCAGGACCGAGAATCGGCAAGCGTGCAGGGCGATATCTCCGCTGATGCGGCCGAGGTGGCTGAGGCCGACGATGCCGAGGACGATCGGACCTGAGGTCTCATGGTCTCCATCGGTGGTTGCGTTGCCAGATGCGATGGCCGGGCGGCTTCCACTCGATGTGACCGTCGTCGGGATTCACGCGGCCGGACCAGTGTTGTTCGTGGACGCGATGGTGGTGGAAGGTGCACAGCAGTGCGCCGTCGGTGATGTCGGTGACGCCGCTGACGGAGTGCGGGGTGAGGTGGTGGGCCTCGCACCAGCGGGAGTCCCGGTCGCAGCCGGGTGCGGTGCAGCCGCCGTCGCGCTTCTCCATGGCGCGGCGGGAGCTGCGATTGAAGTATCGGGTGGGGGTGCCCAGGTCCAGCGGGAGTGACGTGCCGCCGAGGACCATGGGCAGGATGCCGGCCGTGCAGGCCATGCGCCGTGCTTCGCCGGCGGAGACGCGGGTGCCGTCGGACAGCTGTGCGGCCTTGAGCCCACCCATCAGCGTCTCGTAGTCGAGGTTGACGGTGACGACGGCACTGACGCCGCCGTTGCTGGGCAGCTGGTCGGCTGGGAGAAGTCCGACGAGGGTGGTGAAGGCGTGGCCGAGGCGTTGCGGGTAGCTCTCCCCGAAGCCGGTCTCGGTGTGCCGTCCCTGCGCGTCGTCGTGCCCGACCTGCTGGTGGGGCGCGGCGAGGGCGTCGAGGGCTGTCTTGAGCATGGTGGCGGCGGCCTCACCGATGACGAACCGTCCGGAGTGAGTGCCGTCGTGGTTGTCCCACAGGGAGAAACGCGTCCTGGCCCGGGCGCGATGCTCGCGGGCGCGCAGCAGGGCGTCCTCGTCGGCGTCGACGTCGTCGGTGTTCTCGCGGTAGACGTCGGTGAGCCGGTCGGTACGGCGTCGCAGGTCCTTGACGCTGAGCTTCTCGGCGTCCTTGAGCAGGGTGCGTTCGGCGAGATCGCGCTGCTCGGCCGTGGCGGAGCCCGGCAGGGCGGCGAGGCCGCGGGAGATGACATCGGCCTGGCGGGTGGAGATGCGACCCTCGGCGAGGGACTGCTGGGTGTGGGTGGTCTGCTCCTGGATGCGCCGGGCGGTGCGCACGAGCGCATCGCCCGCGCCACGGTCTCCACCGAAGTCACGGGACAGCAGGTCTCCGGTGGAGGTGGCGCCGCAGTGCCTGGCAGTGCCGGCCTCCTCGAGCACGCGGGCCGCAGCCATGGTGTGGGCGGTGATGCGGGACTGTGCCCGTGACAGCCGCGCCGTCAGGCTGCGCACCTCCTGGGGCTCCAACCCGGCCCAGGCCTCGGGGGAGAGGGCATCGAGCGCCTGCTCGATCCGCTGCACGCACGCCGGCACCGGGTGTGGTGCCAGTGCCTCGACGCTCATGCGGTCCCCGATCAGTAGGACTCCAGTCTGGCAGAAGAATCATGATTACGCAAGAGTGTTCGAAAGAAATCTTCGTCAAGCCTGCTTGGTCACGAGCCGGTTGGGCCACCACGCCCCGATCGAACGGATCGACGTGCCTGCCCGTTTCCCCGACCCCCGGCCCGCGTGTAAACTCACCATGCTGACTTGGGCCAACGTCGTCCCGAGCGGAACGCCATCGGCGTTCCCACACCTTGTTTCCGACGACGCGCAGGGGTCTCGATGCACTTCACGTCCCACCCGCCCGCCCAGGGCCTGTACGACCCGCAGTTCGAGCACGACGCCTGCGGCGTGGCCTTCGTGGCGACGCTCACCGGCGTGCCGAGCAACGAGATCGTCCAGCACGGGCTGACGGCGTTGCGCAACCTCGACCACCGCGGCGCTGTGGGTGGCGAGCCCGACACCGGTGACGGCGCGGGGATGCTCATGCAGGTCCCGGACCGCTTCCTGCGCGAGGTCGCCCGCGAGGCGGTCGACGTCGAGCTGCCCGAGGCCGGCGCCTACGCCGCCGGTATGGCGTTCCTGCCCGTCGACCCCGAGGAGGCGGCGCAGGCACGCGTGGACATCGAGGCGTTGGCGAAGGAGGAGGGCCTGGCGGTCCTCGGCTGGCGCGACGTCCCCGTCAACCCCGACATCCTCGGGTCCATGTCGCGGGGCGCCATGCCGTCGTTCGCGCTCATGTTCGTCGCCGCCGTCGGGGAGCCGCGCACCGGCATCGAGCTGGACCGTCTCACCTACTGCCTGCGCAAGCGTTCCGAGCACGAGGCCAAGGTCTACTTCCCGTCGCTGTCGTCGCGCACCCTCATCTACAAGGGCATGCTCACCACCGAGCAGCTCGACGAGTTCTTCCCCGACCTGCGTGATGAGCGCATGGAGTCCGCGCTGGCCATCGTGCACAGCCGGTTCTCGACCAACACGTTCCCGAGCTGGCCGCTGGCCCACCCGTTCCGGTTCGTGGCCCACAACGGCGAGATCAACACCGCGCGGGGCAACCGCAACTGGATGCGCGCCCGGGAGGCGACCCTCGCGAGCGACCTCATCCCCGGCGACATCGAGCGTCTCTTTCCCATCTGTGACCCCGAGGGCTCGGACACCGCGTCATTCGACGAGGTGCTGGAGCTGCTGCACCTCGGCGGACGCGAGCTCCCGCACGCAGTGATGATGATGATCCCCGAGGCGTGGGAGAACGACGAGGAGATGGACCCCGCACGTCGGGCGTTCTATGAGTTCCACGCAGGCGTCATGGAGCCCTGGGACGGACCGGCGTGCGTGTGCTTCACCGACGGCAACCAGATCGGCGCGGTCCTGGACCGCAACGGCCTGCGGCCCGGCCGCTACTGGATCACCGAGGACGGCCTGGTCGTCCTGGCCTCCGAGTCCGGAGTTCTCGACCTCGACCCCAGCACGATCACCCGCAAGGGCCGCCTGGAGCCGGGCCGGATGTTCCTGCTCGACCTCGAGGAGCACCGGGTGGTGGAGGACGAGGAGATCAAGGGACAGCTGGCCTCCGAGCACCCCTACGACGAGTGGCTCTACTCCGGGCTGGTCCGCTTCGACGACCTGCCCGACCTCGAGCACATCATCCACACCCACGCATCGGTGGCGCGTCGTCAGCAGGTCTTCGGCTACACCGAGGAGGAGCTGCGCAAGCTCGTCGTGCCGATCGCCCGCACGGGGGCCGAGGCCATCGGCTCGATGGGCACCGACACGCCCATCGCGGCGATCTCCGAACGACCGCGCATGCTGTTCGACTACTTCACGCAGATGTTCGCGCAGGTCACGAACCCGCCGCTGGACGCCATCCGTGAGGAGGTCGTCACCTCCCTTGCGGGCACGATCGGCCCCGAGACCAACCTCCTGGCGCCCAGTCCCGCTTCCTGCCGCATGCTGCAGCTGCCGTTCCCGGTGATCGACAGCGACGAGCTGGCCAAGATCCGGCACATGAACTCCGCCGGCGACATGCCGGGATTCGCCGTGCACGTGGTCCGCGGCCTGTACGACGTCCACGGCGGCGGTGAGGCGCTGAAGGCCAAGATCGACGAGATCTGCGAGGACGTCTCGGCCGCCGTCGCCGACGGCGCCCGGATCATCCTGCTCTCGGACCGGCACTCCAACGCCGACCTGGCTCCCATCCCGTCGCTGCTGCTCACCGGTGCGGTGCACCACCACATGGTGCGCGAGAAGCTGCGCTCGCAGGCCGGTCTGCTGGTGGAGGCCGGCGACGTCCGCGAGGTGCACCACGTCGCCCTGCTCATCGGCTACGGCGCCACCGCGGTCAACCCCTACCTCGCCCTGGAGTCGGCTGAGGACCTGGCCCGCGAGGCGGTGTTCATCACCGACGTGGAGCCGGAGCAGGCCGTGCGCAACCTGGCGTACGGACTCGGCAAGGGTGTCCTGAAGGTCATGAGCAAGATGGGCGTCTCGACCGTCGCGTCCTACACGGGGGCGCAGATCTTCGAGTGCATCGGGCTCTCCCACGAGGTCGTGGACACCTACTTCACGGGCACGGCCAGCAAGCTGGGCGGCGTCGGTCTGGACGTCATCGCCCGCGAGGTCGCCTCACGTCACGCCAAGGCCTACCCGACGCACGGCATCGTGGGGCGCCGCCGCCACCTGGAGGTGGGCGGGGAGTACCAGTGGCGTCGTGACGGGCCGGAGCACCTCTTCGACCCCGAGACGGTCTTCCGTCTCCAGCACTCCACGCGCACGGGTCGCTACGACATCTTCAAGCAGTACACGAACCGCGTCGACGACCAGTCCGAGCGGCTCATGACCCTGCGCGGTCTGTTCGGGTTCACCAAGGGTGCGCGTCCGCCGGTGCCGATCGACGAGGTGGAGCCGGTCAGCGCGATCGTCAAGCGCTTCTCCACCGGTGCGATGAGCTACGGCTCGATCAGCCAGGAGGCTCACGAGACCCTGGCGGTCGCGATGAACCGTCTCGGCGGCAAGTCCAACACCGGTGAGGGGGGCGAGCACCCGGCCCGCCTCTACGACCCGACCCGCCGCTCGGCGATCAAGCAGGTCGCCTCGGGACGGTTCGGAGTGACGAGCGAGTACCTCTCCAACGCCGACGACATCCAGATCAAGATGGCGCAGGGCGCCAAGCCGGGTGAGGGTGGCCAGCTGCCCGGCCCCAAGGTGTACCCGTGGGTGGCGGAGACCCGGCACTCGACGCCCGGAGTCGGGCTCATCAGCCCGCCGCCGCACCACGACATCTACTCCATCGAGGACCTCAAGCAGCTGATCCACGACCTGAAGAACGCCAACCCGTCGGCGCGGATCCACGTGAAGTTGGTCTCCGAGGTCGGCGTAGGCACCGTCGCGGCGGGCGTGTCCAAGGCCAAGGCCGACGTCGTGCTCATCTCCGGGCACGACGGGGGCACGGGTGCCTCGCCACTCACGTCGCTCAAGCATGCCGGTGGGCCGTGGGAGCTGGGCCTGGCCGAGACGCAGCAGACGCTGCTGCTCAACGGCCTGCGCGACCGTATCGTCGTGCAGTGCGACGGCCAGCTCAAGACCGGTCGCGACGTCGTCATCGCCGCGCTGCTGGGTGCTGAGGAGTTCGGCTTCGCCACGGCCCCGCTGGTGGTCAGTGGCTGCATCATGATGCGCGTCTGCCACCTCGACACCTGCCCCGTGGGCGTCGCGACGCAGAACAAGCTGCTGCGCGAGAAGTACTCCGGCAAGGCCGAGTACGTCGTCAACTTCTTCGAGTTCATCGCCGAGGAGGTGCGTGAGTACCTGGCCGAGATGGGCTTTCGCTCCATCGACGAGGCCGTCGGCCGGGCCGACATGCTCGACGTCCGCGATGCGGTAGACCACTGGAAGGCCGAGGGTCTGGACCTCTCGCCGATCCTGTACAAGCCCGAGCTTCCCGAGGGCAGCGACCTGTACTGCACGAGCGGCCAGGACCACGGGCTCGACGTCGCGCTCGACGCCGAGCTGATCAAGATGTGCACGGCGGCGTTGGAGAACGGCGAGCCGGTCCGTGCGCAGCTCGACATCCGCAACGTCAACCGCACGGTGGGCACCATGCTCGGGCACGAGCTCACCAAGGCGCACCGCGGCGACGGCCTGCCGGAGAACACGATCGACCTGACGTTCCTCGGCTCGGCCGGGCAGTCCTTCGGCGCGTTCGTGCCCCGCGGCATCACGCTGCGCCTGGAGGGCGACGCCAACGACTACGTCGGCAAGGGCCTGTCCGGTGGTCGCATCGTGGTGCGACCACCGCGTGAGGTGCAGTTCGCCCCCGAGGGGCAGATCATTGCCGGCAACGTCATCGGCTTCGGCGCGACGGGCGGGCAGATCTTCCTGCGCGGCGTCGTGGGGGAGCGGTTCTGCGTCCGCAACTCCGGCGTCAGTGCGGTGGTGGAGGGTGTGGGCGATCACGCGTGCGAGTACATGACCGGTGGTCGTGTCGTGGTGCTCGGGCCCACCGGCCGCAACGTCGCCGCCGGCATGAGCGGTGGACAGGCGTGGATCCTCGACCTCGACCACGACCTCGTGAACCCGGAGATGGTGGAGCTGCGCCCCGTGGAGGCCAGCATCGACCCTCACGGTGCGGCCGAGCAGCTGCACGCGCTGGTGCGCCAGCACGCCGAGGAGACCGGCTCCAGCGTCGCCGAGCAGCTCTTGGAGAACTGGGAGCAGTCGCTGGCTCGGTTCACCGAGATCATGCCCGTCAACTACCGCAAGGTGCTCCAGGCGCGTGAGCAGGCCGAGGCGGAGGGACTCTCCGATGAGGACACGACCGCACGGATGATGGAGGTGGCCGCGAATGGCTGATCCCCGAGGTTTCATCACGACCCCGCGCGAGGTCGCGGAGCGACGCCCCGTCGAGGAGCGTGTCAACGACTGGAACGAGGTCTACCCGGGTGGGCCCGGCCGGGCGCTGCTGCCGATCATCTCCGAGCAGGCGGGCCGCTGCATGGACTGCGGCATCCCGTTCTGCCACGACGGCTGCCCGCTGGGCAACCTGATCCCGGAGTGGAACGACCTGGTCTGGCGCGACGACTGGAACGAGGCCATCGACCGGCTGCACGCCACCAACAACTTCCCGGAGTTCACCGGCCGGTTGTGCCCGGCCCCGTGCGAGACGTCCTGCGTCGTCGGGATCAACCGCGACCCGGTGACGATCAAGAACGTCGAGGTCTCGATCATCGACCGCGCATGGGAGTGGCGCAACGTGCGCCCCGAGCCGCCGGAGTGGCTCACCGGCAAGACGGTGGCCGTCATCGGCTCCGGTCCCGCCGGCCTGGCAGCCGCGCAGCAGCTCACCCGTGCCGGGCACACCGTCGCTGTCTACGAGCGGGACGACAAGCCGGGCGGCCTGCTGCGGTACGGCATCCCGGAGTTCAAGATGGAGAAGGTGCACGTCGAGCGGCGCATCGACCAGATGCGCAAGGAGGGCACCGTCTTTCGCTGCGCTGTTGAGGTGGGGGGCGTCGGTGTGACTGACAAGCTCACGGGCTCCCAGCTCACCGACCGCTACGACGCCGTCGTGCTCGCGATCGGCGCGACGGTGCGACGTGACCTGCCTGCGCCCGGACGCGAGCTCGGTGGCATCCACCAGGCCATGGACTTCCTGCCGCAGGCCAACCGCGTCGCACTCGGCGAAGAGGTGCCGGACCAGATCGTCGCCACGGACAAGGACGTCGTCATCATCGGTGGCGGTGACACCGGCGCTGACTGCCTGGGCACGTCGATCCGTCAAGGGGCGCGCTCGGTGACGAGCCTGGAGATCATGCCCCAGCCCGGCGAGGAGCGTCCGGAGAACCAACCGTGGCCGACGTACCCGATGATCTATCGGGTCGCCTCGGCCCACGAGGAGGGCGGCGAGCGTACCTACTCGGTCTCCACCAAGGAGTTCATCGGGGACGACGACGGCAACGTCGCGGGTCTGCGGATCGTCGAGGTCGAGATGGTCGACGGCTCCTTCCAGGAGGTCCCTGGCAGTGAGAGGACCATTCCGGCGCAGCTCGTGCTGTTTGCGATGGGCTTCACCGGACCGCAGCAGGAAGGTCTGGTCGAGCAGCTCGGCGTCGATCTCGACGAGCGTGGCAACATCCGCCGCGATCGCAGCTACATGTCCAGCGTCCCGGGTGTCTTCGTGGCGGGCGACGCCGGCCGCGGCCAGTCCCTCATCGTGTGGGCCATCGCGGAGGGTCGTTCGGCTGCCGCCGGCGTCGATGCCTTCCTCTCCGGCGCCGACAGCCGTCTGCCCCGCCCGATCAACCCCGACGACCGCCCGCTCGTCGTCTGAGCCGGGGCACACCGGTCGGCCACGGGTCCGTGGCCGACCGACGGACCTGACGGGCCGGTGACTCGCCGGTACGACCCGCGACTCGATAGGCTCAGGGAGTGCGTAGAGCCAAGATCGTCTGCACCCTCGGACCAGCCGTCAACACCTCTGATCGGATCCTCCAGCTGGCTGAGGCCGGCATGGACGTCGCCCGGCTCAACATGAGCCACGGCGAGCATGCCGACCACGAGGCCAACGTCGCTCACGTCCGTTCCGCCGCCGAGCGGACCGGCAAGGCCATCGCGGTGCTCGCGGACCTCCAGGGCCCCAAGATCCGGCTCGGCCGCTTCGCCGACGGGCCCGTGGAGCTCGCCCTGGGCGACCGCTTCACCATCACCGTCGACGACGTCCCCGGCGATGCCGCGCGGTGCTCCACCACGTACAAGGGACTGCCCGGCGACGTCGCCCCGGGCGATGAGATCCTCATCGACGACGGCCGTGTCCGGCTGCGGACGCTGCAGGTCAGCGGCAACGACGTCGTCACCACCGTCGAGGTTCCCGGCACGGTCAGCAACAACAAGGGCATCAACCTGCCGGGTGTCGCCGTGAGCGTCCCGGCGATGAGCGAGAAGGACATCAGTGACCTGCGCTTCGCGCTGGCGCAGGGCGTCGACTTCGTGGCCCTGTCGTTCGTGCGCAACGCCCGTGACGCCGACGACGTGCGTCGGGTCATGCGCGAGGTCGACGTGCACCGTCCGGTCATCGCCAAGATCGAGAAGCCCCAGGCGGTGGAGAACCTCGATGAGATCATGGACGCCTTCGACGGCGTCATGGTCGCTCGCGGCGACCTCGGCGTCGAGCTTCCGCTGGAGGACGTGCCGATCGTCCAGAAGCTCATCGTGGAGAAGGCCCGCCGCAACGCCAAGCCGGTGATCGTGGCGACGCAGATGCTGGAGTCGATGATCTCCGCCCCGCGCCCCACCCGCGCGGAGGCCTCCGACGTCGCCAACGCCGTCCTCGACGGTGCCGACGCGGTGATGTTGTCCGGCGAGACGAGCGTGGGGGAGTACCCCATGCAGACCGTCCGCACGATGGCGCGGATCGTGGAGTCCACCGAGGACCACGGCCTGCCACGGATGGCGGCCTACACGTGGACGCCCAAGACGCGCACCGGCATCATCGGACGCGGTGCCTCCCAGGTCGCCGAAGCCATCGACGCCCGATACGTCGTCGCCTTCACCACGATCGGCGGATCGGCGCGGCGCATGGCGCGCTACCGCTCGCCGATCCCGATCATCGCCTTCACACCGGACCCGTTGACCCGCAACCAGCTCGCGCTCACGTGGGGCGTGGAGACCTTCCTGGTGCCCGAGGTCAAGCACACCGACGAGATGGTGATGCAGGTCGACAAGGCGTTGCTGGAGGTCGCGCGGTGCAGCGAGGGCGACGAGGTGGTCATCGTCGCTGGTGCCCCTCCGGGCATCCCCGGCTCCACCAACGCGCTGCGGATCCACCGGATGGGCGATGCCATCAACCGTGTGGTGCCGGCGTATGAGCTGGATGAGCCGCAGCACTAGCTCTTGCTGGCCAGGAGGTCGTTGACGTTCGTTGTTGACGGCCGGTCGCACAGGTACCCTGGTGCTGTGCTTGGGCAGCAGCGATTTCGGGACCCCCGGCCGGGTGATGGCCGCGGGGTCATTGACGTGCGCTCGTAGCGCAGTAGGTCTCCGCAGGTACGGCCGGGGGAAGTTTCTTCTCCTCTGACAACCTGCAACCCTCTCGGAGACCTCCTCATGTCGCACGCCGACTATCTGACTTCTGACCAGCTCTGCCGCGCACTGAACCTGCGCGACCTCACTGATCCCGCTCAGGGCGGGCACGTCATACAGACCCTTCTCGCGTCCGTCGTGGATGCGCTGCAGTCCGAGTGGGGTGCTTCAGTCCGCTCCGTGCGCAACTCTCCGATCGTGCCCGTGCGTGAGAACTACGACCGCCTGGGCTACGACCGCGACGATGTCACCCGTGCCCGTCGGTACACCCGCTACGTCAGCCCCACAGTGATGCTCCGCAGCCATACGAGCGCGGAGCTCCCGGCCGCCCTCGAGGACTACGCGGGACGTGGCGAGGTCGATGAGTTGATCGTGGCTCCGGGCCTCGTCTACCGGCGTGACGTCGTCGATCGCAGCCATGTGGGCGAGCCGCACCAGGTTGATCTCTGGCGCATCCGCAGTACGCCGGACACGGGCGACGAGGACATGCTCAGGATGATCGGCCGCTTGGGTCGAGGCGGTGCTTCCGAGCGCCGAGTGGAGGACGACCGATGTCTCGCACCCCTACACGGTGGGCGGCCGGCAGATCGACGTCCTGCACGAGGGCGAGTGGCTCGAGCTTGCCGAGTGCGGACGTATCCATCCGGAGGTACTGCGTGGTTCAGGTCTCGACCCGGATCAGTGGTCCGGCCTTGCTCTCGGCATGGGGCTGGAGCGGGCCTTGATGCTGCGCAAAGGAATCCCCGACATTCGCTATCTCCGGGCAGAAGACCCGCGCATCGCCGCCCAGATGGGGACTCTGGAGCCGTGGCAGCACGTCTCGCTGCTGCCGGCGGCGCGGCGCGACATCTCGGTGGTCCTGAGTGCAGAGGAGGATGAGGAGACGCTAGGCGACCGCATCCGCATCGCCCTCGGCGACGACGCGGACGTCATCGAGTCCATCGACGTGCTCGACCGCACGACGCACGAGGAACTGACCGAGGCAGCGCGCGCTCGGCTCGGCACACAGGCCGGCCAGGTCAACCTTCTGCTGCGGATCGTGCTCCGCCCCATCGACCGCACACTCACCTCGGACCAGGCCAATGCGATACGTAACGCCATATACCGGGCTGTCCATGAAGGGCCTGTGCTGGAACTGATCTGAGATCGCCATGTCGTTGGAACCGAGGGTTGTGCGAGCTCTGTGCCGGTGAACCGGCACCGGGTTGCCGGCAGGCCGGCACCGGGTCGGGTGATTCCGGCACCTGAAGTCAGCACGGATCGCGTCAGCGATCACGTGCTGACTGAGGGTGCCGGGTGCGGGATTCGAACCCGCACGCCCTTGCGGACAATGGTTTTTGAGACCATCGCGTCTACCGTTCCGCCAACCCGGCGCACCAACAGGCCGGATAACCTTCTCATGTGGACGACACCTCCGTGAACGACACCCCCGCCCGTCCTCGCGTCGTCATCGCCGAGGACGAGGCCCTCATCCGGCTCGACCTCGCCGAGATGCTGCAGGAGGAGGGCTACGACGTCGTCGGCCAGGCCGCGGACGGCGAGCAGGCCGTCGCGCTGGCACGCGAGCACAGGCCCGACCTGGTGGTCATGGACGTCAAGATGCCCCGTGTCGACGGGATCACCGCGGCCGGCGAGATCACCGCGGAGCAGATCGCCCCGGTCGTGATGCTCACCGCGTTCAGCCAGCGTGACCTCGTGGAGCGGGCCAGCGCAGCAGGTGCCATGGCCTACCTCGTCAAGCCGTTCACGGTCACCGACCTCGTGCCGGCCATCGAGGTCGCCCGCAGCCGCTTCGCCGAGCTCATCACACTCTCGCGGGACGTCGAGGGGCTCACCGAGCAGCTGGCAGCACGCAAGGCCGTCGAACGCGCCAAGTCGCTGCTGCAGAGCGAGCTCGGCCTCAGCGAGCCCGATGCCTTCGGCTGGATCCAGCGCACGGCCATGGACCTGCGCACCTCGATGCGAGAGGTGGCGGACCGGATCGTCGAGCACGGGGTGCCGAGTCCCGGTGAGTCGCCCAGGAACGACGAGTGACGACCCTGACGGTTACAACTTGGCTACGAAAGTCGTGTTTGTGGCGGCGATGCCCCACGTGACCCTGCAGCACGCATATGTTCTCCCTACGGCTCGGGCCCGCTGACGGGTCCTTTCATGACCATCCACCATCCCGGGAGGGATAGATGAAGCGCAGTACACGCACCATGCGTCTTGCCTCGATCGCCGCGGCAAGCGCACTCGTGCTCGCCGCCTGTGGCGGCGGCGACGACGATGACAGCGACGACGGCGGCTCGGCCTCCTCGGAGGCCGACGGCGTCCTGACCATCGGCTCGCTGCTGCCCCAGACCGGTAGCCTCGCCTTCCTCGGCCCGCCGGAGTTCGCGGGTGTCGACCTCGCGGTCAACGAGATCAACGAGGCCGGCGGAGTGCTCGGCGAGGACGTCGTGCACGTCAAGGGCGACTCCGGCGACACCGACTCCGGCATCGCACCCGATGAGACCGACAAGCTGCTCGATGCCGGCTCCGACGTCATCGTCGGTGCCGCAGCCTCGGGCGTGTCCATGACCGTGATCGACAAGATCATGGGCTCGGGCACGGTCATGTTCTCCCCGGCCAACACGTCGACGGACTTCGACGAGGGCGACTACGCTGAGCCGGACCTGTACTTCCGTACGGCTCCCTCGGACGTCCTGCAGGGTGCGGTCCTGTCCAACCTGCTCATCCAGGACGGCAAGCAGAACGTGGCGATCCTGGCCCGCCAGGACTCCTACGGCGAGACCCTCGCCGAGGAGGTCGGCAACGGTCTGGAGGCCGCAGGCAGCAACGTGGCCGCCACGGTCTTCTACGGCGAGAACGCACAGTCCTACGACTCGCAGGTCCAGGAGGTCGCCCAGGCCGACCCGGACGCGGTGCTGCTGATCGCCTTCGAGGAGACCAAGACGATCATCCCGCAGCTGGTCCAGGCCGGTGTGGGTCCGCAGGACGCCGACACGTACTTCGTGGACGGCAACATGGCCGACTACTCCGGCGACCTGGACGACGGCATCCTCGAAGGCACCAAGGGCACGCTCCCAGGTGCTGAGGCCGCCGGCGACTTCCGGGACCGTCTGCTGGAGGTCGATCCTGACCTGAAGGACTTCACCTACGCCGGTGAGTCCTACGACGCGGTCGTCGTCTCGGCGCTGGCGGCCATCGCTGCCGACACCGATGCCGGTGACGCGATCGCCGAGGAGATCCCGGGCATCACCCGCGACGGTGAGAAGTGCACGACGTTCGCGGACTGCAAGGATCTGCTGGAGGCCGGTGAGGAGATCGACTACGACGGTGCCTCCGGCCCGATCGAGCTCGGTGAGACCGGCAGCCCGACGTCGGCGTCCATCGGTATCTACGAGTACAAGTCCGACAACACCTACGAGGCCGTCGAGTACATCGAGGGCACGATCTGATCAGGTCGACTCATCAGGTAGGACACCACCGACGCCCCCGGGACTCCCGGGGGCGTCGGTGCGTCCCGGGGTGTCGCAGACACCAGGCCGGCGACCGTCACCCAGCCTCCTCTCGGTGGTTGAGTGCGACGTAGCTTCTTCTCGGTGGTTGAGTGCGACGCGAGGGCAGCGAGCGGCGTATCGAAACCACGTTGACCTGACGGCGCGAGGGTGAGTGGCGTGGTTTCGATGCGCCCTCGGCGATGCTCGTTCCGCCCCCGAGCACTCCGCAGAGCTCCGTGCAGGGAGGTGCCCCCAGCTGGCCGAGGGCTACTCAACCACCGGGGGGTTGCGGAGCGTTCTCGCTGGCCGAAGTGACGCGGGACTGCTCAGCTGGCCTGGGCGCCCAGGGTGCCCAGGTACAGCTGGATGACCTTCGGGTCGTTGGCCAGCGACTGGCCGGTGCCCGAGTAGGCCGTGGTGCCGTGGTCCAGCACATAGCCGCGATCGCAGATCTGCAGGCAGCGCTTGGCGTTCTGCTCGACCATGACGATCGAGACACCTGCCTTGTTGATCTTGCGCGTCTGCACGAACACCTCGTCCTGCAGGACGGGGGACAGGCCGGCCGACGGCTCGTCCAGCAGCAGGACCTGCGGGTCCATCATGAGGGCGCGGCCCATGGCCACCATCTGCCGCTCACCGCCGGACAGTGAGCCCGCTCGCTGCTTGCGACGCTCACCCAGACGCGGGAAGAGATCGGTGACGAACTGGAACCGCTCGGGGAACTTCTTGGGCTCCTGGTAGCAGCCCATCTCGAGGTTCTCCTCGATCGTCAGGCTCGGGAACACGTTGTTGGTCTGCGGCACGAACCCGACGCCAGCGGTCACGAGCGTGTCGGCGCGCTGGTTGGTGATCTCCTCACCGCGGAACGTCACGGTGCCGCTGTGGATGGTCACCAGACCGAACAGCGACTTCAGCAACGTCGACTTGCCGGCCCCGTTCGGGCCGATGATGCCCACGAGCTCTCCGGGCTGGCAGTACAGGTCGGCGTTGTTCAGGATGTCCACGCCCGGCAGGTACCCGGCGATCAGGTCGTCGGCCCGCAGGACGGCGCCGTCGGCTCCGGCGAGGTGCTTCTCGCGCTCAGTCTGCGCTCCGGGGCTGGTGTCCTCAGTCATCCTTGGCCTCCTCGTCGAGCTCGGCCTCGGTCTCACGCTCGAGGTCTGCCTCGTCCAGCTGGGTGATGTCGGTGTCGTGGTGGGCGCCGAGGTAGGCGTCGATGACGGCCTGGTCGCTCATCACCTGGTCCGGGGTGCCCTCGGCGACGATCTGGCCCTGGGCCATCACGACGACCCAGTCGGAGATGTCACGCACCATGTCCATGTCGTGCTCGACGAACAGGACCGTGCGGCCCTCGTCGCGCAGCGACTTCACATGCTCGAGCAGTGACTGCTTGAGGGCCGGGTTGACGCCGGCCATCGGCTCATCGAGCATGATCAGCTCGGGGTCGACCATCAGCGAGCGGGCCATCTCCAGCAGCTTGCGCTGTCCGCCCGAGAGCGACCCGGCGAAGTCCGCGCGCTTGGTGTCCAGCTTGAACCGGGCGAGGATCTCGTCGGCGCGCTGGGTGATCTCGTCCTCCTGCGATCTCCACAGCGCACGAAACGGCGCGGACCAGAACTTCTCACCGCGCTGTCCGGTGGCACCCAGCCGCATGTTCTCGATGACGGTGAGCTTGGACAGCACCTTGGTGAGCTGGAACGTGCGCACCATGCCCAGCCGCGCCACCTTGTAGGCGGGGACGCGGGCCAGGGAGTGGTCGTTGAACGACCACCGGCCGCTGTCCGGGACGTCGAAGCCGGTGAGCAGGTTGAACAGCGTCGTCTTGCCGGCACCGTTCGGCCCGATCAGCGCCGTGATGACGCCACGCTGGATCTCGAGGTGTCCCACGTCGACGGCCACGAGACCGCCGAACGTGCGGGTGATGTCCGAGCCTTTGACGATGGCGTCGGGCTTGGCGACGCCTGGGGAGTTCTGCACTCCCGCGAGCGGGTTGTCGGTGGTGGTGTCAGCGGGCATCGATCGCCAGCTCCTTCCGGTCGCCGAAGATGCCTTGTGGTCGATAGATCATCAACAGCATCAGTCCCAGGCCGACGAGGATGAGTCGCACCACGCTGGCCTGGACGTCGGACATCAGCCAGGTCGGCAGCAGCGGGTCGGCGCCTGAGGTGGCCTGGCTGAAGAAGGAGCCCACGCCGCTCATGAGGAACCAGAAGATCATGGCACCCACGACCGGTCCCAGGACTCGCGCGGCGCCACCGATGAGCAACGCCGTGTAGGCGAAGAACGTGAACTGCGTCGAGTAGTCGGTCGGCACCACCGACGCCTGCTTGAGGGCGTAGAAGATGCCGGCGATGCCGCCGAACAACCCACCCAGCACGAGTGCCTGCATCTTGTAGAAGAACACGTTCTTGCCGAGCGAGCGGACGGCGTCCTCGTCCTCACGGATGGAACGCAGGACACGTCCCCAGGGGCTGCGCATGAGCGCCCACACCAGCAGGCAGGACAGTGCGACGAGGGTCCAGCCGACCGTGAGCGACCAGAGGTCACCACGCCGGAAGGACACGATCCCCAGGTCGATCCCGCTGTTGTAGGGATTGAGGTTCTGGAACGTCGAGGCGTAGCCGTTGAGGCCGTTGGTGCCGCCGAAGACGTCCTTGAACTCCACCGCACCGAAGATCAGGCGCAGGATCTCCGCGGAGGCGATGGTGGCGATGGCCAGGTAGTCCGCCCTCAGGCGCAGGGTCGGCACACCGAGCACGATGGCCAGCACGATGGGGGCGATGAGCCCGACACCGATCCCCACCCAGAACGGCAGGTCGAACGTCACGACACTGACCGCGAGCCCGAAGGCACCGACGGCCATGAAGCCGGCCTGGCCGAAGTTCAGCAGGCCCGTGTAGCCGAAGTGGACGTTCAGCCCGATGGCCGCGAGGGCGAAGACGATCGCCTGCGGTCCGAGCGCCGAGGAGAACGCCGAGTTCAGAATCTGCATGAAGTCCATGACAGCCCCCTCAACCGATCCGCTCACGTCGGCCGAGGATGCCCTGCGGCCTGATCAACAGGATGAGGATGAGCACGATCAGGGGCCCCACTTCCTTGATGGAGGACGGGACTCCGAAGATGGGCCCGACCTCGTAGAGGATGCCGATGATCATCGACCCTACGAGCGCGCCCCAGATCGTGCCCAGGCCGCCGAGTGTGACGGCGGCGAAGACCAGCAGGAGCAGCTTGAAGCCCATCAGGAAGTTGACCTGGCTGTTGATGGCCAGCAGTCCGCCGGACAGTGCCGTGAGGGCGGTGCCCAGGATCCACACTGAGCGGATCACGCCGTCGACGTTCAGACCGGACGACGCCGAGAGGGCCGGGTTGTCGGAGACCGCACGCATCGCCTTGCCGAGCCGGGTCTTCATCAGCAGGATGCACGTGACCGTCAGCACCACGATGGCGACACCGATGATGCCGACCTCCTTGGGTGCCAAGTTGATGAACCCGAAGTACTCATCGCGCGACTGCGTGCCGTACTGCGTCAGTGAGCGGCGGGACCCCCCGAAGGTGTACTGGAAGATGAAGCGCAGGAACAGGCCGAAACCGATCGAGATGATCATCATGGCGATGATGCCGACGCCTTTTCGGCGCAGCGGTCTCCACAACGTCAGGTCCTGCAGGTAGCCGAACAGGCCGCCGGCCAGCACGGCGACGACGACGGCGTAGATGACGGGGAGCCCGAGGCCGGCGTTCGCGACGAAGGTGGCGATGGCGCCGAAGGTGATGAGCTCGCCGTGCGAGAAGTTGGTGAGCTTGGTGGTGCCGAAGATCAGGTTCAGGCCGAGGGCCGCCAGACCGACGATCAGACCGAACTTGATGCCGCCCATCAGCGCGGTGACGAACCGTTCGGAGAACGGAACCGCGACCCGTTCTGCCGCACCGATCTGGAACTGCGCGGAGTTGGCGCCCTCGAGCACGGCGTTGACCTCGCGCTCGGTGCTCCCGGTGAACTCGATGCCCGCGGGAAGGGTGTCGGTGTCGATGTTCACGACGTAGCGCCCGGCCTGCGGGATGCTGATGAACGCGCGGCCCTCCTCATCGGTCACGCCGTCGCCGATCTCCTCACCCTCGGGTGTGGCCACGCTGAGCGTGACGCCGGGGATCGGGGCGCCGTCGTCGGCACTGTTCAGCAGCCGCACCGCGATGAAGGCTCCGTCGGGCGGGCCGGCCTCCTGCTGTCCGGGCTCGCTCTCCTCGGCGGCCGGGGGCTCGTCGGCTGGGGCGCTCGGACTCGGCGATGGCGCGTCGGTCGCTGCGGCACCGATCGGTGACAGCAGGACCATCAGCGCCAGGGACGCCGAGACGAGGACCTTGAGTGTCAGTCGCACGCAGGACTCCTGGAGGTGATGGATAGCGCTCGTGGCGCAGTCGTCCGGGGGAGCATAACGCCACGGGCGAGTCACGTGGCCTGAGATGGAGCCATGGCAGGTAACGGTTCTGTGAAGTTGCGCTCAGGCCACGGCGACGGCCAGCTGGGTGAGCAGGGGTGCCACGAGCAGCGCCGGAAGCAGGTCGGCGACCGGGATCGGCTTGAGGTCGAGCAGCCGGAAGGCGACGCCGATGAGGATGAGTCCCCCCGTGGCGGTGACGGCCAGCAGGTGTGGTGCGGGCAGCAGGGTCCCGATGACCATCCCGAGCACGGTGAGGCTTCCCTGGACCACGCCGACCGACAGCGCGGAGGCCATGACGCCGATGCCGAAGGAGGCGGCGAAGGCCAGCGCCGCGAACCCGTCGAGCACCGACTTGAGCAGCAGCTGCTCGGCGCCGTTGCCCAGGCCCTCGTTGAGCGAGCCGAGGATGGTGAGCGGGCCGACGCAGAAGACGAGCGAGCTCACCACGAATCCCTCGACGAACTGGTCGCGGTCGGTGGCGTCGCCGCGGGTAAGGCGTCGCTGGAGCCATCCGCCGAGCGCCTCCACCCGATCCTCGAGCCTGGCCCATGCGCCGAGGATCGCACCGATGGCGAGTGAGCCGAGCACGACGAGGGTGGGCGCGCCCGTGCCGGTCGCCGCGACGAGAGGAGCTGCGGCCACCTCCATGGCCGCGTCGGCGGCGATCAGCAGGGTCACCAGGCCGAGAGCGACGGGGACGGCGGTGCGAACCCGTTCGGGCAGGCGGTGGCCGATGAGCAGGCCCAACCCGGAGCCGATGAGCACCGTGACGACGTTGGTCAGGGTGCCGGTGCCGGTGATCATCGTCCGCGCACCATGAGGTCCCGCACCATGTACGCTCCTGTTGCTGGTTGAATTCTCTTCCAGTGGTCGTGCGACCAGGGATCAGTGTGTCACTGCGCCGACGAACCTCTCCGCTCGCGCTTGGGGGCTCCTGATGACTCGCTCGCCGCTGGTCCTGCGTGATGCGACGCGTGAGGACGCTGCGGCGTTGGCTGCTCTGTGGTCGGAGTGTGCAGCCGACTCCGACAGCGAGACGAGCGAGGCGTTCACGCAGCAGAGCATGTGGCACGAGCCGTCGGTGGCCGAGGCCGCTGAGGCGCTGGAGCTGCACCTGTCGCAGCCGGACAAGCGGATCATCATCGCGTTGATCGAGGGCGACGTCGTCGGCGCCACCGTGTGCGACCTCAGCACGCTCACCCCCGTCACCATGACGCGCGTCCTGCGGGTCACCGACATCCAGGTCTCGCCACGGCACCGCCGCCGCTCGATCGCGCTCACGTTGTTGTCGGCGGCTGCGTCCTACGGCGAGGAGCACGACGTCGAGATGGTCGTCGCGGCCATTCCCACACAGACGCGCGAGCCGCACCGCTACCTCACCAAGATCGGCTTCAGCCAGGTCGCGGTGGTCCGTGCCATCAAGGCCAGCAAGCTGCGCTCGCAGGTCTCCTCGCGTGCCACGCACTCACGTGACACCGGCAGGCTGATCGCCGTCCGGCGCACGCTGCGCCGGCGCCAGGGTGTGAGGCAGCCCGACCGCCAGGGCGGCTGAGAGCGCTCGTGGGGCCGCGACCCCCCTCGGGGGATCCGTGGGCGTCGGTGGGATGTCCTAGAGTCAGGACGGTGGATCGACTCCTGCTGATCGACGGCCACTCCGTCGCCTATCGCGCCTTCTTCGCCCTGCCCGTCGAGAACTTCTCCACCACCACGGGGCAGCACACCAACGCGGTCTTCGGGTTCACCTCGATGCTGATCAACGTGCTGCGCGATGAGCAACCCACCCATGTCGCGGTGGCCTTCGACGTCTCACGTCAGACGTTCCGGGCGCAGGAGTACGCCGAGTACAAGGCCAACCGCAGCAAGAGCCCCGATGAGTTCAAGGGTCAGGTGGACCTGATCAAGGACGTCGTGCAGGCCCTGGGGATCACCTCCTTCGAGAAGGACGGCTTCGAGGCCGACGACATCATCGGGACGCTGGCCACGCAGGCACAGGCCGACGGCATGGAGGTGCTGATCTGCACCGGCGATCGTGACGCCCTGCAGCTCGTCACCGAGACCACCACGGTGCTCTACCCCCGCAAGGGTGTCTCGGACCTGGTGCGCATGACGCCGGCCGCCGTGCAGGAGAAGTACGGCGTCAGGCCGGAGCAGTACCCGCAGATCGCCGCGCTCGTGGGGGAGACCAGCGACAACCTGCCCGGCGTGCCCGGGGTGGGTCCCAAGACGGCGGCCAAGTGGATCAACACCTACGGCTCGCTGGAGGCCCTCGTCGCCGACGTGGACGGTGTCTCGGGCAAGGCGGGCCAGTCGCTGCGCGACCACCTGGACGAGGTTCTGCGCAACAGGCGGATCAACGCCCTCGTGCGCGACCTCGACCTCCCGGCCGGCCCCGCCGACGTCGCGTTCACCAACGAGTGGAACCGCGAGGCCATCCACCGGGTCTTCGACGCCCTGGAGTTCGACGCCCTGCGCACCCGGCTCTTTGAGTACCTCGGCGGGGGCGATGAGTCCGCCACGGCGGAGGCCGGCGTCGAGGTGGAGGTCCAGATCGGTGAGTCGGGACAGGTGGGCGCCTGGCTGGGGCAGCACGCCGGGGCCGAGCCGGTGGGCCTGGAGGTCACGGGTTCCTTGCGGCCCACCGACGCCCGCCTCGACACGCTCAGCGTGGCCACGGCCGGTGGCCCAGCACTGTGGGTCGCCGTGGAGAACCTGGGGCCCGACGACGACGCGGCCCTGGCCGCCTGGCTGGCCGATGCCTCGCGTCCCAAGGTGCTGCACGACGCCAAGGGTCAGCAGCACGCGCTGGCCGCTCACGGGTGGAGCCTTCGTGGGGTCGTCGCGGACACCGCTCTCGCGGCCTACCTGGTCCGCCCGGACCAGCGTTCCTACGATCTCGCCGACCTCGCCGTGCGGCACCTCAAGCGCGACCTCACGGCCGGCGACGACTCCGGCCAGCTGGCCTTCGACGACGACACCGCCGGCGCCGACGGTGCCGCGCAGCGCGCTCGCGCCACCCTCGACCTGTGGGAGGTCCTGCGGGGACAGCTGAGCGACGACGAGGCGTTGTCGTTGCTGCAGGAGCTCGAGCTGCCTCTCGTGGACGTCCTGCTGGCCATGGAGGAGGTCGGCATCGCGATCGACGCCGAGCACCTCGACGCCCTGCACGCGGAGTTCACCGAGCGGATGCTGGGCGCGGCCCAGGACGCGTACGACGTCATCGGCAAGGAGATCAACCTCGGCTCGCCCAAGCAGCTGCAGGTGGTGCTCTTCGACGAGCTCGAGATGCCCAAGACCAAGCGCACCAAGACCGGCTACACCACGGACGCCGAGGCGCTGCAGCAGCTGTTCGTCAAGACCGAGCACCCGTTCCTGCAGCACCTGCTGGCGCACCGCGACGTCACGCGCCTGCGCCAGACCGTGGAGGGACTGCAGAAGACGGTGCAGCCGGACGGCCGCATCCACACCACGTACTTCCAGACCATCGCGGCCACCGGTCGGCTCAGCTCGGCCGACCCCAACCTGCAGAACATCCCGATCCGCACCGAGTCCGGGCGACGGATCCGTGAGGCCTTCTGCGTCGGAGACGGGTTCGAGGAGCTCCTGACCGCCGACTACAGCCAGATCGAGATGCGCATCATGGCGCACCTGTCGGAGGACGCCGACCTCATCGAGGCGTTCCGCTCGGGGCACGACTTCCACACCGTGATGGCCGCCAAGGTCTTCGAGCGTGATCCCGACGACGTCGCCCATGACGTCACCGGGGAGCTGCGGGCCCGCATCAAGGCCATGAACTACGGACTGGCGTACGGCTTGTCGGCGTACGGGCTGAGCCAGCAGCTGCGGATCTCCACGGGCGAGGCACAGGGCCTGATGGACGACTACTTCCAGACCTTCGGCGGGGTGCGCGACTACCTGAACGGCGTCGTCGAGCAGGCGCGCAAGAGCGGGTACACGGCCACCATCATGGGGCGACGCCGCTATCTGCCGGACCTGCAGAGTGACAACCGTCAGCGGCGTGAGATGGCCGAGCGGATGGCGCTCAACGCTCCCATCCAGGGGTCGGCGGCCGACATCATCAAGGTCGCGATGCTCGGTGTCGCTGGCGCGTTGGCGGACTCGGACCTGCGCTCACGCATGCTGCTGCAGGTGCACGACGAGCTGGTGCTGGAGGTCGCGGCCGGCGAGAGGGAGCAGGTCGAGGCGCTCGTGCGTGAGCAGATGGCCTCCGCGGCCGACCTCTCGGTCCCGC
The DNA here is from genome assembly GCF_041951745.1 of Aeromicrobium sp. CTD01-1L150. Lineage (GTDB taxonomy): Bacteria > Actinomycetota > Actinomycetes > Propionibacteriales > Nocardioidaceae > Aeromicrobium. The sequence goes on from NZ_CP169555.1 coordinate 1,628,551, forward strand.
TCGACGTCTCGGTGGGCACGGGGCGCACGTGGCACGAGGCCGCGCACTAGCCCCGGAACGGTGCTGGATCGGTGGTGTCGGCGGTGGACTCGCCCGGCACCAACCACACCACGACGGCGAGGACCGCGGCCACGGACGCGACGATGCTCACCAGGCCGGTGACGTGGACGTCGATCGTGTAGGCGGCCACGAGCACGGCGGCGACGGCGGACCACACCAGCACCACGACACCGTGGGCATGCCGTGCCAGCGCGTCGAAGACCAGCACGTGCACGATGGCCAGCAGCGAGCCGGCGAGCGCGAACAGCCAGAGGCGGCCGGCCACCTCTGCGTACTGCTCGCCCCCGACGAGGACGAGCGCCACCTGGGGGAGCAGGGCCGTCGCGGCCACCGCCAGAGCGCCGAGACCGGCCACCAGTGAGACCGCGAGCCTGCGAGAGCGGGAGGTGTGGTCACGCGCCAGCGCCGGGTACAGCACGACGCTCACGAACTGCGGCATGAACAGCGCTGCCTTGGCCAGCACGAGGCCGGAGGCGTACAGCCCGGAGTCGTGCGCGTCGAGGATGTTGCGGGCCACGAGGGCGTCGACGTTGCTCAGCACGAAGTACGCGAGCAGTGCGTGGGAACCGAGCACGGCCTCGCGCAGGAACGAACGCCGGTGGCCACTGGTGTGCAAGGGGTCGCTGCCGCGCAGCAGGCGCAGGCCGATCAGGACCGGAAGCCAGGCGCCGACGGCCACGCCGAGCATGCCGCTGGTGGCGGTGGGTGAGATGAGCAGCGCGCTCGCGCCGCCGAGCACCCGGCCGATCCCGGCGAAGGCGTAGATTACCGCCAGGAGCTGCCAGCGCTCCGAGCCCTGCGCGATGCCGAACTGCGCCCCCACGATCGTCATGGGCACGAGGGCGAGCCCGCACAGGACCACCGGGAGGTGGGAGTCCAGCCGAAGCATCGGTGTGAGGACGACGGTGGAAGCCGCCACGGCGACACCGACTGCGAGCGCGGCGACCGCCGTGACGCTGACCGTCGTGGACACGACGTCGGCGGTGCGGTCGCGCAGCAGTGCCAGACGTCGCGCGGTGCTCGCTTGCAGTCCGAGCGCGGCGACGTTGCCCACGAGCAGGATGCCCAGCAGCGCGGTGACCGCACCGAACTCCTGAGGCGCGAGGATTCGTGCCGCGGCCACGGTGAACAGGTAGGCGGCGGCGTTCATCATGACCATGCCGGCCGCGACGAGGCTGCCGCCGCCGACGTTCTCCTTGGCCGTTGTCACCGGGTCACCCTAGCCGGGAGGCGTGAGCCTGTCGGCACGCTGCCGCCGACGGTAGTGTCGCCGCGGTGAGCGGTCTGGATCTCCTCGAACGGCACGTCGACACCCCGTTGGGGCGAGTGCGCATCCAGGTCGGCGGGAGCGGCGAGACGATGGTGTTCTGGCCCAGCTTGCTCATGACCGGGGACCTGTGGGCCGGGCAGGCAGCGCACTTCGCCCAGGGGAACCAGGTGGTCCTCGTCGACCCTCCCGGCCACGGCGGGAGCGAGCCGTTGCGGCGGACGTTCACCTTCGACGAGTGCGCCGAGGTGATCGCCGCGATCCTCGACGACGTCGGCGCGCCGGCCGCGGACATCGTCGGCAACTCCTGGGGCGGGATGATCGGCGCGACCTTCGCCGCCACCCACCCGGATCGGACGCGTCACGCCGTCGTCATGAACTGCACGGCGTCGGCCGCCGGCAGGCGGCAGCGTGCGGAGTTCCTGCTCATGCTGCGGATCGCCTCGCTCCTGAACGGAGTGCGGGCGCCGCTGACCTCGCGTGTGCTGAAGGCCTTCCTCGGCCCGACCACCCTGGCGTGGCGGCCCGACGTCGTGGACTTCGTGCGCCGATCGGTCGAGTCGGTGAACATCTCCTCGGCCGCCCACGCCGTCAGGAGCGTGGTGCCGCACCGTCCCGACCAGATCGACCTCATGGGCCGGATCAGCGCCCCGACCCTCGTCGTCGCCGGTGCGGAGGACACGACGTTCACGCCGGGCGAGACCCGGCTCATGGCCGACGCGATCCCGGGGTCGCGGTTCGTCGTCCTCGACGGGCGTAGCCCACCTGGCAGCCGTGGAGGATCCTGCACGGGTGAATGCACTGATCGAGGAGCATCTCGGGAAGGCTTGAGGCGGGCACGTCGGCGCATAGACGCCGCGCGTCGCCCCTGACCGGGTCCTGGGGAGTTCGCCCGTACCGACGGTGACCGTGACCGGCTGGTCCGTAACCCAACTGCAACCCGTATATGAGACCCACGACACACTCCGGCGTGGTCTGATACTCCCGGGAGGGAGTCCCACGCAACGTCGTCATGCCAAGGGGCTGACGGCGTGGGGCCGTAATGCCATGAAACCTCAGTTCATCACCGGGCTGGGCCTGGCGCTCGCCGCAGCAGTCTCCGTACTGCTGGGCAACGCCTTAGGTCTGGATCTCGTCCACGTCACACTTCTGGGTATCGCGCTCGGCGCGGTGCTCGTCATCGTTCCTGACGGTCCGCTGCCCTGGCGCCTTGCCGGCCTGGCGTCCGGGGTGGTCATCGCCTGGCTGGCCTTCGGCCTGCGCGCCGCCTGGCTGCCCGATACCGACACGGGCCGCGCGGTCGCGTTCGCGGGAGCCTTCCTGGTCGCCGGAGTCGTCTGCGCCGTGACTCTCGGCCGGCTTCCCCTGTGGACGTCGCTGCTCGGCATGGCCGCGGTGACCGGCGCCTACGAGTACGACTTCACGGCCAACACGCCGCTGTTCGCGTCTGAGTCGGTGGTGGCCGTGACCTCCGTGCTGCTCACCACGATGCTCGGCGTCGTCGTGGCCGGCCTGACGACCCCCGTGACGCCTGAGCGCCACGAGCCGAACCTCCCGCAGCACCGAGAGATGGAAGACGTCTGATGAAGATCTCCAAGAACAACTGCATCGTCGCCTCCACCGGGGCGATCGCCCTGGTGATCGCGGCATCGGCCGCACCGGGGGCTGCGGCGGCGGAGTCGGTCGACGGTGACGTCGCCATCTCCAACACCGAGACCGTCTCCGTGCTCATGGACGCCGACGGCAGTGTCAACACGCAACGGGTCTACGAGCAGCTCGTCCTGTCGGGCAAGGGCTCGGTCGACGTCAGCAACCCTGTCTCCACCGAGCGTCTGCGCAACCTGGACGGGTTCGGCGGTTGGGAGGTCAAGGACGGCGCCCAGCGCATCAAGACCGACGTGGACGGCAAGCACCGCTACCGCTCGGTCGCCAACGACACGCAGGACCTCCCGGTCTCGATCGACGTCGACTACCGCCTCGACGGCGAGAAGGTCGAGCCCGGCGACGTCGTGGGCCACAGTGGCGAGCTGGAGGTCCGCTACACGGTCACCAACCTGACCGCGGAGCAGCAGGACGTCACGTACACCGACGGCGAGGGCAACACCAAGAGCTCCAAGCAGGCCGTCGTGATCCCGATGGTCGGGTCCATGACCACGGTGCTGCCTGAGACGTTCCGCAACGTCGAGCCCGACGGCGCCAACGCCGCCGGCGACGGCAAGGGTGGCACGCAGCTGTCGTTCACCATCACGTTGTTCCCGCCGATCGGTTCGGATCGTGCGTCGTTCGGGTACACGGCGCAGATCGAGGACGGCGTCATCCCCAAGGCGAGCCTGTCGATGCTGCCGGTCAACCCATTGGAGAACAACTCCTTCAAGGGCGGCGCGGCCAGCTACAAGGGCGGCGCCGACTCCGGTGCCGACCTCACCGCCGGTGCCGTCACGATCGACGAGAACCTGCTGAAGATCCGTGACGGCGCCAACGACCTCGTCGAGGGTCTCCTCCAGCTGCGTGACGGGTCGCAGGAGCTCAACGCCGGACTGGCCGGCAAGGCCGCGCCCGGCGCGGGTGAGCTGGCCGCAGGTGCAGGTCAGCTGGATGCCGGAGCCAAGAAGCTCCATGCAGGTGCGGGCCAGCTGAACAAGGGGTCCGGTGATCTCGACGCGGGTGCCACGAAGCTCCGAACGGGCGCCGGTGACCTTTCCAAGGGGCTGAGGGACGCCAGGAGTGGTGCCCCAGCACTCATCGACGGTGTGAAGAAGCTCAAGGCAGGCGCGCAGAAGGTCGACGCGGGGCTGGTGCAGCTCAACCAAGGAGTGTCGGCAGGCGGCGAAGAGTTCAAGAGCACGTTTGCAGCCTCCGTTGACAACGGACTCGCTGCTTTCGCGGATGGCTTCGCCCCGAGTCTCTACGGTGCGCTACACGATCTGAATGGATTGGTGCAGAGCAGCGGCACGATGGACCCGGGCGAGAAGGCAACTTTTGCAGCGCACGTGGAGGGCACCAAGACGGCGCTCGCCAACGGCCTGAGTGCCAACCTTGCAAGCCAGGTTGCCCCCGCGCTCAAGAGCGGTGTCAACGATGGTGTCGATCAGCTCACGGGCGGAGTCGCTGGCGGCGTGGGAACGCCGAGTGCTCCGGGCACACTCCGCAATGGAATGGCCCAGCTGATCGCTGGTCTGACCGAGCTGCAGGAGAAGGGCGGCGGCTTGGTCGAGGGACTCGGCAAGCTCTCCGACGGCGCGAACCGTCTTTCGGCCGGTACACGCGACCTCAAGGATGGCACCGGCAAGCTCAACGCGGGTGCTGGCACTCTCGCAGGGGGCACTGGTGAGCTGTCAGACGGAGCTGGCAAGTTGTCGACTGGTGCGGGGACGTTGTCCTCGGGCTTGAACGACGCAGCGAGCGGTTCTGGTCGTCTGGCCGAGGGTCTCGGTACTGCGGCCGGCAAGGCGCCGGATCTGCCGGACGGTGCGCAGGAGCTCTCCGACAAGGGGACCTCGCAGCTGGTCAACGTCGGCAATGGCACGGCCATGGACTATGGCCTCAAGTACGCGCTGATCGAGGCCTCGTCGCAGCGAGCCTCGGGTGCCCAGCCGTACGGCAGCCCGGCCGGCGCCACCGAGCTCACGGCGTACAAGTTCGAGCTCGCCGGTGCGACCGGTCAGGAGTCGGCCAACCTCAAGCGAGGTATCGCCGTGGCCGTCCTCATGGCCGGCGCACTGGGCCTCATGGCGCTGCGGCGTCGCGGCGTGCTCGGCTGAGCCACCCCGTCAGGCGGCGCGTCACCCCGTTGCGGGGTGGCGCGCCGTCGTTGTTCGGGGAGTTGTCCACAGCTTCGAAATGTTCTCTGGTGGGTGTCGGTGGGGTCGCCTACATTGGAACACAACAGCGATTCAAGAATTCTTTGATCGAGGGGATGTGTTTCCGTTGGCGGCGCCGGTGCTGGAGCCCACTGCTTCTGTGGTGGACAAGCTCGCGCTGGTGCATGAGGTCCTGGGGTCGATCAACACCAGCGACTACGGGAGTCTTGGTCCCGTAGGACAACGCGAGGCAGCGACGTCGCTGGCCAGGTTGAAGGCCAGGGTGACGGCCCATGAGCTGGCCGCGGTGGCGGCGGTCGAGCAGTCAGGCGAAGCACGCCGGCAAGGCGCGACCTCGACGGCGTCGTTGTTGGCCTGCGACTTCGGTGGGGATCATCGTGGTTCACGGAACACGGTGCGCCAGGCGCAGAAGATCGACCAGACACCCCAATCCCACGAGGCGATGGCCCAAGGCCGGTTGAGCCAGCGTCAGGCCAAGGTGATCGAGAAGGCCCTTGACCTCCTCCCCGAAGAGACGCCCAAGAATGCTCGGGAGGCGTGTGAGACACAGCTGGTCGAGGACGCACCCCGGATGGATCTACGGCAGTTCCAGCGCCAAGCCGACCGGATCATCGGCTCCTTCATCCAACCCGAGGCCATCGATGCTGCGGAGAACACCATCGTCGAAGACCGCGAACGCCGTGCCTGGAACACTGCGGAGTTCTGGATGGGCGCCCCGATCGATGGGACCGTCAAAGGTGGGTTCGCGATTCCTGAAGCCCAGGCCGCCCACCTACGGGTGGCGCTGGAGTCCTTGTGTGCTCCGCAGGTCGAGATCACCGCACCCGGGCAAGCTTCACGGGCGACTGGTGAAGTGTTGCTGGACGAACGCCCGTCTTATGGCCGTCGTCAGGGCTGGGCCTTCACCCATTTGTGTGAGCTGTTGCCAGTCGACCGGCTGCCGGAGACCAACAACATCGGTCCGATCATGACCGTCAACATCGACCACCAGACCCTGCTCGACCAGCTCAAGGTCGCCGTCTTGTCCACCGGTGAAACCCTGTCCGCCGGTCAGGCGAGGCGGATGGCCTGTGAGCACCGGATCCTGCCGGCGGTCTACGGTGGAGACTCGCTCCCACTCGACCTCGGCAGAGACAAGCGGCTCTACACGTTGCATCAACGACGGGCCCTGGAGATCGCCCAGAAGGGCTGCGTCTTCCCCGGATGCGACAGGCCACCCGGCTGGTGCGTCGTCCACCACGGCGGCGAGTCCTGGGCGGCCGGCGGCCAGACAGACTTGAAGGACGGAGTCCTGCTCTGCCCCCACCACCACCGCATCCTCCATGCCGACGGATGGGACATCCACTTCACAGCCGATGGCATCCCAGAACTCGTCCCACCGGCATCGCTGGACCCCAGACGCAGACCCCGCCGACACCGACGATTCCCATGACCATCGGGAGAACTCTGCCCACTCACGAGACCACGCCGACCGCGGTGCGGTTGGTCGAGGGAGATCGGTCGGACCTGTGCGGCGTGGATAGGGTGCATCCATGAGCGCCGCCGACGACCTGTGCCGGTACATCGACGCATCGCCGTCGTCGTTCCACGCCTGCGCCACTGCGGCCGCCGAGCTCGAGGCGGCCGGCTGGACGCGCATCGACGAGCGTGATCCGTGGCCCACCGAGCCCGGTCGGCACTACGTCATCCGCGGCGGGTCGCTCATCGCCTGGTCCACCTCGGTCGACGATGCCCCGCAGACGCCGTTCCGGGTCGTCGGAGCGCACACCGACAGCCCCAACCTGCGTCTCAAGCAGCACCACGACCTCGTCCATGACGGTGCCAACGTCGTCGCCCTCGAGCCGTACGGGGGAGTGCTGCTCACCACCTGGCTCGACCGCGACCTCGGCATCGCCGGCCGGGTCGTGCTGCGCGACGGCACCGAGCGGCTCGTGCACGTGGACGAGCCCGTCCTACGCGTGCCCAACCTCGCCATCCACCTCGACCGCGACCAGACAGCCGCCACGCCGGACAAGCAGCGCCACCTGAACGCCCTCTGGGGTCTCGGGCAGGGCTCGTTCCTCGACTGGCTGGGCGAGCGCAGCGGGTTCCGGGCCACCGACGTCCTCGGCCACGAGCTCATGGCCTGCCCCACCCAGCCGGCCGGGCGCATCGGGGCGGACCGAGCGTTCGTCGCCGCCCCCCGACTGGACAACCAGGCCACCTGCTTCGCCGGCCTGCGCGCCCTGTTGGAGGCCCACGCCGTGCCCGGCATCCGTCCCGTCCTGGTGATGTTCGACCACGAGGAGATCGGCAGCACGTCCGAGCGCGGCGCCCAGTCCGAGCTCCTCACCACCGTGCTGGAGCGCATCGTGGGCGCCGCCGGCGGCACCCGCGACGACTACCACCGCGCCGTCGCCGGCTCCGTGTGCGCCTCCGGCGACATGGCCCACGCCACCCACCCCAACCATGCCGAGAAGCACGAGCCGTTGCACCGCATCACGCTCGGCGGGGGACCGGTGCTCAAGGTCAACCAGAACCTGCGGTACGCCAGCGAGCCCGTCGGGACGGCGGCCTTCGCGCTGGCCTGCGAGCAGGCCGGCGTCCCGCTGCAGCGGTACGTGCACCGCGCCGACCTGCACTGCGGCTCCACGATCGGTCCGATCAGCGCCGCGCGCACCGGCATGACGACAGTCGACGTCGGCGCCCCACAGCTGGCCATGCACTCAGCCAGGGAGACCATGGCCGCCGCCGACGTCGACCTCTACACCCGGGCCCTGACGGCCTTCCTCTCCCCGCAGGCGTGAACGTGCCCCCTGACGTCACCCGATGGAGTCCAGGAGTTCACCGGCAGGGGCGGGGTCCCGGGTTTCGCAGCGCGGTGCCGGTCGCGTACGCTGGTCGATGCGCTGGTGGCCTGTGCGTTCCTCGGACGGAGCAGGGCCGTGCACAGTCGAGATGACGTCTCTCTTCGTGGTGACCTTGTCAGATGCTGTTCCAAGGGACGCCAGCCCACTGAACTCAATCCATCATCCATCGGAGCCCATCCCCTATGACATCTGGTATCGCAACTCCTTCTGCGGCCCCGCAGGTTGCGGTCAACGACATCGGCAGCGAGGAAGACTTCCTCGCCGCCATCGACTCGACCATCAAGTACTTCAACGACGGCGACATCGTCGACGGCACCATCGTCAAGGTGGACCGTGACGAGGTCCTTCTCGACATCGGCTACAAGACCGAGGGCGTCATCCCCTCGCGTGAGCTGTCCATCAAGCACGACATCGACCCCAACGAGGTCGTCGTCGTCGGTGACAACGTCGAGGCCCTTGTCCTGCAGAAGGAGGACAAGGAAGGCCGTCTGATCCTGTCCAAGAAGCGCGCACAGTACGAGCGCGCCTGGGGCGACATCGAGAAGATCAAGGCCGAGGACGGCGTGGTCGAGGGCACCGTCATCGAGGTCGTCAAGGGCGGCCTCATCATGGACATCGGGCTCCGTGGCTTCCTGCCCGCCTCGCTGGTGGAGATGCGTCGCGTCCGCGACCTCGACCCCTACATCGGTCAGAAGATCGAGGCCAAGATCATCGAGCTCGACAAGAACCGCAACAACGTGGTCCTGTCCCGCCGTGCCTGGCTCGAGCAGACGCAGTCCGCCGTGCGCCAGAAGTTCCTCGACGAGCTCAAGAAGGGGCAGGTCCGCAAGGGCGTCATCTCCTCGATCGTCAACTTCGGTGCGTTCGTGGACCTTGGCGGCGTCGACGGTCTCGTCCACGTCTCCGAGCTGTCCTGGAAGCACATCGACCACCCGAACGAGGTCGTGCAGGTGGGCGATGAGGTCACCGTCGAGGTTCTCGACGTCGACCTCGAGCGCGAGCGCGTCTCCCTGTCGCTCAAGGCGACTCAGGAGGATCCGTGGCAGCACTTCGCCCGGACCCACCAGATCGGTCAGATCGTGCCCGGCAAGGCCACCAAGCTGGTCCCCTTCGGCGCGTTCGTCCGCGTCGAGGAGGGCATCGAGGGGCTCGTGCACATCTCCGAGCTGGCCGAGCGTCACGTCGAGATCCCCGAGCAGGTCGTCCAGATCGGCGACTCGGTCATGGTCAAGATCATCGACATCGACCTCGAGCGTCGTCGCATCTCGCTGTCCCTCAAGCAGGCCAACGAGACCGCGGTCGCCGCAGCCGACGACTTCGACCCGACGCTGTACGGCATGACCTCCTCCTACGACGAGGCCGGCAACTACATCTACCCCGACGGCTTCGACCCGGAGACCGGCGAGTGGCAGGAGGGCTTCGAGGAGGCCCGCGCCGCGTGGGAGAAGCAGTACGCCGAGGCGCACGAGCGCTGGGAGGCGCACAAGGCGCAGATCGAGGCGGCCGAGAAGGCCGACCTCGAGGCCGACGATGCGGCCAACTACTCCAGCGACGCCTCGCCGGCCCCGGCCGCCGAGGACGCCGAGGGTGGATCGCTGGCTTCCGACGAGGCGCTGCAGGCGCTGCGCCAGAAGCTCACCGGCGGCGAGTGATCCGCTCCTGCTGAACAGCACATGATGAAGCCCCCGGGTACCGCCCGGGGGCTTCGTCGTTCCTTCAGCGCAGGGGGACGGTGTACGCGTCGTGGTCCTCGTGGCTGCGAGGACCCGGACGGCTGCCGTAGCCGTCATGGGCGACGGTCGCTGCAAGAGCGATGATCGTCACCAGCAGGGTCAACAGAAGGATGAACAACAACATGGCAGTAATCATTGCTTGAACGACTTCCTGCCACGAGTGGCAGGAATGCCATGTTCCGTTGATATTCAGCCAACCCTGTGACAAGGTTCCGGACATGAAGAAGGTCGCGGTCGTCGTGCAGGACGGCACCCACATGTTCGGGCTCGGGTCCATCTGCGAGGTCTGGGCCGAGCCCTACCACCCTGAGGACGACAACCCGGTCTTCGACTTCACGGTCTGCAGCCCCACACCGGGCCGGATCACGGGCTCTGCCGGCTTCGACCTGTTCGTCGAGCACGGTCTGGAGGTCCTGGAGGACGCCGATCTGGTGTGCGTCGCACCCAAGGACGACTTCACCGACCAGCACCCGGCCGCGGTGCAGGCCGTGCGTCGCGCGGCCGAGCGGGGCGCCGTCGTCTCGGCCCACTGCACCGGCGTCTGGCTGCTCGGGGAGGCAGGCCTGCTGGACGGACGTGAGTGCACCACCCACTGGCGCTACGGTGATCAGCTTCAGCAGGCGTTCCCGCAGGCCACCGTGCGCTCGGAGGTGCTCTACGTGCTCGACGACGGTGTCCTCACGGGTGCGGGCTCGGCGGCCGGCATCGACGCGTCGCTGCACCTGCTGCGCACGGTCTTCGGCGCCCGCACCGCGGCGACGGCGGCCCGACGCATCGTCATGCCGCCGCACCGGGCCGGGGGACAGGCGCAGTTCGTCCGGGCGCCCGTCGCCCAGGTGGAGGCCGAGTCGTTGTCCCCGCTGCTGGCGTGGGCGCTGGAGCACCTCGACGAGCCGCTCACCGTGGAGCGCCTCGCGGAGCAGGCACACATGTCCGAGCGCACCTTCGCCCGACGCTTCCGCGACGAGACGGGGACGACGCCGCTGAAGTGGGTGACGATGCAGCGGGTCTCACTCGCCTCGGAGCTGTTGGAGCACTCCTCGCTGGCCGTGGAGCAGATCGCCGGCCGCGTCGGTTTCGGCAACGCCGCCACCCTGCGGCACCACTTCAGTGCCGTGCTCGGCACCACCCCGCAGGCCTACCGGCGCACCTTCTGCAGCCTGGAGGCGGTGTGAGCGGCCGTCGGAAGGCTCGAGGTGCTGACGTCCGGGCTCACGGCAGCTCGGTGCGCCGCACCTTCCCGGTCGCTGTGCGGGGGAGCAGGTCCACCCGCTCGTAGGTCTTGGGCCGCTTGGGCGGGGCGAGGCGCGCGTCGGCTCGTTCCCGCAGTGACTGCTCGTCGACGTCGCCCACGTAGGCGGCGCACACTCGCTGGCCCCAGTGGTCGTCGGGACGGGCGAACACGGCGATCTCCTGCAGGCCGGGAACGTCCTCCAGTGCCGCTTCGACCTCCGCGGGGTAGACGTTCACCCCGCCGGTGATGATCAGGTCACTGCGTCGCGAGTCCAGGAACACCAGAGCGTCCTCGACGCGCCCCAGGTCACCGACGGTGAAGGCGGGCCCGTCCGGTGTCTCCCGCCACGCCGCTGCGGTCTTCTCCTCGTCGCGCCAGTAGGTGAACGTGCCCCACGGCGGCACCGAGCACCACAGCAGCCCGTCATGGTCGACGCTCACGCTGCGTCCGGGCCGTGCCGGGCCGACGGTTCCTGGGTGCTCGATCCAGGTGCCGGCGGGGCACGCGGTGATCTGACCCTCCGTGGACCCGTAGAACTCCCACACCGTCTCGACGCCGAACTGTGCGTGGGCGCGCCGCCGTACCGGTTCCGGGCAGGGTGCTCCGGCGTGCGCCACGAGCCGAAGGCTCGACGCATCCAGCCTCGCCCCGCTCTCGTCGAGATGGGCGAACAGGCGCTGCAGGTGGGCCGGGACGCAGAACATCGACGTCGGGCGGAGGTCGTGGACGGCCTCGATGAAGTCCTGCGCGTCGAAACGTCCCAGCACGGCCACGGACCCGCCGGCAAGCAGTGTTCCGGTGGCGAAGCGCAGGGGTGCGGAGTGGTAGACGGGAGAGATGACGAGGTTCAGGTCCCCGGCGTGAAAGCCCCACAGGTCCCGTTCCTCCATCACCAGGGACCGGGCGTCGTCCTCATCCAGCAGACCTGACCACACGCCCTTGGGCCGCCCGGTGGTGCCGGACGTGAAGTGCATCGGGCGGCACCGGGGCCACGGGGCGAGCGGCGCCTCGGGACCGGTGAGGAGCCCGGTGAGCTGATCGACGTCGTCGATGATGAGCGCCGGCTCGACGTCGGCCAGGATGGCGTCGCGCTCGTGCTCGGTCAGGCGGGGATCCAGTGGCACCGGGACGATGCCGGCGCGGGTGGCGCCCAGCACGGTGCTCACGTACGCAGGCGACCCCGGAACGGACAGGACGACGCGATCACCCTCGCCGATACCCCGTGCACCGAGGGCCCCGGCGATCCGGGACTGGTCCGCCGCGCTGCGCTCGGCGGTGAGCACGGGCCGGCTCACACGACCACCATTCCTGAGACGCCTGTCACATCCCGTACTGAAAATCGGCTGAGGACTGTGTCGCTCGTGTGAATCATCAGCGAAAGTATGCTTCACTCGACCGTTGGTACGTGTCCCCGCCCTGCCGAAGGTGATCATCTGTGGCTCATTCACGCCACAAGCACGCGGTGCCCAAGCGCGCCGGAATGCGGTCGACACCGCGTTCGCGTCCCACGGGAGGCGGCCGTCGCGCCGCCGTGCAGTCTCCGTGGCGGCGTCACGCCGTCAAGGTCGCCCTGCCCGCCGTCGGCGTCATGATGCTGTTCGGCACCGCCGGCGCCGTCGTCGTCTCCCAGGACGGTGACCAGGCGCCCGCCTCCGCCTCGGCGGCCGCCCCGGCCCAGACCGATGACATCATCGCCCGTGCGATGGAGGACAAGGCGTCCGACATCGAGATCACCCGCAACGCCGAGCGGCCAGAGCTCCCCTCCGAGACACAGGGATCGATCGACGTCTCCGGCACGCTGCTGGCGCTCTCCGACGGCGTCAAGATCCGCACCGACGCCCGGGGCGGCGCCCAGGTGCTCGCCACGCTCGACAAGGGCGACTCCATCGACGTCACCGGCAAGACCGAGGGCGCGTGGACCGAGGTCGTGCACAAGGACCTTTCCCGCTGGGTCAAGACCGACTCGCTCGGCAAGAAGCTCCCCCTCGGCTCCGAGCCCTGCCCGCACGGCAGCGAGAACGGCCTGCAGCCCGACACCGTCAAGGTGCTGCGTGCCGTCTGCGCGGAGTTCCCCGAGATCACCAGCTACGGCGGACTGGCCGGCCGCGGCGAGCACGCCACCGGCCACGCACTGGACATCATGGTTCGCGGCGAGCTGGGCAACCGCGTGGCGGCGTTCCTGGAGGAGAACCGTTCCGAGCTCGGAGTCGAGTACCTCATCTGGCAGCAGCAGATCTGGCGTCCGTCGACGTCGAACAGCTGGCGCCCCATGAGTGACCGCGGCGGCGACACCGCCAACCACTACGACCACGTCCACGTCACGACATACGGCAGCTCCGCGACCAGCTAAAGGCCGTGTCTCCCAATTCCCCGCGGCGCCCGGACGACCCCGCATCCCGTCTGACGGCGTCATCGTCGATCGACGTACGACCCGGTATGCCTCACTCCGCCCCCACTCGCTGCGCTCGCGGGAGGTGCCCCCATTCCTGGTCAGCCGGGCGCGGATGCCGCCCGGATCACTCGCGCGAATTGGGAGACACGGCCTAGTGCTTCGCGTCGGCCTGACCGGGGGCATCGGTTCCGGCAAGAGCACCGTCAGTGCGCGGCTCGCCGAGCATGGTGCCGTCGTGATCGACTACGACCTGCTCGCGCGCGAGGTCGTCGAGCCGGGCATGCCCGCGCTGCGACTGATCCGCGAGAGGTTCGGCGACGACGTCCTGGACGCCGAGGGCGCCCTGGACCGTCCGGCGCTCGGCGCCGTCGTCTTCGCCGACGAGCAGGCCAGGCGTGACTTGGAGGGCATCACCCACCCGGCGATCCGCGACCTCGCCGCATCCCGGGAGGCTGGCGCGCCACAGGACGCCGTCGTGGTGCACGACCATCCGCTCCTGGTGGAGATGGGAATGGCGCAGACGTGCCAGGTGGTCGTCGTGGTCGACGTCCCCGAGGACGTGCAGGTCTCCCGGCTGGTCAGCGACCGGGGGATGAGCGAGGACGATGCCCGGGCCCGCCTGGCGGCGCAGAGCTCCCGCGAGGACCGCGTCGCGGCCGCAGACGTCGTGCTGGACAACCGCGGCACCCCGGAGCAGCTCGAGCACGCCGTCGACGCCCTCTGGGCCGACCTCACGACGCGCTGAGGCGTCCCCGGACGCACGAGAGCCACCCGGTCGGGGGCTCGGGTGGCTCTCGCTCGGTGCGACCGCGCAGGTCGCAGGCTTCTTCTAGGCTGCCAGATCGGGGTCCGCGATGCGACGCAACGTGACCAGCGCCTGACGCTCCAGCTGGCGGACACGCTCGGCGGAGATGCCGTGCCGGCGACCGATGTCGGCCAGCTTCTGCTGACGTCCGTCGAGCAGGCCGTACCGTGCTCGCACGATGTCGGCCTCGCGCGGCTCGAGGTGGTCGATGAGGGTGCCGATCAGCTCCTTGGTCTCATCGTCGATGACCGCGAGGTCCGGCCCCGGCTGCGTCTCACGGGCGATGAGGTCGCCCAGTGAGGTGTCGCCGTCCTCATCGACCGGCGTGTCCAGGCTGACGTGGTCACGGCCCCAGGACAGCAGGTCGATCACCCGGTCGATGTCCATGTCGAGCTCGAGGGCGACCTCGGCGGGCTCGGGGTCGTAGCCGAGCTGGCGCTCCAGGTTGCGGCGGGCCGCCGTGACCTGGTTGAGCTCCTCCACGACGTGGACGGGGAGCCGGACGACACGCGCCTGCTGCGCGATGCCACGGGTGATGGCCTGACGCACCCACCAGGTGGCGTAGGTGGAGAACTTGAAGCCCTTGACGTAGTCGAACTTCTCCACGGCGCGGATCAGGCCGGTGTTGCCCTCCTGGACGAGGTCGAGCATCGGCATGGCGGAACGGCCGTACTTGCGGGCGATCGAGACCACCAGGCGCAGGTTGGCCTGGATGAAGGTCTGGATGGCGCGATCACCCTCGGCCGCGAGGAACTCCAGCTCCTCGCGCGTGGCGCGCCGGGGCGCTCCGCCCTTGGCGCGGCCGATGCGTCCTTCGGCCAGCAGGTGCTTGGCGTAGAGACCGGCCTCGATGGTCTTGCTGAGGTCCACCTCACGCTCAGCATCGAGCAGGGGTGTCCTGGCGATCTCCGCCAGGTACATGCCGACGCTGTCCTTGCCTTCGGTGCTCTCGGTGACAGTGTTGGTCATCGGGACCTCCCATCTCTCGTCCTGTACTGGTGCAACGCCACAGGTCAGGAAGAGATTCCGCTCTCAGGGTTTTCTCGGGAAGCTTTGCGTGCTAGGGACTCAGAACTCCTCGTGCACGGCCGGATCTCCGCCCACGCGGACCCCGGTCTCCAGCGCGGCGATGTCGTTCATGGCGGCCTCGTCGAGGGTGACGTCGAAGATCGACAGGTTCGTGCGGATCCGCTCGGGCGTTGCCGACTTGGGGATGGGCGCGGCGCCGATCTGGGTGTGCCAGCGCAGCACCACCTGGCCGGGCCCGAGGCCGTACTTCTCGCCGATGCTGCGCAGGACCGGCGACTCCAGCAGGTTGGTGCCCCGCCCCAAGGGGCTCCAGCTCTGCGTGACGGTCCCGCGCGAGGCGTCGGCCTGTCGCTGGGCCGCCTGCGGGAAGTACGGATGCAGCTCCACCTGGTTGACCGCCGGCGCGACCCCGGTGGCGCCCACGATGGCGTCGAGGTGCTCGGGCAGGAAGTTCGAGACGCCGATCGAGCGAGCCAGCCCGGCCTCACGCAGGTCGACCAGCGCCTCCCAGGTCTCGACGAACTTGCCGACGTTGGGCAGCGGCCAGTGGATGAGGTACAGGTCCACCTGGTCGAGACCGAGCCGTTCCAGCGACGCCTGCAGGGCGGGACGGACGTTCTCACGGCCGTGGTCCCGCCCCGCCAGCTTGGTGGTCACGAACAGCTCGTCCCGGGGGACGGAGGCCTGCGCGATGGCACGTCCCACCTCTGCCTCGTTCTCGTAGCGCGTCGCCGTGTCGAGCAGGCGGTAGCCGGACTCGATGGCCTCGCCGAGCAGGTCGACGTCGTGGATGGAGTACGTGCCGAAGCCCAGCTGCGGCATCGAGTGGCCGTCGTTGAGCTCGAGCAGAGGCGCTGTGTTCTGCATGTCCGCCACGCTACTGCTCAGGGAGCGATGTGCCCGCCGGTCAGGCTGCGGAACTGGTGCGCGATGAACAGCTGACCGATGGGTGCGGTCACGATGACCCCGATGCCGCAGGCCAGGCTGCCGGCACCGGCGACCAAGCCTCCGAGCAGGACCGCGACGAGGGCCGGCCCGAAGCGGTCCCTGAACAGCGCGAAGCTGCCCTTGATCGCCTCGACCGGGCTGACCTCGCGGTCGTAGAAGATGAAGTAGGTGAACGCCGCACCCCAGGCGAAGATGATGCCCGGGATGAAGCACAGCAGCACGCCGATACCGGTGCCCAGCGCGAGCAGGATCGCCGTCGTCCACGTGGCTGCGCCCCGGGGGAAGCGGAAGAGGTCACTGATCTCCGGCTGCCCACCATCGGCGATGAGCAGTGACATGCGGACGAGGTTGGATCCCAGACCCTGCAGCAGGATCGCCAGCAGGAAGACCAGCAGCACGACGCCCACGATGATGAGGAACACGGCGAACCCGCTGGGGCCGCTGGTCTCGTAGGTGTTGGTGTACGGGTCGTACGTCGTCGGCCCGGAGCTGAGGGCACCCGCCGCGACCAGCGGGACGTAGATCAGCAGGTAGGCGAAGAACGCGATCGCGAACAGGATCAGCGTGCTGAGGATGAGCGTCGCCGCGTTCTGCTGGAACTTGGCCCACGCCCAGGAGAAGCCGGCGCCGATGTCCGGGTCGCGCGGTGCCGGCGGCCCGTACCCGCCGGGAGGGACGCCGCCGCCGGGAGGTGGGGGCTGCGGTCCGCCCGGAGGGGGCGGTGGGGTGCCGCCCGGAGGAGGAGGTGGGGTGCCGCCCGGAGGAGGAGGTGGCGGGGGAGGGGTGCCTCCCGCGGGAGGCTGGTTCGGCTGGTCGGGGCCGCCGGGAGGCGGGTCCTGGGGGCTCATGCATTCCTCCGGTGGGCTGGACGTCAGCGATCAACGTAGTGCGTGAGCCTCGCAGGGTTCCACCGTGGGTCGTACTGCGAGACATCACGCGCCGCAGGCTCAGGATCGCGAGCCGCTCGTGCGAGCCGCCTCAGGCCTGGGCCACCGGCCCGCCGGTGAGGGTCCGGAAGGCGTGGGTGACCACGAGCAGCGCCACCGGCGCAGCCACGAGCAGGCCCACGCCGCAGGCCAGGGCCCCGACGATGAGCGTCGCGATGACGGCGAGGAACAGCAGGATCAGCTGTCCGATGTTGTCGATCACCAGTCGGAAGCTCTGCTTGATCGCCTCGATGCCCTCGCTGCCCTTGTCCACGAAGAAGAACAGCGAGAACGAGGCCAGCACCGCGAAGACCAGACCGGGCAGGTAGCAGAGGATCAGGCCGATGTAGGTGCCTGCCGTGAGCAGCAGGGCCAGCACGGCCAGGGGGCCGACCCGGTCGAAGACGAACACGTCGCCCAGCTCGGGCTTGCGGCCGTCGGCGACGGCCAGGCTCGCGCGGACCAGGCCAGCCTGCAGGAAGTACGTCACGATGCTGCTCAGCGCACCGGCGAGCAGCTGCAGGACGAGCATGCCGAGGAAGCTGCGTCCGCCGCTGATCTCGCCGGTCGCGGAGTTCACCTCCAACGTGCCACCGCCGAAGATCGCGCCCACGACGAGGTTGGAGACGATGCCGAGGACCACGGCGACACCGAGGACGATGAGCACGGCCAGCACGAGGGTGGCGGCGTTCTCCTTGAACTTGGCCCACGCCCACGTGAACGACGTGCCCACGTCGAGCCTCGGCCCGCTGGGACCTCCCGGGCCGGGGCCGCCGGGCGGCGGCGGAGGCGGAGGTACGGCACCTCCCGGGCCACCACCGGCAGGCGGTGTCGGGGGCGTGCCGGGGTCCTGATCGTCGGGCGTCGGGTCCTGGGGGCTCATCTCGATGCTCTCCGCTCGTCGTGCCGTTGGCACTCACAACCTAGACCGTGGAGCGGTTTCGTACCTCCGGAACCGGCAAATGGGCCGTGAACGTCAGGCGGTGAACGGCGGGCGGTCGTCCAGCCGCACCGAGAGCCGACCGGCCAGGCGCCACAGACGGGCCGTGGCGTCGCGGTCCTCGTCGGTGACCAGGTTTCCCATCACCCGCAGGGCGATGGTCATCAGGACGTGCGAGCGCATGCCGAGCGGGCCCAGCCGGGGCAGCAGGCCGGGGACCGTGATCAGCCCGGCCAGCCGTCGCGCGATCGAGAACGCCTCGCCGTAGTGCGACGTCAGCAGCTGCGGCCAGGCGACGTCCGGGGGAGCGTTGGTGTGCAGCAGCTCCGCGCCCACGCGTCCGGTCTCCAGGCCGTAGTCGATGCCCTCGCCGTTGAGGGGGTTCACGCAGCCGGCAGCATCACCCACGATGATCCAGTTGGGGCCGGAGACCCCGGAGACCGCGCCGCCCATCGGCAGCAGGGCCGACGTGGGGAGCCGCAGCTCCGGGCCGAGGTCCCAGTCCTCACGCCGCAGGTCGGCGTAGTACTGCATGAGCGGACGAATCTGCAGGTCGGCGGGACGCTTGGAGGTGGCCAGCGCGCCGACCCCGAGGTTCACCTCGCCGTCACAGAGCGGGAAGATCCAGCCGTACCCGGGCAACAGCTCATCGCTCTGCGAGCGCAGCTCCAGGTGGGAGGAGATCCAGGGGTCGTCGCTGTGGCCGGACTTGACGTAGCAGCGGCCTGCGACGCCGTACGCCGTCTCGCGGTGCCACTGTCGGCCCAGCACTCGGCCGAGCGAGGAGCCGACGCCGTCGGCGACCACCAGGCGGCGGCAGGCCACGACGTGGTCGGTTCGCTCCCGGCCGAGCCGGAACCGCACGGCGGTGACGTGCCCGCGGGAGTCTCGTTCCACGTCGACGGCCCGCGCGCCCTCCAGGGAGACCGCCCCGGCATCGAGGGCCGTCTCGCGGATCGTGGCGTCCAGACTCGTGCGGGGAACTGCGGAGCCGTGGTCGGGCAGGCTGCCGCCGGGCCAGGGCAGCAGGAGCTCCTGGCCGAACCCGGCCGCCCGCAGACCACGGTTCGTGCCGTGGCCGCGCACCCACTCACCCAGGTCGAGCCGGTCCAGCTCGGCGATGGCACGAGGGGTGAGCCCGTCGCCGCATGTCTTGTCCCGCGGGAACGTGGCGGCATCAGCCAGCACGACGTCGGAGCCGAACCGAGCTGCCCACGCCGCCGCGGCCGCGCCGGCCGGACCGGCGCCCACGACCAGGACGTCGGTGCTGGTGGGCAGAGTCATGGCGTCGATTCTTCCACCGTGCCGGTCGTGGGAGGATGGCGGTCATGAGTTCTCAGGCAACCTCACCAAAACCTGACGTCCGTTTCGCCACCACCGGGTCGTCACCGTATGCCGTCCTGCTGGCGCTGTTCTGCGTCGTCGTGGTGGTCTCCAACATCGTGGCCGCCAAACCGATCGAGATCGGCACCGCGGCGCTCTCGCTGGGCCCGATCCAGATCTGGCCGCTCATCGTCGACGGCGGCCTGGTGCTGTTCCCGCTGGCCTACGTCATCGGCGACGTCCTCTCCGAGGTGTACGGGTTCAGGGCGGCCCGTCGCGCCGTGCTCACCGGGTTCAGCTGCGCGGTGCTCGCGGTGGCGACCTTCACGCTGGTCGGTGCCATTCCCGGCGCGTCGTTCTATGAGAACCAGGCTGCCTACGACGCCGTACTCGGTCCGGTCGGGCAGATCGTGACGGCGAGCGTCGTGGGGTACGTGCTCGGCCAGCTCACCAATGCGTGGGTGCTCACCTGGATGAAGGGACGCACGGCCGAGCGCGGCCTGGTGGGCCGTCTGCTCGCCTCCACCGGTGCCGGCGAGGTGGTGGACACCTTCCTGTTCTGCGCCATCGCCGCGACGGCCATCGGGATCACCACGGGCGGGCAGTTCCTCAACTACTTCGTCGTCGGCGTCGTGCTGAAGGTTGCCGTCGAGGTCGTCCTGCTTCCCGTCACCGTCGCGGTCATCTCCCGCCTCAAGCACACCGACCCTACTTACTGATCCTCCCGGGGTCAGCCGTCGAGGCGGCCCAGGGTCTCGTCGCGGAGGTCGGTGAAGGTGCCGGCGTCGATGGCATCGCGCATGGCATCGACCAGCCGGACGATGTAGCGCTCGTTGTGGATCGTGGTGAGCGTGGCCGCGAGGTACTCCTTGGTCTTGAACAGGTGGTGCAGGTACGCGCGCGTGTAGTGGGCGCACGTGTAGCAGTCGCAGCCGTCCTCGATCGGCTCGAACCGGCGTCTGGAGGCGGCGACGAGCAGGTTCTCGCGACCATCGGCGGTGTAGACGCGCGAGGACCGCGCAACCCGCGACGGCCCCACGCAGTCGAACGTGTCACATCCCGCCTCGACGGCGGCGAACAGGTCGTGCGGCTCCCCGATGCCCAGCAGGTGCCGAGGCTTGTCCTCGGGCAGCTCCTCGACGACCCAGCCCACGATGGTCGCCAGGTTCTCCTTCTCGATGGCGCCACCGATCCCGAACCCCTCGAACGTGCGACCGTCGATCTCCAGGTCGGCCAGGCCGCGGGCTGCGCGGCGTCGCAGGTCCTCGTACTGGGCGCCCTGCACGACGCCGAACAGGCCCTGGCGCGGTCGGTCGGGCTGTTCGGTGACCAGCCGGTGGTGCTCGGCGAGGCATCGCTGCGCCCACGCCTGTGTGCGCTCCACGGACTGCTCCTGGTAGCTGCGGGTGTTCATGAGCGTGGTCAGCTCGTCGAAGGCGAAGATGATGTCGGCGCCGAGCCGGTGCTGGATGCCCATGGAGATCTCGGGCGTGAACCGGTGCTGCGAGCCGTCGAGGTGGGAGCGGAACGTGACGCCGTCGTCGTCGACGTGTGCGAGCCGCTCCTTGCCGGGGGCGATGACGTCATCGGAGGTGACCCCCCTGGCGTCCATCGAGAGGGTCTTCTTGAACCCGGCGCCGAGGCTCATCACCTGGAACCCGCCGGAGTCGGTGAACGTCGGCCCGGGCCAGTTCATGAACCGCCCGAGCCCGCCGGCGGCCTGCACGATGTCGTCGCCGGGCTGCAGGTACAGGTGGTAGGCGTTGGCCAGCAGCGCCTGGGTGCCCAGCTCCGCCATCGTCTCGGGCAGGACGGCCTTGACCGTTGCGCTGGTGCCGACCGGGATGAACGCGGGCGTGCGGATCTCACCGTGTGGGGTGGAGATCACTCCGGTGCGGCCGGCTCCGCCCTGGAGTCGGCTGCCGATGGTGAACACGCGCCCTATCCAACCACCAGCGGACGGGCGGCCCACACCAGCGTCGCGGTGCACGTCGCGATGAACAGGACGTTCCAGACGACGGCGGGGACGTGTGTCAATCGAGCGAGGACGTCGGCGTCGCTGGTGCGTGAGCGGGTTCGACGACGGTGGGACCACAGGTCCAGGCTGGCCCGGACGGCGCCGGCGAGGAGCAGCCAGGCGATCGCCGAGATGGCGAGCTCCTGCGCCTGCGGCGACGCACGCCAGATGAGCGCCGCCGTGGCCGCACCCGCGGCCAGCACCACCAGGACGCCGTACCAGTTGCGGATGAAGGCGAGCACGAACCCGACGACCGCCAGCGCGAGGTACGCGGCCCAGGCCGTGTGACCCTGGCGGACGAGCAGCAGGACGGCCGCACCGAGCATGGTCGGCGCCAGGTAGCCGGCTGACGCGGTGAGCACCATGCCGGGCCCCCGCGGACGTCCCACCGACGTCGTGAGTCCTGACGTGTCACGGTGCAGCCGGATGCCGTCGAGCTTGCGTCCGGTGGCCAGTGCGGCGACCGCGTGGCCGGCCTCGTGCACCAACGTCACCAGGTGGCTGAGCCAGCGCCACGTCGTCGGGACCACCGCGAGACCGACGCCCAGCAGCAGCGGCAGGGTGTCGGTGCTCACTCGCGACCGGGGGCCGAGGTCGACTGCACGGTGGAGGTGGGAGCAGGAGTGCTGGCCGCGTGGGCGCCCGCCACGACCTGGAACGTGGAGGTACCGGAGCAGAGGGAGGAGCGCTGGGACATCGAGCCCAAGCCTAGGCGGTGTCTCAGTGGCTGGGCGGACGGTGGCGACGTGGCTGTGTCCAGATCCGCCTCGGACCGGTCGTGTGAGGTGATGGCGAGCCTCCACACGGCCTGTCGGCGACGTTCTGTCGGTGGTCGTTGCCAGACTGCTGGGTATGGATCTCGTCATCGTTCTGCTGGTCGGACTTCTCATCGGTCTCGCCCTCGGCGTGGCCGGCGGGGTGCTGGTCGCCCGCTCGCGTGCCGAGGACTCCGGGACCGGCGAGGACCCGGCCGTCGTGCAGGCCCGGCACGAGGCAGCCGTCGCCCAGGTCCGTCACGAGGAGGCGTCGGCGCGGGCCGACGTCGAGCGACGCCTGGCCGCGGCACAGGCTTCGATCGAGGGGCTGCAGCAGGCCGTCGAGGCAGCGCAGCAGCAGTACCGCGACACCGTGGAGACGCACCGTCGCGAGGCCAAGGAGCGCGAGAGCGCCGCGGCCGCCGAGAGCAAGGTGCTGCAGAAGCTGTCCCCGGTGACGACCCAGCTGCGGTCCATGCAGCAGAAGGTCGACGAGATCGAGAAGCAGCGGGCCGGCCAGCACAGTGCACTGGCCGAGCAGCTGCGCGTCTCGCAGGAGACCGCCGAGAAGTCCCGCCAAGCGGCCGAGGCGCTGTCGTCGGCCCTGAAGAACAACGCCACGCGCGGGGCCTACGGCGAGACCCAGCTCCAGTCGCTCGTGGAGTCTGCTGGCCTGCTCAACCGCGTCGACTTCTCGATGCAGGAGTCGATCACCGCCGACTCCGGCGCCCGCCGTCCCGACATGGTCATCAAGCTGCCGGGTCGCAAGCAGATGGCGATCGACGCCAAGGTGCCCTACAGCTGCTTCATCGAGGCGCACGAGTCCGGCGACGAGCAGCGCAGCAAGCAGCTGCTGGTGCAGCACGCGCGGCAGGTCAAGGCCCACGTCGACGCGTTGTCCGGCAAGGAGTACTGGACCGGTCTGCCGACCAGCCCGGAGTTCACCATCGCCTTCATCCCCAGCGAGGCCATCCTGAACGCCGCGCTCGACGCCGACCCCACCCTGATGGAGCACGCGTTCGGGCGCGGCATCGTCCTCGCCACTCCGGTCAACCTGTGGGCGGTGCTCAAGACCGTCGCCTTCACCTGGAAGCAGGAGGATCTCGCCGAGCACGCGCAGCAGGTGGTCGATCTCGGGCGTGAGCTCTACAAGCGTCTCGGCACGCTGTCCGAGCACGTCGCCAAGCTGGGCCGGTCGCTGGAGCGCAGCGTGGGCGACTACAACAAGTTCGTCGGCTCGCTCGAGCGCGGCGTACTCGTCACGGCCCGCAAGCTCGACGGGTTCGACGACACCGCCCTGGAGCCCGTGGCACCGATCGAGGCCGATGCCCGCAGCCTCACGACAGCGGAGATGACCTCCGGCGAGACTCCTGCGGAGTTCGCCGCGTTCGAGGACCTGGAGCGTCCCGAGCTCGACCTCACGATCGGCGTCGAGACCACCGACGACGAGCGCGACGCCGGCTGAGAGCGACCCCTATCCCCCCGGGAGAGTCTCCCGGTTTGGGAGCCCTTGCACCCAATCAAACCGAGAAGCCGTGCAGAGGTTCACAGATCGTGGGTCAGGGCGGGGGCTGGCCGCCCGACCTCAGCCCAGCGCCTGCTTCAGGTCCGCGAGCAGGTCCGTGGTGGTCTCGATACCGACGCTGAGGCGGACGAGGTCGTCGGGGACCTCCAGGGCCGATCCGGCCGTCGAGGCGTGGGTCATGGCCCCGGGGTGCTCGATGAGCGACTCGATGCCACCCAGACTCTCGGCAAGGGTGAAGATCTCCGTGCGGTCACACAGCTGCAGCGCCGCCTCCCGGCCGCCGGCCAGCCGCACCGAGACCATGCCGCCGAAGCGCGCCATCTGACGTGCGGCCACCTCGTGGCCGGGATGCTCTGGCAGACCCGGGTAGAGGACCGACGAGATCGCCGGGTGCCCGGTGAGCATGTCGACGACGGCCTCGGCGTTGGTGCTGTGCTGCTCCATCCGCACGGCGAGGGTCTTGGCGCCCCGCAACGTCAGGTAGGCGTCGAACGGGCCGGGGACGCCGCCGGCGCCGTTCTGCAGGAAGGCGAACGCCGCGTCGAGCTCCTCGTCGTCGGTGACGAGCGCGCCGCCTACGACGTCGGAGTGCCCCCCGAGGTACTTGGTGGTGGAGTGCAGGACGACGTCGGCGCCGAGGGCGAGCGGCTGCTGCAGGTACGGCGAGGCGAACGTGTTGTCCACGACGAGACGCACTCCCGCGTCGTGGGTGACGTCGGCGATCGCCGCGATGTCGCCGATGTTGAGCAGCGGGTTGGTGGGCGTCTCGATCCACACGGCCTTGGTCTGAGCGCTGATGGCTGCTCGCACCGCGGCGACGTCGTTGACGCTGACTGGCGTGTAGGTGATGCCCCACTGGCTGAACACCTTGTCGACGAGTCGGAACGTGCCGCCGTAGGCGTCGTCGGGGATGACCAGATGGTCGCCCGGGCGCAGCAGCGATCGCAGGGCGGCGTCCGTGGCCGCCATGCCGGAGGAGAACGCGCGACCGTGTGAGCCGCCCTCCAGGGAGGCGAGGGCCTCCTCGAGCGCCGCGCGGGTGGGGTTGCCGGTGCGCGCGTACTCATAGCCCTCGCGCATGCCGCCCACGCCGTCCTGCGCGAAGGTCGAGGAGGCGACGATCGGCACGTTGACGGCGCCGGTACGGGGATCGGGCTCCTGCCCGGCGTGGATGGCGCGGGTGGCGAAGCCCCGCGTGCTCAGGTGCTCAGAACTCATTCGTGCACTCCCAGGAGGTCGTGGCGGGTCAGGACACCGAGCGGCTTGCCCTCGTCGATGACCATGATGGCGTCGCTGCTGCTGAGCGCGCTGAACGCGGCGTCGAGGCTCTCGTGGGCGCTGAGGAGCGGCAACGGCGCCTCCATGTGCGAGGAGACTGGGTCGGTGAGCTTGGCCCGCCCCTCGAAGACGGCACTGACCAGCATGCGTTCGGAGACGCTTCCGGCGACCTCACCGATCACCACGGGTGGTTCCGGCCCGACGACCGGCATCTGGGACACGTTGTACTCGCGCAGGATCTCGATGGCGTCACGGACCGTCTCCGACGGGTGGGTGTGCACGAGGTCGGGGAGGTCTCCGGACTTGCGACGCAGCAGCGTGCCCACGTCGGCGCGGTCGCTGCGCGGATCGAGCGGCTCGCGGAAGAACCCGTAGGACGACATCCAGTCGTCGTTGAAGATCTTGGTGAGGTACCCGCGGCCTCCGTCGGGCAGCAGCACGACGATGACGGCGTCGGGGCCGGCCTTCTCCGCCACGCGCGCTGCGGCGACGACGGCCATGCCGCAGGACCCGCCCACCAGCAGGCCCTCCTCGCGCGCCAGGCGGCGTGTCATGTCGAAGGAGTCGGCGTCGGAGACGGCGATGATCTCGTCGGGGATCGCCGGGTCGTAGGCCTGGGGCCAGAAGTCCTCGCCGACGCCCTCGACGAGGTAGGGGCGGCCGGTCCCGCCGGAGTACACCGACCCCTCAGGATCGACGCCCACGATGCTGACGCGTCCGTCGGAGACCTCCTTGAGGTACTTGCCGGCGCCGCTGATCGTGCCGCCCGTGCCGACTCCGGCGACGAAGTGCGTGATGCGTCCCTCGGTGTCGGCCCAGATCTCCGGGCCGGTCGTCTCGTAGTGACTCTGCGGGCCGGCCGGGTTGGAGTACTGGTCGGGCTTCCAGGCGCCGTCGATCTCCTCGACGAGCCGGTCGGAGACGTTGTAGTAGCTGTCCGGGTGCTCTGGGGGGACGGCCGTGGGGCAGACGACGACCTCAGCGCCGTAGGCCCGCAGGGTGTTGCGCTTGTCCTCGCTGACCTTGTCCGGGCAGACGAACACGCAGGAGTAGCCGCGCTGCTGGGCGACGAGCGCGAGCCCGACCCCGGTGTTGCCGGACGTGGGCTCGACGATCGTGCCGCCCGGGCGCAGCTCTCCGGAAGCCTCGGCCGCGTCGACCATCCGCACGGCGATGCGGTCCTTGGAGCTGCCGCCGGGGTTGAGGTACTCCAGCTTGGCCGCCACGACTCCGGAGTCCGAAGGCACCACCTTGTTCAACCGGACCAGTGGTGTCCCACCGACGAGGTCCACGACGTGCTCAGCAATGCGCATACCTGCATCCTCCCACCCAGGACATGAGTGGCCCAGCGGCCCCGCGGCCGCCCAGCGTCAGCGCCGGGTGAGGACGGGAGCTGCCTGGCGGACCTCGAGGGCCGTGGGTGTACCGGTGGCGGTGAGCGTGTCGCCGAGATCGGACCAGTCGCCGTCGTCGACGCGGTAGCGGACCGTGTACGTGGTGTCGACGCGGGGACGGACGGACTCTGCGGTGGCGTCGTACGTGTGGGTGACGTCCTTGGCAGGGTAGGGCCGCCCGGGCCGGGTGGTGACCTGCGAGCTGCCGTCGCCGTGGTGCCAGGTGAAGCTCGTGGCAGTGGCCTCCACGGTGATCTCGTGGCCCAGCAGGTCGACGGTGCGGGTCACCGCACGGGGCTGTGTGTAGAGGATCGTGGGGATGTTGACGAGGGTGCGCTCGCCCGGCTGGACCTGGATGTCCAGGGCAGGCATCTCGATCTCGCGGACAGCGCGCAGGATCCGGCCTTGCGTGAGCTGCTCGGGCATCTCGGCGGCTACCGGCTGCGCTTCGTCTTCGTCTGGGAACCGCGGGAAGGGGTTGCCACTGCACTGAAGCCCGGCAATGGCACTACGTTCGCAGTACTGGGTTCGAAGTGCTCTGGGCTGTCGGCTAGCTACCTGCGGCGACGAGGCCGCGGGGCGTGATTTGGAAGCACGGGGTGGGACCTGCGAGGCACCACGCCATTCCCGTTCGGTCTTGATCCAAACGCCGGGACGGAGGTCCAGAGGCTTCACCTCGGTGTCGGATGAAAGGCTCACCGTTTGACCTGCTCCGAGAGCGAATACAAGGAAGATGCTCGCAGCGAGCGTCATGAGTCCTCCTCGATGACGTAGATGTCAGCGACTTCGTAGTGTTCAGACCGTTCGAGCTCGAAGCCGAGTTCGTGCTCCTCGCGGCCGTCGGCGTACTCAGCCTCGACTCGGACCTGTAGGTCGATCTTGTCGTCCTGAGATTCACCCACGAGAAGATCGTTGAACGTCCATAGGTCATGCTCTGGTGCGTCCCCGGCTTCGAAGTTCTCTTGCAGACCCTTGGCGTAGTTGTTGCAGGCTTCGCAGTTCGGGCCCAGCTCGGTGAGCGGCTCGATTTCGCCGGTTCGCGCGGCAAAGTTGAAGACGTCGATCCAATGCGCGACGAAGGCAGCAGCACCCTCGTCGCTGTCTTCCTTCGCCTGCGCCGGCATGGTGGGGGCGGCGCTGGCGGTGGGGGAGTCGCTGGGGTCGGGCTCACGCACCTCCGGCTTGCCGTTGCAGGCGGCCAGCAGCAGCGCTGCGATGACGAGCGTGACGGTTCGGCGCATCCGGATCCCCCGATCAATGATGCGCCGAACCTAGTGGAGTCACGCCCGCCCGTCGAGCCCCTGTCCACAAGGGCGCACAGGGGTCAGACGACCGCGCCGGAACCACCACCGGGCGGGCCGGCGGAACGACCGTCGTCGATCTCGGCGTACCGGTCGGCGTTCTTGCTCGGCTTGTCCGGGTCGTACGGCCAGCGCTCCTCCAGGAGGATGGCCAACGCGGATGCGGTGAAGATCGTCGACAGCATGCCGATCGACAGACCGATCAGCAGGGCGAGGGAGAAGTCCGTCAGGGAGTCACCGCCCAGCACCGACAGCGCCGCGAGGATGAACATCGCGCCCAAACCGGTGTTGATGGTTCGCGGGAGGGTCGCCAGGATCGCCTCGTTGACCACGCCCCGTAGCGGTCTGTCGCGGTTCTCCCGCGTGTGTTCTCGGATGCGGTCGAACACGACGATCGTGTCATTGACCGCCAGACCGATGATCGAGAGCACCGCGGCGAGAAAGACCCCGTCGATCGGTTTGCCCCACCAGGCGAAGATGCCGACGACCGCGAGGACCACCGACGACATCGACAGCTGGGCCGAGATCGCATACGTCCATCGGAAGCGCCACGCCAGATAGACCATCTGGGCGGCGATCGCGATGGCGAAGGCCATCAGCGCCTTGTTGCGGAGCTCCTGACCCAGGCTCGGGCCGATGAGCTCGTCGCGCTCCTTGGTGACGTCCCCGCCGAGGGTCGAGAGCGCCTCCTCGATCTCGATGGCCTCATCGTCGGAGATGTTGTCGACGCGGACCGAGATGTTCTCGCTCTCGCCGTCACCGGAGGACCGTTGGACCACGGCCTGCGGGAAGCCGGCCTCGCCGACCGCGACGCGGGCCTCCTCCGGGTCCACCACCTGTGCCGAGGAGAACTCCAGGTCCCGACCGCCAGTGAACTCCACCCCGAGGTCGAGCCCGCGCAGGACGATGCCGCCGATCGAGACGATCGCGACCACCAGGGTGACGACGATCCACGTGCCGCTGCGCTTCATCAGGTCGGGGCCGCTGGTCTCCAGCCAGTTGCGGATACGGCTGATCTTGCCCATACCGGTGATGCCCGGCCGCTGCCGCACGAACGAGCGGTTGACCGCCCACTCGGTGAGCACACGAGCCACGACCAGGGCGGAGAACATCGACGCGAGGACACCGATGGACAGCGTGACACCGAAGCCCCGCACCGGGCCGGAGGCCAGCAGGAACAGCAGCGCCGCCGCCACCAACGTCGTGACGTTGGAGTCGATGATCGCGGACCAGGCCTTGTTGAAGCCGGTCGTCAGTGACGGCGCCAGGCCTTCCTTCTCCCGGGCGGCGTACTCCTCCCTCGCTCGTTCGAACACCAGCACGTTGGCGTCGATGGCCAGGCCGATGGCGAGTACGAAGCCCGCGAGGCCCGGCAGCGTCAGGGTTGCCCCCAGCCAGACGAGGAGTCCGTAGGAGATGAACGCGTAGGTCCCCAGCGCGAGCGTCGCCATGAAGCCGAGGATCCGGTAGACGAAGACGATGAACAGACCCGTCAGGATGATGCCGATGATGCCGGCCTCGATGGAGGCGTCGATGGCTGCGGCGCCGAGCGTCGGGCCGACGGTGCGCTGCTCGATGATCTCCACCGGCACCGGAAGGGCACCGCCCTTGATCAGGACCGCGAGGTCGTCGGCCTCCTCCTGGGTGAAGTCACCGCTGATGCTGGTCTGGTTGCCGCCACCGGAGGCGCACAGCTCGGGCACGATGCCGGGGGAGGAGATGATCTCCTCATCCAGCAGGATCGCGACGCGGTTGCCCGCGGACTGGTTGGCGCAGGCACTGGCCACCAGCTCGCGCCAGCCGTCGCGGCCCTCACCGGCGAAGTCGACGTTGACCACCCACTGGCCGATGCTGTCCTGAGGCTGCGCGGCGACGGCGTCGCTCACACCGTCACCGTCCACCTCCACGGGGCCGAGCAGCAGCGTCTCGCCCTGCTCGTCGGTGGTGACGACCTGGCCGTCCTCCTCGGGTTCCTCGTCCGGCTCGGCGGGACGGAGCACCTCGTGGAACGTGAGCTGGGCGGTCTGGCCGAGCGCCTCGGCTGCCTCGCGCGGATCCTGCACGCCGGGCAGCTCCACGACGATGCGGTTCTCACCGGAGCGGGCGAGTGTCGGCTCAGCGACACCCAGGGCGTCCACGCGGCCGCGCAGCACCTCCAGGGCGCGGTCGGTGGCCTCGGCGTCGGCCTCGACGCGATCGGTGTCCTGGGTCTCCAAGACGATCTGGGTGCCGCCGCTCAGGTCGAGGCCGAGGTTGGCGGGCTGGAAGTAGGCGAAGGCGAGTGAGGCCGACAGCACCACGAAGGCGGCGATGCCACGCCACATGGGGGCACGGTTCATGAAGGTTCTCTCGGAGTGGGCGCGTGAGCGCTGACGATGTCAGGCTCGAGCGGCGGTGTGGAACTGGGGGACGCAGACGGCTCAGCGAGCCGGAGGTCCACGGTCCGAGGGATTGACCGGTGGCGCGACGACGATGCCGTGCACCGAACCAGTGAGCACGTGTGCGCCGGAGCGGGGGACCTGCTGGTCAGCCGACGGTGCGACTCCGGCGAGGTCGAGCGCCACGGCGTCGACGTCCGGTGACGTCGCGACATCGACTGGTGCGGCCTGCGCGGGCCCGGGCGAGGTGAGGACGGCACCGACGCGGGTGGTGGCCGCCTGGCTGGATGCGGTGCCGAGCACGACGACGAACAACGACACCAGCGACGCCGCGACGGCGGCGGCCAGGCGTGTGCGTCGACGGTCCTCAGGCATCGCTTGAGTCTAGGCCATGTCGCCACCACGCCATCGGTGACGCCGCCGCAGGGCACTAGCCTGAGGCCATGACTCTCCAGCACCGGACACTCACTCGTCCTCTGGGACACAGCGGCATCGAGGTGTCGGTCGTCGGCGTCGGCTGCAACGCCTTCGGGTCTCGCGTGGACGCCGACGGGACGCAGGCGGTCGTCGACGCGGCGATCGACGCCGGGGTGACGTTCTTCGACACCGCCGACAGCTACGGCCTGGGAGAGAGCGAGATCCTGCTCGGACGGGCGCTGGCCGGGCGTCGTGACGAGGTGGTGGTGGCCACGAAGTTCGGCATGGACATGCAGGGCCGCAACGGTGACGACGGGGGCCGCCGCGGGTCTGCCAGCTATGTCCGCACGGCCGTCGAAGCCAGTCTGAGGCGGCTCGGCACCGACCACATCGACCTCTACCAGCTGCACACTCCCGACCCTGGCACCGACGTCGAGGAGACGCTCGCTGCCCTGCACGAGCTCGTCGACGAGGGCCTGGTCCGGGCGATCGGCTGCTCCAACTTCCAGGCCTGGCAGGTCGTCGATGCCGACTGGCGCGCCCGCAACGCCGGGCTGACGCGCTTCGCCACGGCGCAGAACGAGTACTCCCTGTACAACCGCACGGCGGAGGTCGAGCTCGCGCCGGCGTGCGGCGCCCTCGGAGTCGGCATCCTGCCGTACTTCCCTCTCGCGTACGGACTGCTCACCGGCAAGTACCGCCGCGGGCAGGCAGCACCTGCGGGAACACGCCTGGCGGCGCAGTCCAGACGTCTGGAGAACGCCGACTGGGGCCGGATCGACGCGCTCGCGCAGTTCGCGGCCGAGCGGGACATCTCCCTGCTCCAGCTGGCGATGGGCGGCCTGGCGGCCCAACCCGCGGTGACCAGCGTCATCGCCGGGGCAACCAAGCCCGAGCAGGTGCGCTCCAACGCCGAGGCCGTCCAGTGGCAGCCGAGCGAGGACGACCTCACGGCGCTCGCGGAGATCGGCCGGGCGACGCAGTCCTACACGACGTTCGCCCCGTCCTGAGCTCTCGTCACCGTCGAGCCGAGGCACCGGAACCTCTCCGTCTCCATCCTGCTGGGACACAGGTTCGGGCTGGGAAGAGGTTGCGCCGGGCTGGGAAGCGCCTCACGGCGCGTGGCCGCTCGTAGCGGCTTGTGTTGGGACCCGGGGCTTGCCGCAGCCCGGCGCGGTGACCAGCGTAATCGGTCTCCGGTCGCACACAAGGCGACCGGTCGATGAGGGACGAGGGCAGCCAGGGCGACCGCACGTCCTCAGCGTCGGCGCCAGCGTCAGTGCAGGGTCCCGGAGCGTTCCAGGACGGCCGCATGGCGCAGCTGCTGCGCCATGTCGACGAGCTTGGCGGCGCTCTGCGCGTCACCGTCGCTCTGTCCGCGACCCACGCCCACGATGTGCGCGAACGCCGCGGCCCGGTCCAGCGTCACGTCGAAGGCGTCACCGACGATGCCGCGCACCACGGTGTCCACCAGGTGCGCAACCTCCTCCGGCCCCGGCGGTTCCACGACCCCGGCCAGCACTTCGTGCACAGGGGTGTAGGCCCGTCCTGCGGCGTACTCGCGGGCGGCCAGCTCGGGCTGGCGGTGCACCCACTCGCGCAGCACGTACAACCGCCACAACGCGCCGGCCAGCGTGTCCGGGGCCGCATGGGACCACAGGTCGGCGATCACACCGAGCCCCTCGGAGTCGCTGAGGTGCAGCACCCGCGACACCAGGCCTTCGTCGGCCTCGCCGTGTGGACCGCGCACGAGCAGGTCCGCGATCCGGTGACCGGCGGCAGTCATCTCGGCAGGGTCGATGTCCTCGGCCATGGCCTCGAACGGCGCAGGCCCGGGCAGGGACGGACGACGGAACTCGCTCATCGGAATCGTCGTTCCTGCTGCGTCGTCACCGTGCGCATGCGGCCACGGTAGACCCGACGTGGTCACACGGCGAGTGGTCCGTGGACGTCAGTCAGTCGCGTAGCGCCTCGGCCAGCGGTGTGGCCACGAGCTCGACCTGCCACTGGCGCGCACCGTCGGCGAGCAACGCATCGCCGACGGTGCCGGGCGACAGTGGGCTCGGCGGCTCCCAGGCGAGCGCACGCACGAGCGAGGGGGCGATGAGGTTCTCGGTGGGCAGGTCGTGCTGGTCGGCGAGGCCGGTGGTGACCTCCCGGGCCCGCCCCAGACGCTCGGCAGCCTCGGGGTGTCGGTCCGG
This sequence comes from Aeromicrobium sp. CTD01-1L150, assembly GCF_041951745.1. Classification (GTDB taxonomy): domain Bacteria; phylum Actinomycetota; class Actinomycetes; order Propionibacteriales; family Nocardioidaceae; genus Aeromicrobium. Next base: position 1,661,144 of record NZ_CP169555.1, read on the forward strand.
CCAGGCGCGCGGCGGCGGAGGTCCCTCACCGCGAGGTGATGCCGACGGCAGCTCGTCCTCCGGCAGCGCGAGGGCCTCACGCACGGCGTCGAGCCACTGCTCGGTGAAGCGTCGCGGCCCGCGACCTCGCATGCCGGCGAGCTGCCGCAGCGAGGAGGCGTCCTGGGGAGCCTGCTTGGCGATCTCCATGAGTGCGGCGTCGGGCAGGATGCGGCCCGGTGTGGTGTCGCGCTGCTCGGCGATCGCGTCGCGTTCCTCCCACAACGCCTTGACCAGGCCGAGCATGCGGCGTCCGCGCGCCCGGTGGATGCCCGAGGTGCGTCGCCACGGCTCCTCCCGGGGAGCGGTGCCGGTGAACGACAGCAGCGCCTCGAAGTCCTGCCTCGCCCACTCCAGCTTCCCAGCGCGTTCCAGGTCCGCCTCGACGAGGTCGCGCAGCTCCACCAGCACCTCGACGTCGAGCGCGGCGTACTCCAGCCATGGCCTGGGCAGCGGGCGGGTGGACCAGTCGGCGGCGGAGTGCTCCTTGGCCAGAGAGAGCCCGAGGTAGTGCTCCACGAGGGTTGCCAGACCGACGCGGGGCAGGTTGAGCAACCGCCCGGCCAGCTCGGTGTCGAACAGCCTGGTCGGGCGCAGGCCGACCTCGGCCAGGCAGGGCAGGTCCTGCGTGGCGGCGTGCAGGATCCACTCGGCGTCGCCGATCGCCTCGTTGAGGTCGCTCAGGTCGTCGAACGCGATGGGATCGATCAGACCGGTGCCGGCGTGCTCTCGGCGCACCTGCACGAGGTAGGCGCGCTGGGAGTAGCGGTAGCCGGAGGCCCGTTCGGCATCGAGAGCCACCGGCCCGCTGCCCACTGTCACCTGCGCGCAGTAGGCGGCATAGGCGTCGCTGTCCTCGATGACGTCACCGAGCGGTTCCCGCAGCCCCAGACGGGGCAGCGGGGCCTGTGGTGGCTCGGTCTCGTTCGACGGAGTCTCGGGGGGCTGGGTCAACGGCCACCGCGCCTGCGCTGGAGCGGGACCACACCGGGGGTGAGCGGCGGGAGACCCGCGATCGCGCACAGCAGGTCCGACCATGCGCTGACGTGTCCATCGGCGTCCGACGCGGGAGTCCAGGAGGCGCGCACCTCGATCTGGGCGTCGGAGCCGTCGTCGGCCATCTCGCCGAACCCCTCGGTGGTGACGACGGTGACGCTGCCGCTGGCCGCGGTGTGCTCGGCGCCGTGGGAGCCCAGCGCATCGGCGAGCCAGCTCCAGCCGACCGTCGGCAGTGCTGGGTCGGCGGCCATCTCCGGCTCGACGTCGGCCCGGGCGAACGTGACGCACCGGAACGTGCCGCCCCAGGCGTCGTTGCCTGCCGGGTCGTGCAGCAGGATGAAGCGCCCGGTGGCCAGGTCCTCGCCGTCCACCTCGACGTCTCCGCTGAGGGCGAAGGCGTGGGGGGCGATGCGTTGCGGTGCGGGCATGACGTCGACCACGACCTCAGGGCGCAGCGTCGCGGCCTTCAGCTGCTCGACGGCGGTCTCGAAGGCCGGAGGGTTACGGTCGATCTCCCGGTGGACGCCCACCCAGCGATGGTAGGCGCAATCTCTGTGCTGGGCCCGAGCGACACTCCGACCGCAGCCCGCTGCCTCAGCCCTGCGAGAATCAGCAGCGTGACCTCCTCGACCACACAGCCCACCTCGAACCCTGCCACGCAGGACAGTGACTTCCTGCGGGCGTGCCGCGGGGAGGCGACGTCGCGGGTGCCGGTGTGGTTCATGCGGCAGGCCGGACGGTCGCTGCCGGAGTACCGCCGGCTCCGCGAGGGCGTGGCGATGCTCGACTCGTGCTTTCGTCCCGACCTCGTCGTCGAGATCACCCTGCAACCCGTCCGGCGCCACGACGTCGACGCGGCGATCTTCTTCTCCGACATCGTGGTGCCGCTCAAGGCGATCGGTATCGACCTGGACATCGTCCCCGGCACCGGACCGGTCGTCGCCGAGCCCATCGGTCGTCGCGAGCAGCTGGAGCGGCTGCGTCCCCTGGAGGACGGCGACGTGGAGCCGATCGCCGCCGCGGTCGGTGAGCTGGTCGCCGAGCTGGGACCCACACCACTCATCGGGTTCGCGGGGGCACCGTTCACCCTCGCCTCCTACCTGGTGGAGGGCGGCCCGTCGCGCGACCACCGCCTCACCAAGCAGCTCATGCACTCCGACCCCGTCCTGTGGCACGAGCTCCTCGGCCGGCTCGCCGTCGTGGCTCGGGAGTTCCTGCGCGTCCAGGTGGAGGCGGGAGCATCGGCCGTCCAGCTCTTCGACTCCTGGGCCGGGACGCTCTCGCTGGCCGACTACACCGAGTTCGTGGCACCGCACTCGCGCACCGTGCTGGAGGGTGTGGCCGGGCTCGGGGTCCCGCGGATCCACTTCGGCGTCGGCACGGGTGAGCTGCTGGGCACGATGGGCGAGGTCGGGGCCGACGTCGTGGGCGTCGACTGGCGGGTGCCGCTGGATGAGGCCGCGCAGCGCATCGGCCCGGACCGTGCGGTGCAGGGCAACCTGGACCCCACCACGCTGTTCGCCCCCACGGACGTCGTCCATGCGCATGCCGCGCGGATCATCGAGCAGGGACGCGCGGCACGCGGCCACGTGTTCAACCTCGGCCACGGGGTGCTGCCGGAGACCGACCCGGACGCCCTGACACGTCTGGTGGAGTTCGTGCACGGCTACGAGCTCGACTGATGCGCGTCGCCGTCGTCGGGGCCGGCATGGCCGGGCTCTCGGCCGCTCTGGACCTGCGTGAGGCCGGGGTCGACGTCGTCGTGCTGGAAGGGGCCGATCGAGTGGGCGGCAAGCTCGCCCTGGGCGACGTGGGCGGGGTGCGTGTCGACCTCGGCGCCGAGGCCATGCTGGCGCGACGCCCGGAGGCCGTCGACCTGGCCCGTCGGGTCGGGCTGGGTGAGGATCTCACCCATCCGGAGACGGTGGCCGCCGCGGTCTGGACCCACGGCGCGATCCGGCCGCTCCCGCCCACCGTCATGGGTGTGCCGTCCGACCTCGACGCACTGCAGCGTTCGGGGATCGTGACGCAGCGTCCCGTGGGGCGCAGGCTCGACATGCCACAGCAGGACGTGAGCGTCGCGGAGTTCCTGGTGCCGAGGGTCGGGCAGGACGTCGTCGACCGGCTGGTCGAACCGCTCCTGGGCGGTGTGTACGCCGGGCACGCCGACCGGCTCTCGCTCGAGGCCGCCGCCGCGCAGGTGGCTGCGCTCGGTGCGGACCCGCTCGCCGCCGCTGCTCGTGCCACGGACGCCCCCACGCGCACCGACCCGGTGTTCGCCGGGATCGTCGGCGGGGTGGGGAGGCTGCCGCAGGCCGTCGTCGACGCGGGCGGCCTGGACGTTCGTGTCGGCGCGACGGTGCGTTCGGTGGCTCGTGACGCGGACGGCTGGGAGGTCCACCACGGTCCCACCACCGATGTCAGCACCGAGCGTGTCGACGCCGTCGTGCTCGCGACCCCCGCCCCGGCCACCGCACGTCTGCTGGGCGACGTCGCACCGCAGGCGGCGTTCGCGCTCGCCGGTGTGGAGTATGCGTCGATGGCGATCGTGACGCTGTTGCTGGACGGCCCCGTGCCGTCGGAGGCGTCGGGCTTCCTCGTGCCGCCCGTGGACGGAACCACCATCAAGGGCGCGACGTTCAGCTCGGTCAAGTGGGGCTGGCTCGCCGAGCGCCTTGACGGGCGCAGCATCGTGCGTGCCTCGATCGGCAGGGCCGGCCAGAGCACCATCCTGCTGGGCAGCGACGAGAGCGTCGTGGACCTGGCCGTGGCGGACCTGCGTGCCGCTCTGGGGTCGTTGCCTGGCGTCGTCGCCTCCCACGTGCAGCGGTGGGGCGGCGGCCTGCCGCAGTACGAGGTGGGACACACCGCGCTGGTGGAGACGGTGGACCGCTGCGTGGCAGGCGTGCCCGGGCTGGAGGTCTGTGGCGCCGCCTACCGGGGGATCGGCATCCCGGCGGTCATCGCCTCGGGCCAGGAAGCAGCCCTGCGGACGTTGCAGGATGCAGCATTGGGAGGATGACGACATGAGCGAGCGAGTGAACCGATGAGCGTGCCGAACCAGGGCAAGCTGGCCAAGGAGGTCAACGAGTCGATCCGGTACACCATGTGGTCGGTCTTCCGGCTGGAGCGGGTCCTCGGCGGTGCTGACGATGGGGCCGGCCAGGGAGCCGACCGGGTTGGCGAGGCGGCCGAGGTGGATGCGCTGTTCGAGCAGCTGGCGGCCGACGACGTCGTGGTGCGTGGCACCTACGACGTCAGCGGCATGCGTGCCGACGCCGACCTGATGATCTGGTGGCACGCGCCGACGGCCGACGCACTGCAGGCGGCCTACAACGCGTTCCGCCGCACCAGGCTGGGCTCGCGCATGGTGCCGGTGTGGTCACAGACCGCACTGCACCGCCCCGCAGAGTTCAACCGCTCCCACATCCCCGCGTTCATGGCCGATGAGACCGTGCGCGACTGGGTGTGCGTGTACCCGTTCGTGCGCTCCTACGAGTGGTACCTGCTGCCGGAGGACGAGCGTCGCGACATGCTGCGCGAGCACGGCATGCAGGCCCGCCCCTATGCCGACGTCCGTGCCAACACCGTGGCATCTTTCGCACTCGGCGACTATGAGTGGATGCTGGCCTTCGAGGCCGACGAGCTGCACCGCATCGTCGACCTCATGCGCGAGCTGCGCGCCAGCCGGGCCCGTCGCCACGTCCGCGAGGAGGTCCCGTTCTACACCGGCCGCCGACGTGACGTCGCGGAGCTGACCTCGCTGTGGCCCTGATCTCCCACAACCGGGACGGCTCAGTCCGGTACCTGGGTCAGGCTGATGCCGTTGATGCAGTACCGCTGGTCGGTGGGGGTGTCAAAGCCCTCGCCCTCGAAGACGTGACCCAGGTGTGAGCCGCAGCGTCGGCAACGCACCTCGGTGCGCACCTGCAGCATGGAGCGGTCCTCGATGTACTCGACCCGGTCCTCGGCGAGCGGGGAGTAGAAGGCCGGCCAGCCGCAGTGGGCATCGAACTTGGTCTCGCTGCGGAACAGCTCGGCACCGCATGCGCGGCAGGCGTAGACGGCTGCCGTGGTGTCGGTCTCGAACGGCGAGCTGAACGGTCGCTCGGTGCCGGCCTCGCGCAGTACGTGGTACTCGGCGGCGCTCAGCTCTGCACGCCACTCGTCCTCGGTCTTGTCGATGCTGGACGTCTCCGCACTCTCACCCATCATGCTTCGATTCTACGGCGCGGCACCATCTCCGCAGTTGTTCAACCGGACGTGACCTGCCGTTCAGGTGGACATGGGAGAACGGCGTGGTGCCTGGTGTCCGCAAGTCTGCGCTGATCGCGGGCGGGGGAGTGCTCGCCACGTCGGCCGTCGCGTCTCTGGCGGCGCGCACGGTGCTGCGACGCCAGGCGGCGCGCGCCCGCTCCATCATCGGTCAACCGCTGGGGCATCGTGCGCCGGATGCTGACCGCAGCTACCGCAAGAAGCGCGGCGACCGCATCGAGCTGGTGCTCCTCGGTGACTCCATCGCGGCCGGTCTGGGCGCGGACGATGCCCGGGGGACGCTGGGCGCGCGGTTGGCCCGCAAGCTCGCCAAGCGCACCGATCGTGCGGTCCGCCTCCGCACGGCAGCCGTGGTGGGTTCGGAGAGCAGCATGCTCGCCGCTCAGCTCGATTCCCTCCCTGAGGGTTACCGGCCGGATCTCGCCGTCGTCATCGTCGGCGGCAACGACGTGACGCACCGGGTGCCGGTGGGGGAGTCGGTCAAGCACCTCGAGGACTGCATCGAGCGGCTCCGGGCACTGGGTGCACAGGTCGTCGTGGGCACCTGTCCGGACCTGGGCGCCCTGCGCGCCGTGCCCCAGCCGTTGCGCGCCCTCGGGGCCAGGGCGTCGCGGCAGCTCGCCCAGGCGCAACGGACGGCAGCGCTGGAGCGGGGCGCCCATGCGGTCTCGCTCGCCGACGTGGTCGGACCGTTCTTCATCACCAACCCGGACGAGATGTTCAGCCTCGACCGTTTCCACCCCAGTGCCTTGGGCTACAAGCGGACGGCCGCAGCCATGCTTCCCTCACTGCTGGTGGCCCTCGGGGAGCGCGACGACGTGCCGTTCGGGCACCACGCGCCCGTCCCGCTCATCGACTGACGGCGTCATCGCGCGCCTCTTGGTCGATCTCGGACCCACCGGGTGAGCAGCACGTCGTCCTGTGGCACGGCGTGCCCGAGACGGAATCCCAGCTGGGCCGGCGTTGGGTGCCGGGTCATGGCGGGACCGCCTGTGGTGAGCACGGGGGCGATGGTCAGGCAGATCTCGTCGACGAGGTCCTGTGAGATGAGCTCTCCGTGCAGCGTCGGTCCGCCCTCGCACAGGATGCGACGCAGGCCCCGCGACGCCCAGGTGCCGAGCACCGCAGGCCAGTCGACCTTCTGCCCGTCGCCGGTCAGCACCTCGACGCCGACCTCCCTCAGGACGGTGACGCCAGGGGCGTCCTCATCGGCAGCGGTGACCACCATGACGCCTGGGACGCAGAGCGGCTGGGGCACCCTGAGGCTCCGGGTGACCACGGCCAGCTGTGGCACGCGGGCAGCGGGCAGCGAGGAGTCGAGGTCCGCAGGATCGATCGGGCCGTAGCCCTCGGCGCGGGTGGTGCCTGCGCCGACGAGCACGACGTCGGCGAGCGAGCGCATGATCGTGAACGCCTGATGATCCACCTCACCGCCGAGCGAGCCGGAGACTCCGCCCTCGTCGGTCACCGAGCCGTCGATCGTGGTGACGAAGTTCGTCCGAACCCAGGGACGCTCGGAGGTGGGGTAGGCGTAGAGGTCAGGATCCATGGCTTGACCCTCCCACGCTGAGCGTGACGTTTCCGCCCTCGGATCGGTGATGCCGGGGCGAAAACGTCACGCTCAGCGGTGACGGGTCAGGCGAAGAGTGCCTCGAGCGGCACCAGGTCGACGGCCCCCACGGCATAGCGGGCGAGCACGACCTCGGCGATCTCGTCGGCAACACCGAGCGGCTCGGCCACGGCGACGGCGCCGGCCTCGTAGGCCAGCTCGGCGACGCGGTCCGGCAGGAAGCCGGGGGCCAGCATGAGCATGCCGACGGCGATGTGACGACGTCCGTCCGCACGGTGCGAGCGCACTGCTTCACCGGCTGCCGGGGGAGCACTCGAGGCGAAGGCCGCGATCGTCGGCAGCTTGTGGTGTGCGCCCCAGGCCCGGGCGGCCCGGGCGATGAGTGCGTTCGCGACGGGGTCGGAGGAACCGGCGCCGGCGAGCACGAGCGCGTCGAGCTCGCGGACACGGCGGTCCTTGAGCGACTCGCGCAGGCGCTCGTCGAGGACGCGGAAGAACGCGTTCTCGATGCCGAGGATCTTCGTGGCGACGATCTGCACGCCGTCGTGGCGCTGTCGAGCAGCCTCGACGGCCTGCGGTACGTCGACCTGGGCGTGGTACGCGTCGGTCAGCAGCAGGGGAACGACGACGATCTCGCCGTGCCCCTCGGCGACCAGGCGGTCGACGACATCGTCCAGGCCCGGCTCGTTCAGGTCGAGGAAGGCCGGTTCCACACGAAGGTCAGGACGCATGCACGCGACCCTCTCCGTCAGGGCAGTGATGGTGGCGGCAGAGCGGGGGTCGCGGCTGCCGTGCGCAAGAGCGATGAGTGCTGGTGCGGTCATGGTGCTGTCCTCCTTCCAGAGGGGGTCGGGCCGGTCTCGGCGTGGGGGTTGAGCAGACCGATGAAGCTGAGCTTGAAGGCGCGCTGACAGCTGCGACATTCCCACTGGCCGTGGGTCTCGCCGTGCGGACGCAGATCTTCATCGCCGCAGAAGGGGCAGTGGAACGGCACGGCACGTGTTCCGCTCATCGCGCCACCGCCGTGTGGAAGGGCGAAGAGTACGACGGCGGCGCGATGATGTTTCCTCGGTTCGCTCGCTGGGGGTACCGCCCTGCACGGAGCGAAGCGGAGTGCTTGGGGGAGCGCTCGCTCATCGGAGCACCTCCTCATCGGCTCGAGCCACCCAGTGGGCAAAGCTCTCCTCCTCGGTGCGCTGCTCGAGGTACGTGCGTGAGAGCTTCTCGATGTAGCCGGGGAGCTGCTCACCGGTGACCTTGTGGCCGCGGAGCTTGCGGCCGAACCCGGCATCGAGCCCGAGCGCGCCGCCCAGGTGGACCTGGAAGCCTTCGACCTGCTCGCCGTTCTCGTCCATGACGAGCTGACCCTTGAGGCCGATGTCGGCGGTCTGGATGCGGGCGCAGGAGTTGGGGCAGCCGTTCACGTTGACGGTGATCGGCGAATCCAGCTCGGGCACCCGCTCCTCGAGCTCGGCCACGAGGTCGCGGGCCCGATGCTTGGTCTCGACGATCGCGAGCTTGCAGTACTCGATGCCGGTGCAAGCCATGGTGTGCTGTCGCCATGCCGACGGGCGGGCGTGCAAGCCCAGCTCGGCCATGGAGGCGATGAGCGGCTCGACGGCGTCGTCGGCCACGTCCAGGACGATCAGCTTCTGCATCGGGGTCAAGGCGATACGACCGGAACCGCTCGCCTCGACCACGTCGGCGACCGAGCTCAGCAACGTGCCGGAGATCCGGCCCGCCGTGGTGGCGAACCCGACGTAGTTGCGGCCGTCGAGCTGACGGTGGACACCGACGTGGTCGACAGGGGTCGCCGGCACCTCGGGTGCCTCGAGGTCGATCAGCTCGCGCTGGAGGTACTCGGTCTGCAGCACGTCACGGAACTTCTCGATGCCCCAGTCGGCCACGAGGAACTTCAGCCGGGCGCGCGAGCGCAGACGGCGGTAGCCGTAGTCGCGGAAGATGCTGACGATTCCCTCCCAGACCTCGGGGACCTCGTCGATCGGGACCCAGGCGCCGAGGCGTTCGGCGAGCCGGGGGTTGGTGGAGAGCCCGCCTCCGACCCACACGTCGAAGCCGGGACCGTGCTCGGGGTGCTCGGCTCCGATGAACGCGACATCGTTGATCTGGGGGACGACGTCGTGGCCGGGGTGGCCGCTGATCGCCGTCTTGAACTTGCGGGGCAGGTTGGAGAAGGCCCGGTCGCCGATGTAGCGGCTCTCGATCGCGTCGATCGCCGGCTGTCCATTGATGAGCTCATCGGCGCTGACCCCGGCCACGGGGCTGCCGAGGATGACGCGTGGGCAGTCGCCGCAGGCCTCCTGGGTGGACAGGCCCACGGACTCCAGCCGCTCCCAGATGGTGGGGACGTCGCGCACGTCGATCCAGTGGTACTGGATGTTCTGGCGGTCGGTGACGTCGGCGCTGTCGCGGCCGAACTCGGTGGAGATCTCGGCGACGGTGCGCAGCTGCTCGAGGTTGAGCTGCCCGCCGTCGATGCGCACGCGCATCATGAAGTAGCGGTCGTCGAGCTCCTCGGGCTCCAACGTCGCGGTCTTGCCGCCGTCGATACCGGCCTTGCGCTGGGTGTACAGACCCCACCAGCGGAACCTGCCGCGTAGGTCGCCGGGGTCGATGGAGTCGAACCCGCGGTGGGCGTAGATGTTCTCGATGCGGGCGCGGACGTTGAGCGGGTTGTCGTCCTTCTTGGACTGCTCGTTGGGGTTGAGCGGTTCGCGGTAGCCCAGCGCCCACTGGCCCTCGCCGCGTCGGCGGCGGGCCGGACGCGTGGGTGCGGTGGTCTCTGTGGTCATGTCGTCGCTTCCTGCAGCAGGTATGAAGGTCCGTCGAGCGGACCGGGCTGGTGGCGTGGGTCAGCGACAGAGCATGGTGCGCGAGCGACCGAGGTCGACGTGGAGACGCTCCACGAGCCAAGTGTGCTGCGCGGTCAACATGCGGACAGTCTGTCCACCGGGAGGGACGGCAGACAAGCGCTGATCTCAAATACCAGGACGCCTGTCCATATTACGAGACCCTGGTGCACGGTGGCCCCGTATGACAGCCGGTTCAGGAGGGTCCTGTGGCGCGTGTCACTCGGGGCTCGGTGTGACCACCGCGACGACGTAGACGCCCGCAGCGGCGCCGACCAGGGCCGCGCCGGCGGCGACGAGCGTCGTCGTCCACGTGATGAGCCCGGCCGTGGCGAGACCGATGAGCACCGCCGGAGCCACGGCAGCAGCCAGTGCCACATTGAGCACGGCGCCGGCCAGGAACGTGGGTGCGGCCCACCAGGCCGCAGGTGCACCGCCGTCCACCGCGAGCACCGTCCAGGAGGCAATCAGGCCGACGAGGACGCCGGCGACGGCCGTCGTGGTCAGGGCCGGGGTGTCCCAGACGAGCGTCGCGGACTCGTTGACGCGTCCCAGTGCGAGCACCAGACCGCCGGCGGCCACCGACCCGACGACCTGGGCTGCGACGAGCGGCAGCAGCGAGCTGGCCGGGCTGCGTCCGGTGAGGGCCAGACCCACGGCCGCCGTCGCGCCGGCCAGCGGCAGGCCGGACTCGGAGTCGGTGCTGTGCAGGGACGCGAACCACAGCAGCAGCGCGAAGGTGCCCGCTACGGCTGCTGCCGCGAGCATGGCGTCGCTCGCTCCCAGAGCCAGCGCGGCGACGAACGTGCCCGCGAAGTGAAGGACTGCGGTGGTGACAAGGGGGCGCATCAGGCTCCTGGGATCGGGCGGCCGGTTGTGCAGCAACACTAAGCCGTGTCCGCGGCGCGGCCTGGTTTCAACTCGTCGGCCGCGAGCTGTGCGACGTCCCGATCCTGGCGTGTCGCGGCACTACGGTGGAGGCCATGCCCGGGTCCGTGCTGAAGAGGTGGGCGATCGTCGACCTCCTGGCGCGCATCGCGGCGTCCACGTTCCGACGCTGCTTCCACAACCGCGTCACCGGACTGGCTGCGGAGGCAGCGTTCTTCGCGATCCTCTCGCTGCCGCCGCTGGTGTTCGGTCTGGCGGGCTCGATCGGGTTCATCGCACGCCGCTACGACGTCACCCAGGTGGACGTGTTCGAGGAGCGTGTCCTGGCGCTGGCGTCGCAGGCGCTGACGCCCAGCACCGTCGACCAGGTGATCGCGCCGACCCTGGACGAGGTGCTCTCCTCGGGCCGTATCGACGTCGTCTCCATCGGGTTCGTGCTGGCCCTGTGGTCCGGGTCGCGTGCCCTCAACGTCTTCTTCGACACCATCACGATCATGTACGGCCTCGGCGGCGAACGGGGCATCGTCAAGACTCGCGCCCTGTCATTCCTGCTGTACGTCGTGGCCCTGCTCATCGGCATCGTGCTGGTGCCGTTGGTGCTGGCGGGACCGGAGGTGGCAGCGGAGTTCGTGCCGGCGGAGCTCTCGGTGCTCGAGCCGCTCTACTGGCCGGCAGTGCTCGTGGTCTCGGTCGGCTTCCTCGCCACGCTGTACCACCTGGCCGTGCCGGTGAGGGTCTCCTGGCGCTCCAGCCTGCCGGGTGCCGCGTTCACGATGGTGCTCTGGGTGGTCGGTAGCGCGGTGGTGCGCTGGGCCCTGGGATTCTCCACCGGCGGCACCTCCATCTACGGCCCGTTGGCTGCCCCCATCGCCGTCCTGCTGTGGCTCTACGTCCTGTCCATCGCGGTCCTGATCGGCGCAGCACTGAACTCCGCACTCGACACCGAGCGGCACCCGGGACGTGTGAGACAAGACACGGCTGACGGAGAGCCGCAGGGGAGTCGATAGGATCCGACGCATGAGCGCTCGCGTGAAGGTGGCGGCAGTGATCGTGCTGCTGATCGGGATCGGCGTCCTGCTCTTTGGGTTGCGATCCTGCAGCGCAGACGACACCGACTCCGACGCGGCGCCCTCGGACGACCCAGCCCCCAGCGAGTCCCTGGCCCCGGTGCAGATGTCGACAGAGCAGATCTCCGATGCGATCAAGGCCAAGCTGGACGACAACGCCGGTCAGCCGACGCGAGTGGAGTGCCCGGAGAAGGTGGATCAGAAGGTCGGTACGACGTTCGAGTGCGATGTCTTCTTTGCTGATCAGCCCGACACTGGGGCGGTGTCCACCGCGTCGGTCGAGATCAATGGCCCTGACGGCGCGTTCGTCTGGGAAGCCGTCCGCAACGAGTAGGGCCTCATGAACAAGACCCGAGCCGTCGCCGTCGCCTTCGTCGTGCTGTTCATCGCGGCTGCCGGTGTCCTCGGTCTGCGCTCGTGGGTCGGGATCGAGGCCGGGGAGGACCTCGTGGGCAGCACGTCCACGTCCGCACCGAGCGACGCGCAGTCCCCGGACCCGCAAGAGCCGCAGGAGACGGCGGACCCGACGCCCACCTCCAGCAACACGCCGTCGCCGGAGCCCACGCTGGAGGACCACCACGACTCAGATCGTGACGGTGAAGGCCTTGCCTCACCCAGCGGCATCGCCGCCGACATCGAGGCCCGCCTGAACCAGTCGGGCCCCCGAACCTCCGTGTCGTGCCCGCAGGCCGTCTCGACCGCCGTCGGCACGACGTTCAGCTGCTCCGTGGCCTACGCCGACAGGCCGCACGAGGCGGTGGCGGACGCCCAGGTGAACATCGTGGGTTCGGGGCTTCGCTACGTCTGGCGCTCCACTCCGCGCTGAGTGCCGTCACGTGCGGTTTTGTCCTGGCGGCGCGGAGCCCTGCGTCTCGACCTGAGGCCGTCGGTCAGGACGACTTGCGAAAGTCGTTCGCCGCCGAGACGAGCTCGCGGACCCGCGCGCTGTCGACCTCGTTCTCGAATACTCCGTCGCGCTTGAAGTAGGTTCCTACGACGGCGCCGTCTGCAACGGCGAGCTGGTCCGCGATGTTGTGGGCCTTCACGCCGGTGTTCACGAAGACCGGCACATCACCGGCGGCCGACTTGGCGATCGAGAGTGTCTGCGTGTTCGTCGGGGCTCCGGCCGTCAGGCCTGAGACGCAGAGCGCGTCCGGAAGCGTGGCGAACACTGTGGAGCGGGTGAGCGACTCCAGGTCACGCTCGGCAAGATACGTCGCCGACTCTGGAACGATGTTGAAGAAGAGCTTCACGTGGTCAGCTCCGATCCTGTGGCGGTGCCGCGCGACCTCGCCGACGTTGGTGCTCCAGAGACCGAAGTCGCTGGCGTAGACGCCGGTGAAGATCTCACGGACGTACTGTGCGCCCGTGGCCATCGCCAGGTCGATGGAGGCTCGCCCGTCCCACAGCACGTTCACGCCGTAGGGAATATCGATCTCGTCGACGAGCTCGCCGATCACGCGCGCCATGGAGATCGCAGTGATCGGCTCGGTGTCCGTCAGGTAGGGGAGGCTGAACTCGTTCGAGATGAGCACGCCGTCCACGCCGCCCTCCTGCAGCGCGTGCAGCTCGCGCCGAGCGCGCTCGACGACTGCCTTCATGCCTGCCCGGCTGTCGTACTGAGGGTCGCCGGGAAGCGCCGACAAGTGCAGCATCGCAATCACGGGCTTGGGGTTCTCGAACGCGTCCTTGAGCCAGCTGGTCATGCCGATCCTCTCGAGTGATGGGTGGCTCCGGCGCTGATGGCGCCGAGAAGCCGATGCTCGGACCCACGTGCCGATTCAGCATGTGAGAAGAATGAACATTATCGTGGCACACATGATGTGAAAAAGACACATTGAGGTGAGGGTTTGTATCGTTCTGGATGAGGTCGTCCTGTGCGGGGGCCGCACCGCTCACGTCGCTGGAGGGTGATGGTTCGTGGCCATGGAATCGCCGGGTTCTGGTCATGATCGTGCGACAAGACTTTGCCGTGAACGATTGACGAACGCCCCGAGATGCTTTCTACTGATTCCCACCATTGGCGATAATTTGCATCACAAATGCTCGCGCGATGAGGAAAACTGACACTAGGAGTGTGCGAAATGAAGCGTAAGCTCATGCAGGGCGTGGGGATTGGTGCTGCGGCGATGCTGGCGTTGACCGGATGCGGCCAGGTCGGCGACTCAGCCGGTGGCGGCGACGCAGACGCCTCGGGAGAGGACCTGTCGATGGTCACCGTCGTGAAGGTCTCCGGCGTCGGCTGGTTCGACCGCATGGAGGTCGGCGTCGACGAGTACGCCGAGGAGACCGGTCAGGACGTGAGGCAGGAGGGGGCAGACGACGCGAGCCCCGAGAAGCAGATTCAGATCATCCAGGACATGATTGCCCAGGCTCCGGACGCCATCACCGTGGTGCCGAACTCGCCCGAGGCACTCGAGGCCGTGCTGACGCAGGCGCGCGATCACGGGATCGTTGTCGTCGCCCACGAGGCAGCGGGGATCGAGAACGTCGACATCGACATCGAGGCCTTCGACAACGCCTCGTACGGCGCGCAGATCATGGACAACCTCGGCGAGTGCATGGACGGCGAAGGCGAGTACGTGCAGTTCGTCGGTGGGCTGACCGCCAAGACGCACACGGAGTGGATCCAGGGCGCTCTCGACCAGCAGGAGGCTGACTTCCCGGACATGAAACGCGTCGAGGACCCGGTCGAGTCCAAGGAGGACGAGAACGTCGCCTACGAGCGCGCCAAGGAGCTGCTCGCCAAGCACCCCGACCTCAAGGGGTTCCAGGGTTCTGCGGGTACGGACGTATCCGGCATCGCCCGTGCCGTGCAGGAAGCCGGTCTCGAGGACCAGGTGTGTGTGATGGGCACCAGCATCCCCTCCGTGGCGAAGCAGTACCTGCAGGACGGATCGATCGACAAGATCTTCTTCTGGGACCCCGCCCTGGCCGGGAAGGCCCAGCTCAAGGTCGCCGAGCTGCTCGTCACGGGCGAGGAGATCACTGAGGGGACCGACCTCGGCATCGAGGGGTATGAGTCGCTGACCCAGCTCGAGGGCTACGACAACGTCTTCGTCGGTGACGCGGCGGTCATCGTCGATGCGGACAACGTCGACGAGTACGACTTCTAGGCACCGCGTCCAGACGACGTGGTCGAAGCAGACTCGGACAACCACTGCAGCGGGGCCGTGGAGCGCCGCGGCCCCGCAGGAGAGGGAGAGATGGGATGGCAGCAGACCACGATTCTGGCCAAGACGCTCCGGTGCTCGAGGTGAGAGGAATCGGGAAGACGTTCGGCGGCGTCGTCGCGCTCGACGAGGTCGGGCTTGAGCTCCGGCCCGGCCGCGTGCACTGCTTGGCCGGAGAGAACGGTAGTGGCAAGTCCACACTGATCAAGATCGTCAGTGGAGTGGAGACGGCCGACACCGGCGAGATCCGGATCGACGGCCAGCTGGTGTCGAAGGTGACCCCGACGCAGGCGCTGCGCGCCGGCATCCAGGTGATCTACCAGGACTTCTCCTTGTTCCCGAACCTCTCCGTCGCCGAGAACATCGTGCTACCGGCTGCGATCGCGGCCCGCAGCTGGGTGTACCGCGCGAAGCGGCTCCGGCCCGATGCCGAGAGGATCGTGAGTGAACTCGGGTTGCGACTCGACCTGGATGCGGAGGTCGGCGGACTTTCGGTCGCCGACCGGCAGCTCACCGCGATCTGCCGGGCGCTCGTGCAGGACGCGCGGGTGATCTTCATGGATGAGCCCACCACCGCCCTCACACACACCGAGGTCGAGCGACTCTTCGCGCTCGTGCGCCGGTTGCAGGAGCGTGGCGTCGCACTCGTGTTCGTGAGCCACAAGCTCGAGGAGGTGCTGGAGGTATCCCAGGACGTCACGGTCCTGCGCAGCGGACGACTCGTGGCCACGGGAGCCGCTGAGGAGTTCGACGTCGTCTCCTTGACGGAGGCGATGACCGGTCGCGCGGTCGACAGTTCCCGCAACGTCATCGAGGTCGACGATGTCAAGGAACCGCTCCTGCAGGTGGAGCATCTGAGCCTGGAAGGCGCCTTCACCGACATCAGCTTCGATCTCCGGCCAGGGGAGGTGCTGGGAGTGACCGGCCTGCTGGGGTCTGGGCGCGGTGAGATCGCCGAAGCACTCTTCGGCGTGCTGAAGGCCGACTCGGGCC
The DNA here is from genome assembly GCF_041951745.1 of Aeromicrobium sp. CTD01-1L150. Lineage (GTDB taxonomy): Bacteria > Actinomycetota > Actinomycetes > Propionibacteriales > Nocardioidaceae > Aeromicrobium. The sequence goes on from NZ_CP169555.1 coordinate 1,677,018, forward strand.
AGATCCGGCTCGACGGCGCGCGGGTGAAACCTGGCAGCATCCCCGCCGCTGTCGGAGCGGGGTTCGGCTATGTACCCGAGGATCGCCTCACCCAGGGTCTGTTCCTCGACCGGCCCATCTCGGACAACATCATCGCCGGCTCGCTGTGGTCGCACACACGAGCTCGCCTCTTCCTCAGCGGGAGACGGATCACGGCCACCGTTTCCGATCTGTTCGCGCGTCTGCGCATCAAGGCTCCGAACGTCGAGGCCCCGGTGCGCTCCCTCTCCGGCGGAAACGCGCAACGTGTGGTGCTGGCCAAGTGGCTCTCCACACATCCGCGCGTGCTCGTCCTGAACGGCCCTACCGTGGGCGTGGACGTCGGGTCGAAGGAAGAGATCCTGGCGATCCTGAGGAACGTCGCGCGTGATGGCAAGGGCGTCATCATGATCTCCGACGACGTGCCGGAACTGGTGTCCGTGTGCCACCGGGTGCTGGTCATCCGTCGTGGACGTCTCGTGGCCGAGGTGATCGGAGACGACATCGAACCCGGGCACATCCAAGAGGTGATGGCGGCATGAGTGTGTTGACTCCTGCGCGGCCGAAGACGTTCCGCCCGACCAGCGAGTGGGTGCTCGTCGGGATCATCGCACTGCTCGTGCTGGTGATGAGCCTGGTCAACCCCGAGTTCTTCTCGGTGCACACGCTCTTCTCGATCCTGAGATCCTCGCTCGTGCCCACCGTCCTCGCGCTGGCGGTGCTGCTGATCATCATCTCGGGCGGCATCGACGTGTCGTTCCCCGCGATTGCCATCTTCGCGGCGTACACGACGATATCCCTCGCGCAGCGGGGCTCCTTCGATCCTGGGGTGATCGGCATCCTCGTCATCGCGATCGGGATCGGAGCGCTCCTCGGCCTGGTCAATGGTGCAGTGATCGCACGCTTCAGGTTGCCCACGCTGATCGTGACGCTTGCCACGCAGGGCATCTTCAAGGGTGCGCTGCTCGCCTACGTCGGGTCGAGCTACATCGCGGGCCTTCCGGAGAGCATCGCGCCGTACTCCACCGCGAACCTGATTGCCATCGAGTCACCGCGCGCCTACCTGCCGGTGCTGATCGTGCCGGTCGCGGTGCTCGTCGTTGGTGTGTCGCTGCTGCTGCGCAAGACGATGTTCGGACGCGGTCTGTATGCGATCGGCGGAGACACCGAGAGTGCGCGGCGTGCTGGATTTCCGGTCATGCGGTTCCAGGTGCTGCTCTACGTGCTGGCCGGCGCGATCGCCGCCGTCGGCGGCCTGCTCCACGTCGTGCTGGGCCGCAGCGCCAACCCGCAAGACCTCGTGGGCACGGAGCTCGACGTCATCGCAGCCGTCGTGCTCGGCGGCGCCTCGATCTTCGGCGGACGGGGGAGCGTCGTCGGCACGGTGCTCGGCGTGCTGCTCGTGCAGATCATCAACAACAGTCTCATCCTGATGGGCGTCCCCACGGCGTGGCAGCGGGCATCGGTGGGCCTGCTCCTCGTGATCGGCGTCGGTGTGCAGGCCGTCATGGCGAAGCGGGCGTCGAAACGAACGTTCGTGCTCGACACGGAGAAGGAGTGACGATGTCCCGAGACTCACCACAGGACGGCCTGTCCCGGCTGAACGACGACGTCGACCGGTCCTTCCGCACACTGCTCGGGAGCATCCACCTTGAGCGCGGCATAGGGCGCATGGTGCTGCTGCTGATCATCGCGGTCTCGTTCTTCGGGGTGCTGCGAGGCGAGGTCTTCCTCAATCCCGTCAATCTGCAGAACATGATGGTGGCGTCACCGGAGATCGGCGTGCTCGCGGTGGCCATGGCCCTGGCCATGCTCACCGGGGGGATCGATCTCTCCCTGGTGGCGATCGCCAATCTCACCGCAATCACGGTGAGCACCGTGTACTCGGCGGTCGAGGCGAACGATCCCGCCCAGGCTGAGGCGCTGGCGCCGCTCATCATCCTGCTCGGCATCGCGGTGGGCGTCTCAGGCGGTGCGGTCAATGCCTTCCTCATCTCGACGATCGGGATCGCACCGATCCTCGCCACGCTGGCGACGATGCAGATCTACAACGGCATCGCCGTCGTGTGGACTGGTGGCTCGACGCTCTACGGAGCGCCCGAGGCGCTCAGCACGCTCGGGAAGTCGACGGTCGCGGGGATTCCGGTTCTCTTCCTGCTGTTCGTGGCGATCGCGCTCCTGGTGGGCGTGATGCTCTCGCGCACGCCGTTCGGGCGGAGCATCATGCTGCAGGGGGCCAACGGGACGGCTGCGAAGTACTCGGGCATCCGGAGTGCGAGCGTGCTCTACGGCACGTACCTGACGACCGGACTGCTCGGCGGCCTCGCGGGACTGCTGATCCTGGCTCGGAACCCGACCGCCAGCGCAGACTACGGAGCCTCGTACGTGCTTCTCGTGATCGTGATCGCCGTGCTCGGTGGAACGAACCCGGCCGGAGGATACGTCACCGTGACCGGGGTCGTGCTGGCGACGATGGTGCTGCAGGTGGTGCAGTCGGGCTTCACCGCGCTGCGGCTCTCCGCCTATGAGTACGCGATTGCCCAGGGAGTGATCCTCATCGCCGTGATGGTCTTCGACCAGGTGCGCATCAAGCGGTGGAGGAGGAAGGTGCCGGACACGCCGAGGAGAGACGTGGTGGCCGCCGGCGCAGTCCCGGGCAGCGACGATGGGTTGCCCCCGGGCGACCGAGAGGAGTGACATGGTGCAACTGCTCATCGGTCTCGACATCGGCACGTATGAGGCCAAGGGGGTGCTGGTCGATGCCGACGGAGACGTCCGGGCCGAGGCGCGGCACCGGCACGGGGTGAGCACCCCGGCGCCGGGCATGGTCGAGCACGACGCCGAAGACGTGTGGTGGAGCGGCTTCGTCACCGTCGTCCGTGAACTGATGGGGACGCTGACCGAGGACGACGAGCTCATCGGCCTCGGATGCAGCGCGATCGGGCCGTGCGTGCTTCCTGTCGACGAGCACCTACGACCGCTGCGTCCCGCGATCCTCTACGGAGTGGACACTCGAGCGACCGCGGAGATCGCTGAGATCGAGGCGGTGCTCGGCACGGACGAGATCCTTCGCCGGTCCGGGAACGTGCTCACCAGCCAGTCAGCGGGGCCGAAGGTGCGGTGGGTGGAGCGCCACGAGCCGGAGGTCGCAGCTCAGACCCGGTGGTACCTGACCAGCCAGAGCTTCCTGGTGGCGCGACTGACCGGCCGGGTCGTGATCGATCACGCGACCGCCGGCTACTTCCATCCGTTCTACGAGCTTGGCGAGCTGCGCTGGAATGCCGAGGGCCTGGAAGCTCTCGTGCCCCCCGAGAAGCTGCCCGACGTCGCGTGGTCGTCCGACATCGCCGGCACCGTGACCGCTGAGGCGTCGAGACAGACCAACCTGCCCGAGGGGCTGCCGGTCGTCGTCGGCACCACCGACGCTCCGGCGGAGGCCATCGGGTCCGCGGTGGTGGAGACCGATGACCTGATGCTCATGATCGGATCGAGCGGATTCCTCATCCGAGTCTGCGACCGTCCGGTTCGCGATGAGCGGTTGTGGGCGGCGCCCTGGGTGCTCCCGGGACGCTACGTGCTCGCGGGCGGGACGTCGACTGCCGGCACTGCGACCCGATGGATCGCCGAGCAGCTCGACCTGGACGAGCTACAGGGCGATCAGGCCCTGTTCACCCAGCTGATGGCCCTCGCCCGGTCCGCCCCGGTGGGTGCGGGCGGTGTGCTGCATCTCCCGCACTTGAGCGGTGAGCGCACCCCCTTCCACGATCCCGATGCGCGTGGAGCGTTCATCGGGCTGAGCCTCTCGACGGGGCGGGCCGAACTTGCTCGATCTGTCTCCGAAGGGGTCGGCCACTCCCTGGGGCTTGCCCTGAGCACGTTCGCTGCGGCGCACTCGCGGGCTCCTCGGGTGAAGGCGGTCGGCGGCGGAACCCGCAATGAGATCATCACCCGCGTTGCGAGCGACGTGAGTGGGTTCGACCTCGACATCCCCGACACGCTCGGGGCCTCGTACGGGGACGCGATCCTCGCCGGTCTGGGTGTGGGCGCCGTCTCAGAATCCGATGCTGCTTCCTGGGTCTCGAACCGGGACGTGGTGACCGCGAGAGGGCCCGACGATGACGAGGCGCGTGTGCTGCGCAGACAGCATCGAGAGTTCACCGCTGCGTATCAGGCGCTGCGAGGCATGAGGGAGGCCACGACATCATGAGCCGCTGGACAGAGCTCGCTCGACATCTCGCAGAGGTGAACGCCGTGGGCGCAGGGACGAAGGTGAGCATCTTCGCCACGACCGCCTCCGTGCTGGACGCCGTCGCCGAGCTCGTCGAGGAGGTGTACCGACGGGGCGGGCTCCCGCAGGTGCAGCTCGTCGAGGAGCGATACGACCGGTCCTCTCTCGCCCACGCGAGTGCGGAGGTGCTGAGACAACCCGCCCCCATGGAGCTGGCGTCGATGCAGTGGGCCGACGTGCACGTGTCCTTCCGCGGCATGCAGGCCCCCGCCGCCGAGCTCGACGGAACGCGGCTGGGCCTGCAGCGCGAGGGCAAGGGGATCGTCTCGACGGAGCGCTGGCACGGGACCCGGTGGACGCTGGTGCGAATCCCGAGCCGTGAGTGGGCCGAGCTCATCGGTGTCCCGTTCGCGCAGCTCGAGGACGAGTTCTTCGCGGGAACGCTCGCCGACTGGGGCGCGCATCGCCAGCATCTTGACGCGCTGTGCGACCGGCTGAACGACGTGCGGACCGTCCGTATCCTCGCCGAGGACACGGACCTAAGACTGGATTGTGCGGGTCGTACGTGGGTTCCGTTCGCCGGCGAGGCGAACCTGCCCGACGGCGAGGTCGCGACCGCCCCGCACGAGGACGGTGTGGAGGGGCACATCGTGTTCCCCGGAAGCTTCTGGTTCGGCGGCGCCGAGATCAAGGACCTGTCGCTGCGATTCGCCGCCGGCGAGGTCGTCGAGTTCACCGCTGCCGTCGGCGCCGACTTCGTCGCCCGCATGCTCGATGCCCCCGGTGCGCGCCGCGTCGGAGAGCTCGGCATCGGCACCAACGCGAACATGCAGACGATGACCGGTGATCTGTTGCTCGATGAGAAGATCCTGGGCACTGCGCACATCGCGCTGGGACGTTCCTATCCCCAGTGCGGTGGGAAGAACGAATCGACGATCCACTGGGACATCGTCAAGGACCTGCGCCGATCGGGACGCCTGGAGGCAGACGGCACGACACTGATCGACGGCACCACCTACGCACCGATCCTGTCGGGGCGGGAACGCTGAGGGGCACCATGCGAAAGATCATCAACGGTACTGACACCTTCGTCGACGAGGTGCTCGACGGGATCCTGCTCGCGCACTCCGACGAGCTGCGTGCGGTGACCCGGGACCGCCGCTCCCTGGTACGCACCGACGTGGAGGGGTCGGGCCGCGTCGGCATCGTCACCGGGGGAGGCTCCGGACACCTGCCCTTCTTCCTCGGCTACGTCGGCCGAGGTCTGTGTTCGGCAGTAGCGGTGGGCAACGTCTTCTCGTCGCCGAGTGCCACCCAGATCCACGCCGCGTCCGTGGCGGCCGACTCCGGTGCGGGCCTGCTGTACCTGTACGGAAACTACGGCGGCGACGTCTACAACTTCGACATCGCAGCGGATCTGTGCGCCGGCCAGGGGATCGAGGTCCGCACGGTGCTCGGCACCGACGACATCCAGTCGGCACCCTCGGACCAGATCGACACCCGACGCGGCGTCGCCGGGCTGGTGCTCGCGTACAAGGCGGCCGGAGCCATGGCTGAGCAGGGGGCGACGCTCGATGAGGTGGAGCGCGTGGCTCGAGAAGCCGTCGCCAGGACGCGGACGATGGGGGTCGGTCTCTCGCCGACGATCCTGCCCGCTGCGGGCGAACCCACGTTCACGCTGGACGAGGGAGAGATGGAGATCGGCGTCGGGATCCACGGCGAACGAGGGACGCACCGCGGACCCCTTGAGAGCGCTGATGAGATCACGGATCGATTCGTCGCTGAGATCGAGCGGGAACTCGAGCTCAGCGCGGGAGCGCGCGTCGCTGTGGTGGTCAACGGGCTCGGTGCGACCCCGCTCGAGGAGCTGTACGTCATGTACCGGCGTGTCCATCGCATCCTCGCGGAGCGTGGCGTGCAGATCGCCTACCGGCTGGTCGGTGAATACGTCACGAGCCTGGAGATGGCGGGCGCGTCCCTGTCGGTGATGGTGCTCGACGACGATCTGGAGACGCTGCTGCGTGCGCCCGCCGGGTCACCGTTCTTCGTGCAGGAGAACGTACCTGTTCGTGAAGGGGTGACCGAGACGGCGACTCCGCTGCAGGACGAGGCGACTGCGGTGGACGTCGTTTCTGCTGACGGCGTCAGTGCCCTGCGCAGAGCACTGGCCGATGCGCTGCCCCGCATGGCCGCACACGGCGATGAGCTGCGAGAGCTTGACGCGGCGCTCGGCGACGGCGACCTCGGGATCACCGTGACCGAGGGCAGCCTCGCTGCTGCCGAGGCAGTACGGCGGCTTCCAGAGGACGCTGATGCGCGAAGTGTTCTGCGTGCGGCGGGCCTCGAGTTCTCCTCGGCCAACCCGTCGACGTTCGCAGCACTGCTGGGATCCGGTGTGATCAGCGCGGCGGACACCGTGGAAGCGGGAACACACCTGACGGGAGCGCAGATCGTCCCGCTCCTGCGAGCGCTCTTCGACCGCGTCGCCGAGCGGGGCGGCGCGCAGCTGGGTGACAAGACGCTGCTCGACGTCCTCGAGCGGGTCATTGCGGCGCTCGAGACCGGGTTGAGTGGTGAGGCGCTCCGCGAGGCCGCGGCCCAGGCCGTCGAGGACACCGCGCTCTGGCAGTCCCGGCGAGGACGTGCGGCCTGGCAGCAGGAGCGCTCGGTCGGGTTGAAGGACCCCGGAGCCGTTGCTGTGCAACGTTTTGTCGACGAGCTCAGCGCCTCGCACCTGGACTGGTCCGAAAGCGGGTCACGTGCTGATGTGAGAAATCAACAGTAAGGATCTAGGGTCGGGATCATGAATGCGAACGCGCGCCGCTCACTGATCGAGGAGATGGTCGCTCAGCAGGGCGAGGTCTCGCTGGTCGACCTGGCTGAGAGGTTCGAGGTCTCGGAGATGACCGTCCGGCGCGATCTCGATGTCCTCGAGGAGGAGGGCGTGCTGCGCAAGGTCATGGGCGGCGCGATCTTCATCGGGGGCAAGTCGACCGAGCCGTCGTTCCATGCCCGTGCGTCCGCTGCTGCCGAGGAGAAACGTCACCTTGCGGCGATCGCGGCCGGCCTGCTGAAGCCCAGGCAGACAGTCATCCTCGACAGCGGCAGCACGATACTCGCCGTGGCGAAGGAGATACGGGGCAGACGTCTGGGATTGACGGTGGTGACGCCGAGCCTGCTCGCGGCGGTCGAGCTCGCCGACGAGCCCGACACCACGGTCCTGGTCACCGGAGGGCGACTGCGTCCGGGGGAGCTCTCGCTGATCGGCTCCGAAGCCGAAGACGCTTTCCTGAGGTACAACTGCGATGTGTACCTCATGGGGGTCGCCGGTGTGGACGCCCTCCGCGGAGCCTCGGAGTATCACCGCGAGGAGGGAGCGGTGAAGCGGTATGCGGCCCGGGCCGCCGACCAGGTCATCGCGGTGGTGGACCAGAGCAAGCTGGGCCGGGTGCAGCTGATCAATGTGGTCGACACGCAGGACATCGACGAGGTCGTGACGGACGCTCTCGACGACCATCCGACGGTGGTCCGGCTGCGAGAAGCCGGTGCGGTCGTGCACTGCACGGCGGCTCCCGGCTCGCAGTGACCGGAGGATCCCATCAGCCGATCAGCGGGCCACCAAGCTGATTGCACTGTGGGGCCTGGTGCGCGCTCCGTTTCGGCGAGCTGACCGAGCTGCGCCGCGGCGACATCGACCTGCGTAGCAATCGGGTCTCCATCACCCGCGGCGCCGTTCGAGCCGGCGGCACGTTCATCGTCGGATCGCCCAAGTCCGACGCCGGGGTTCGCGATGCCGCGATCCCGCCGCACCTGCTCCCGGCCGCGACGGCCTGCGCTGGCAGGACCTCCGGCACACCGGCGCGGTGCTCGCAGCCCAGGCCGGCGTGACCCTCGCCGAGCTCATGGGCCGTTCGGCCACTCCACGCCTGGCGCGGCCATGCGTGACCAGCACGCGGCCGACCGGGACGCCGCCGAGATCGCCAAGCGGCTCTCCCGCTGGTGTCGGAGCCGGCTGGGACGGTGACCAAGTGAGCGAGTGGACCGCTGAGTTCTACGAGGACGCCGACGGCCGGCGTCCCATTGAGGTCTGGATGGGCGACCTCGGCGAAGTCGAGTTCGAGGCGCTGGCAACCGCGATCGAGGAGATCCTTGAGAAGGACGGACTCGCGCTGGCGAGCACGCCGTGGCTGAAGGCGCTCGGCAGAGGGCTCCACGAGTTCCGGGTGCGGCACGACGCCGCGACCATCAAGGCGCTCTACTTCGACTCGGGAGCAAGCAAGCAGGCCAAGCCCGCCAAGATCCTGCTCCGGCTGTTCGTGCACTTTCACGGCCAGAAGGTCATCCTGCTCCTCCATGGCTACGACAAGGGCCGCGACAACAGTCTGCGGCGCCAGAATAAGGAGATCGAGGTGGCGCGCAAGAGGCTTCGCGCCTGGCGCCTCGCGCAATCCAGCCGGACGAAGAAGTCGCCGAACAAGTCCCGGCGGAAGCGCTGACCCACCGCATCGCTTGTATGGGTCATCACCCATACACTGGTGGACGAGAGGAGTCACCATGGCCAAGAGGTTCTCTGAGTACGCGAGCGAGCGCCGGGCCGAGCACGGCCCTGAGGGCCGCGAGGCCGAGGGGGTCTTCCGTGCTGCGTACGCGTTCGGTCGTGTCATCTACGCCGCACGCAAGGCACGCAACCTCCGGCAGTTGGACCTCTCTGAGTTGAGCGGCATCGCCCAAGCGGACATCAGCCGGATTGAGCGCGGCATGATCGCGCCGACCGTCCCGACGCTGATCAAGCTCGCCGACGCGCTCGGTGCGCAGATCCAGTTCGTGCTGCCGCCGGCCGACGACAAGACCGCGCAGGGGGAAACCCCTCATGAGGTGTTCGCCCTCAGTGTCGGGGCATAGGTCAGCGGACCCCAGTCGTCACGTGACTGATGAGCCGGTGCACCTCTGTTCAGGCCACGACATCGAGTCGCTCCCGGGACCCTGGCACCTCATCGCCGTCGCGAACGTCGCCGGCACGGTGCTCGGTCCCTGCACGCTTCGCATCTCATCGAGCGTTGCCCGGAGATCGCGCAGTCCCTGGACTTGCCGCCGGGCTCGCGTTTCCTCATCGCACCCGGGCGCGAGAACGTGGACGGATGACTCGCTGCTCGACGTATGAGCCCAGAAACAGGACAGGAGTGGCCAGTTCTGGCCACTCCTTGTTCCCCGTGTGTTCCCGATTTCAGATCCGGATCTGAAGATCCTGCTCTGACCTGCGGAAACGTGGTGGGCGATACTGGGTTTGACCCAGTGACCTCTTCCGTGTCAGGGAAGGGAACTGAGTCCGCCCGTGTCCGGCAACGTGCATTTGCACAGGTCACAGCGTTGCCCGTCATTGACGGACGGTCCTGTACACCCCAGAAACGGGCGCGGTGGGGGTACGCAGGACTGCGCAGTCGGCTTCTCACCCGGTCCGTTGGTGCCGCGCATGACGGACTGGCTCGATGCCGTTGACCAGGCGGCCGCGCGCGCCCGGACTGAAGCGCCCGCGACGCCACACCCTGTCTGCTGGTCGGGCTGGGGGTCTCTTCAGGCCCCGTAATAGGCCGGATACGTGTTGGCTGGCCGGTCGTCTTCGCGCTTGACTGGCTCAAGGAATGCGTGGACTCCATAGCCCATCACGCCATGCTTCTCGTGGATGGTCCAGACATCCACGATTCGGTACCTCTGGCCGCTGGGGAGCTCGATGCCATTGCCAACGACTGGAGGAATGTACGCGTGCTCGTCCTGCCAGTCCTCGGCCGGGGCGATGTAGTTAACGATGTAGCGGGGCTCCGGTCTGGGGTTCATCTGTGGAAGTTAGCAGCGATCCGTCACAGTCGGTGGTGGAATCGTGGGCCTTGTCCAGAAGTCTGAACCTCTCAGCCCAGCAAGCGTCTATCGTGCCTCCATGGGCTACCTCAGCATCGACAGCTACGACCGAATCTCGATGAGTGACTCTGACCTCGGGGCCTTCGCGTCAAAGCTGGAGGCGGCGTCTGAGAGCGGCACAGGGTTCTTCCTGGACTTGCCGATGCGGCGCTTCGGCGTCGTCGAGAAGAAAGACCGACGGACTGAGACCGTGCTGTCCGAGGATGTCGACGCAGGGCATCAGCGGATCTGGGTTCATCCGATCCATAGCATCATGCTGGTCTTCGATGGGCCGAGTCCTTCGGACCCTCGGGTCGGCGGCTAACGCTGGGCCCACGGGAATTGGTGGTAGAACTCGTCGAGGCTGGTGTAGCCGTGGTCGGCGAGGATGGCTGCACGTTGGGCGCGGACCTGTCGGGTGCAAGCGACGTAGTCGGTCCGGCCGTCGACGTCGGGGGCGAACTCGGGCTGCGGGTGTTGGGCGTCGATCAGCGCGATGACCTCGGCGATGGTCGTCTCGTGCTGTTCGGTCTTACGCCGTGCCATCGGTGGCTCCTGTTCTGACGGCACGCAGGCGGTCGCTGCGGTGGCGCTGGGCGGCGGCCTTCGACTGCTGTGGGTTGCGGCGGGTGCCGTGCTGCTCCCCCTCGATCGGCAGCGCCAGGGAGCGTGCGAGGGCGTCCAAGACTCGGCGGTGACTCCAGGCACTTCCCGATTCTGACCTTGATCGCTACGACCGGACTCCGAAAGGGGGAGGCGCTGGCGTTGAAGTGGTCCGATGTCGATCTCGACAAGGGAGTGCTGCATGTTCGCGGAACGCTCTCGCGGGTCGGCGGCAGGCTCGTGGTGACCGAGCCGAAGACTGAAAATCTCGGCGGGACGTCCCCCTCCGTGGGACGGCGGCCGCGGTGCTGCGTGAGCACCGCAAGGCCCAGCTCAAGGAGCGTGTCGCGGCTGCGAACGTCTGGACCGATACGGGTCACGTCTTCACGACGGAGTCCGGGCAGCCGATGGACCCGCGCAACGTGCTGCGTGCGATCACGAGCGCTGCGGCGAAGGCCGGGCTGACCGGTGTCAACGTGCACACACTCCGTCACTCGGCAGCGACTCACTGGCTGGAGAACGGCGTACACCTGCGGGCCGTCTCCGACATGCTTGGGCACTCGTCGACCCGGATCACGGGCGACGTGTACGCGCACACGAGTGACGAGATGGCCAACCGCGCCATGGACTCCCTGGGCGAGGCGCTGGGGGTATGAGCACTCGTCCAACCGTGGTGGGGGGTACCGGTGGGGGGGTAGTCCGAGGAAGTCCGACCGAAAGCGGTACCCGTGGGAACAGAAAATCCCCGGTAAACCGGGGATAATCCGTGGTGGGCGATACTGGGTTTGAACCAGTGACCTCTTCCGTGTCAGGGAAGCGCGCTACCGCTGCGCCAATCGCCCGTGCTGGGTGTCTTCAGTTGTGCTGCTCGAGGTGGGTACGGGATTTGAACCCGTGTAAACGGATTTGCAGTCCGTTGCCTCGCCTCTCGGCCAACCCACCGCTGGATGGGCCCACCTGGGATGGGTGTACTGACCCTCTCCGAGCGGACGACGGGATTCGAACCCGCGACCCTCACCTTGGCAAGGTGATGCGCTACCACTGCGCCACGTCCGCGCTGCGACCGTTTCCGGCGCGGGAAGAAACATTAGCCGATGCCCCACTCGTGACCAAACCGGGGGTGGCGGGTGCGGGCGTATCGTGGCGACATGAAGGCGTGGCTGGATGGACGAGTGCTGGAATCGCCGAACGTCCCCGCCGTCGGGGTGCTCGACCACGGGCTGATCGTGGGCGACGGGGTCTTCGAGACGGTCGCCGTCGACCACGGCGAACCCTTTGCCCTGACCCGTCACCTCGAACGGATCGTGAGGTCCGCCGAGGGACTGGGCATCGGCACCCCGGACGTCGACCTGCTGAGGCACGGCGTCGCCGCCACGATCGACGGGCAAGAGCTGGGCTTCGGTCGGGTTCGCATCACCGTGACCTCGGGGGCCGGGCCCTTGGGCTCGCCCCGCGGTGGTGGTCCTCTGACGCACGTCGTCGTCACGGAGCCGTGCGATCGTCCGCCGGCGGTTTCCTCGATCATCACGGTGCCCTGGCCGCGTAACGAGCGAGGCGCGCTGGCTGGGCTCAAGACGACGTCGTATGCCGAGAACGCCAAGATGGTCGAGGTTGCCAAGGCGGCTGACGCGTCCGAGGCGGTCATGCCCAACACTGTCGGTGATCTGTGCGAGGGCACTGGTTCCAACATCATGTACGTGCTCGACGGACAGCTCGTGACGCCGACACTGGCTTCCGGCTGTCTTGCCGGGATCACCCGTGCTCTGGCGTTGGAGTGGCTCTCTCAGGAGCTCGACGTCGTGGAGCGGGACGCCCCGATCGAGGTGCTGCGCGAGGCCGATGAAGTGGTGCTCGTGGGCACGACGCGCAACATCCAGGCCATCGGTCGGGTCGACGACCGCACCCTTGCTGCACCGGGGCCCGTCACGAGCGCGGCACAGGAGATCTGGGCCCGGCGGCAGGCCGAGCACTCCGACCCGTGAGCCCGGCGTCGGGGCCCTGACGGGCGTGCGACGTGTCTTTGGAGTAGGTGATCGCTGCTAGGCTCAGGGCACCGACACCGCGTCGGTCATCAGGGAAGACTTCTCGTCGAACCGCCCGGCCGCAGGCCTCTCGCGACTACTTGTCGCCTCCTCTGAGTGAACTCAGAGGAGACTCATGTCCGCGCATCATCCGAACGCTGCCTCACGCCCGACGCCTCTCGAGGTGATCCCCGCTCAAGCCCCCGCGGTGCCGTCCGGCAGCAGCTCGGCCATCGTCTACTGCGAGGGACAGTTCGGGGAGCAGGACGGCAAGACCGCCAACGGGCTCGTCCGGCACTCGGAGAAGTACCAGGTCCTCAGCGTCATCGACAGCCGTCACGCCGGAGGTGACGCCGGCCGGCTGCTCGACGGCGCCGCCAACGGCATCCCGGTGCTGAACGACCTCCCGGAGGCCATCGCGCACGCCGGCAGGGTCCCGGACCATCTCATCTGTGGCGTCGCTCCGGCCGACGGACTGTTGAGCGCCGAGCAGCGCGTCGTACTGCTCGACGGCATCGCCCGTGGCATGCACATCGTCAATGGCCTGCACGAGTTCCTCAACGACGATCCGGAGTTCGCAGCCGCCGCGATCATGGCCGGCGTGACCATCACCGACGTCCGGCGGCCCAAGGACAAGAAGGACCTGAACCTGTTCTCCGGGCGGATCCGCGAGGTGACCTGCCCGCGCATCGCCGTGCTGGGCACCGACGGGGCCATCGGCAAGCGCACCACGTCCACGCTGCTCGTGCAGGCACTCAACGCCCGGGGGGTCAAGGCTGTGATGGTCGGAACCGGCCAGACCACCCTCATCCAGGGAGGCAAGTACGGTGTCGCGCTGGACGCCCTCGTGCCGCAGTTCTGCTCCGGTGAGGTGGAGGCCCAGGTGGTGGCGGCCTTCGAGGGCGAGGATCCCGACGTCATCGTGGTGGAGGGTCAGGGCGCGCTCAGCCACCCGGCCTATCTCACCTCGGCGCACATCGTGCGAGGCAGCCAGCCGTCCGGCGTCATCGTCCAGCACGCTCCACGACGGACCGTCCTGGGCGACTTCCCGATGGTCGAGATGCCCAGCGTCGCCCAGGAGGTGCGGCTCATCGAGGCATTCGCCGACACCAAGGTCATCGGCATCACCGTCAACCATGAGCAGATGACGACCGATGACGAGATCGGTGACGCAATCGAGGATTTGGAGCGTGAGCTCGGCCGGCCCGCCACCGACCCGTTGACTCGTCCGCTCGACGAGCTCGTCGACATGGTGCTGAGGGCGTTCCCGGAGCTTGAGGCGGCACCCGCCCCGAGCACCCGGTGACGACGCCACGTCTGGAGATCGCCCTCGACGTCATCGAGGAGAATGCCCGGGTCCTGGTGGACCGACTGGCGCCGCGAGGTATCCGCGTGACCGGGGTGTGCAAGGCCGGCGTCGGCTCCGCAGGGGTGGCTGCTGCGATGCTCGGCGGGGGTGTCAGTGGTCTCGGTGACTCCCGCATCGAGAACGTGACGAGGCTGCGTGACGCGGGAGTGGACACCAGCTTCACGGTGATCCGGTCACCGGCGCTCAGCCAGGCGGAAGAGATCGTACGAGGCGCTGACATCAGCCTCAACACCGAGCCGGCGGTGCTGCGCGCGCTGTCGCAGGCCGCGGTGTGTCAGCAGACCACGCACGGGGTGGTGCTGATGGTGGAGCTCGGGGACCTGAGGGAGGGCATCGGTGTCGACGACGTTGCTGGACTGGTCGCGGTGGTGGAGCAGCTTCCTGGACTGGTCCTGCTCGGGCTCGGGACCAACCTCGCCTGCCAGAGCGGTGTCGTGCCCGACCAGCGCACGATGGACGAGCTGTCGGGTCTGGTCGAGCAGGCCGAGGTGTCCTGCCGCCGTGCCCTGCCCGTCGTCTCAGGCGGCAACTCCGCGAACCTGGAGTGGGCGCTCTCCACGCGGGACGTGGGGCGCATCGACGAGCTACGGCTGGGGGAGTCGATCCTGCTGGGCACCGAACCCCTGCACCGCCGCCCGATCGACGGGTTGGGCACCGGAGCCTTCGCGCTCGTGGGCGAGGTCATCGAGGTCAAGACCAAGCCGTCGCAGGCGTGGGGCGAGCTGGCTCAGACGGCGTTCGGTGCACGAGCACCCCGGCGGGCCGGTGGGCACGTCCGGCAGGCGATCGTCGCACTCGGTCGCCAGGACGTCGACCCGGACGGGCTCACCGCCATCGCGGGGATCGAGGTACTCGGCAGCAGCAGCGACCACCTGGTGCTGGACGTCGGCGACCACGACGTCGCCGTGGGGCAGGAGCTGGTGTTCGGTCTGGACTACAGCGCCCTCGTCCGTGCCATGACGTCCCCGTACGTCAGTCGGGTCGAGCGCGGCGCCAGGACGCTCGGCCGGGTGGGAACACGCAGACTGGCCCGCGAGCGACCCCCGCCGAGGGTGCGGATGGATGCCGACGTCGAGGTGGGACACGCCGATTCGTGAGGGCTGGGCCGTGCGACGTCCAGGACGGCGTGCTTGCCGCCGGTCAGGACGGGTGTGAGGTCTGCCTGGTAGAGGATCTGTTGCATCAGCCGGCGGCCGATGGCACCGAACCCGGCGAGGTGCGCCGGGGCGGTGGGCGAGTCGTCGGGGTCGGTGGACGTGGAGGAAGCGAGCTCATCGGCGTCGACCAGGACGGTGAGCTGGGTGGCAACTCCTCAGGGTCATGCCGCAGGAGATGGGTGACAGTTCTGCGTCAGGACATCGGTGACACTCAGGCTTCTCGCGGTTCGCCCACCGTGCTTCCTGCGGGGTGCAGGCGGCCGACGAGCGCGTCCGCTCCTCGTGCACGGAGTGTGGGCGGGCTCGTGATCGCGGTGGTGGGCGATGCGTTAGCATCGTCTGGTCGCGGGCGATTGGCGCAGTGGTAGCGCGCTTCGTTCACACCGAAGAGGTCACTGGTTCGAACCCAGTATCGCCCACCCGAGACAGCACGGCCCCTGATCAGCGCAGACGCGTCAGGGGCCGTTCGCGTTCCACGTCGGGCCCTCACCTCCGGCCGCTCAGGTGACCGATGAGCTCGACGTTCACGTGTCGACACGTGTGGGGTGAACGTGCCGTGGTGCCTGGTATCCCGCTGAATGTGCGGTGAGGCTATGGGAGCCATCAGACGAAACGGGGTTCCCGGTCGTCGTGGTTCGGCGTTGTGTGAGGGGCGACACAGAGCCGACTCCCCAGCTTGGAGCCCCCAGTGACCGCAACGTCATTCACCGTCAACGACCGTCACTACACGATGCCGGACTCCCCGGTCGTCGTCATCTGCATCGACGGCAGCGAGCCCGACTACCACGTCGAGGCGATCAGGGCGGGTCGCATGCCCTGGCTCGAGCGCACACTCGCCGGCGAGGACAGCTCCTCGTGGGAGGCCCACTGCGCCATGCCTGCCCTCACCAACCCGAACAACGTCTCGATCGCCACTGGTCAGCCACCGGCCGTGCACGGGATCAGCGGCAACTACATCTTCGATGCCGTCGCGGGCGAGGAGGTGCTCATGAACGACAAGAAGTACCTCCGCGCCCCCTCGCTGTTCGCGGCGGCGAACGCCGCCGGCCTGGATGTGGCCGTCGTGACAGCCAAGGACAAGCTCCGGCGACTGCTCGGCGCAGGCCTGGTGGAGGACGGACCCAGCCTGGATGGATCGGGCGAGCTCGTCGATCCGCCACGTCGTGGAATCTGCTTCTCGGCCGAGCGAGCCGACGAAGCCACGGTGGAGAGCAACGGCATCGACGGAGTGCTCGAGCTGGTCGGCAAGCCGCTGCCGAGCGTCTACTCATCCGACCTCAGTGAGTTCGCCCTCGCCGCCGGAGTCGAGATCCTGCGCACCCGCGGCGCCGACCTCATGTATCTCTCCCTGACCGACTACATCCAGCACAAGCACGCCCCCGGCACCCCGGTGGCCAACGACTTCTACGCCATGATCGATCACTACGCGGCCAGGCTCGATGAGCTGGGTGCCATCGTCGTGCTCACTGCCGACCACGGCATGAGCGCCAAGACCGATGACGGGGGAGCGCCCCGAGTGGTGTTCGTCGAGGACGAGGTGCGACGGGCACTGGGCCTGGCCGACACCACCGACGGTTCGGACGGGGTCCGGGTGATCCTGCCGATCACCGATCCCTACACGGTTCATCACGGAGCGCTGGGCTCCTTCGCCAGCGTGTACCTGCCCGAGGGTGCTGACGCCGCGCTCGTCATGGACCACTTGGTTCGCATCCCTGGCATCGAGACCGTCTGCGCGCGCGAGGAGGCGGTCTCCGTCTACGGACAGCCTGCCGACCGCATCGGAGATCTCGTGGTCCTCGCCGAGGCCGGGACCGCACTCGGCCGCTTCGCGGCGTGGCACGACCTGACCGGACTGGATGCTCCCCTGCGCTCCCACGGGGCCCTGGGCGAGCTGCAGATCCCGTTCGTCATCAACCGTCCGCTCCCCAGGCCGGACCTGGTGCGAGAGACCTACGGGGCATCCGCGGACCTGCACAACTACGACGCGTTCTGGGTGGCCACGACGCTCGTCAGCCAGCACCAGGCCAGCGCCATCGCTGCTGGCTGACGCCGACTCACCACCTCACGATTGGACGACACTCATGGCCATCGCCGACAAGATCGCAGAACCGGTCTCCGAAGCAACCTTCAGTCGCTGGAAGTGGCGCATCCTCCTGGCGGCAATGTTCTGCTACTTCTTCTTCTACACCGGCCGGCAGACGTTCGGGTTCGCCATCCCCGGGATCGAGGAGGACCTGGGGATCAGCAAGACGACGTTGGGTGCGATCAGCGGCATCCTGTTGTGGGCCTACGCCGTCGGGCAGATGGTCAATGGCAACCTGGCGGACAAGTTCGGCGGACGACGGCTCATGACGGTCGGAGCGATCCTGTCCACGATCCTCAACTGGGCCAGCAGCTTCTCGATCGGCTCGAAGTCGCTTGCCCTGAGCTGGGGCGCCAACGGGTACGTACAGGCCATGGGCTGGCCCTCCGGCGGTCGGGTCATCTCCAACTGGTGGAGCCCACACGAGCGGGGCAAGAGCTTCGGGTTCTACACCTTCGCGGCAGGGATGTCCTCGGTCCTGGCCTTCGTGACCTCGACGCTCGTCGTCGACACGTTCGAGCTCGACTGGCGCTGGATCTTCCGCATCCCGGTGCTGCTCATGCTGCTCGGGGGGATCGTGTTCTTCTTCCTGGCCAGGGAGAACCCCAAGGAGGCGCGGATCACCCCACCGCCCTCGTACACCGAGGACCCCGAGAACATCGAGCTCGATCTCGATGAGGCCAATCCAGATCGTTCCCTCGGCCGCTACAAGCTGGTGCTGCGCAACCCGAAGATCTGGTCGACGGGAATGGCGATCGGTTTCCAGAACGCAGCACGGTACGGACTGCTGATCTGGGTCCCGGTCTACTTCCTCGGCGACAACTGGGACTCCGGTGGCAGCGCCATCAGTCCTGCGTGGATCTCGGTCGCGTTGCCGGTCGGGATGGCCGTCGGCGCCCTGACCAACGGCTGGATCTCCGACCGGCTGTTCGGGTCGCGTCGAGATCACCCAATCATGCTCTTCATGGTGCTCGGTGCCATCACGTCGATGCTGATGTTCTCAGGTGCCCTGGGAACCGTCAGCGGGATGGTGGTCCTGTTCCTCACGGGGTTCTTCGTCTACGGTCCCGCGTCGTCGTTCTGGGCACTCTGCCCGGACCTGGCCGGCAAGAAGATGGCCGGAACCGCCACGGGCGTGGTGAACTTCTTCTCCTACCTGTTCGCCGGCGCGGCCGAGCCGTTGGTCGGGTTCACGATGGACCAGACCGGCAGCACGGGTCTCATCTTTCCGATCGTGGCAGGGTGCTGCATCGCCAGCATGCTGTGCGCAGCCACCATCCGTCGTTGAGGGGGACAGGTCATGATGAACACGCACGAGGCGACGAACCCCGGTGCCGGCGGGGACGGACGGGCCACCCCTCGAGCCGCGGTCTGGAGCGGCCTGGACGAAGGTTTCGGCCTGGCCCCCCTGCCGCTTCCCCGGCTGCGGGACGGCGAGGTGCTGGTGGAGATTGAGCTCTCCACCATCTGTGGGAGTGACCTGCACACCATCAACGGCGACCGGCCGACACCGCTGCCGACCGTGCTCGGGCACGAGGCCATCGGCAGCGTGATCGACACCGGGGGCACCGTGGACGCCTCCGACGGTGTCCCCCTCACCAGGGGCGACCGTGTCACCTGGACGATCGGCACGTCGTGCGGGGAGTGTCGCCGGTGTACCCACGGGATCCCGCAGAAGTGCGTGAAGGTGCGCAAGTACGGGCACGAGGCCATGGACGACCACTGGCGGTTCAACGGAGGCTTCGGCTCGCACTGCCACCTGATCGCCGGGACCGGCGTGGTGCGGATCCCCAGCGACCTGTCGGCCGCTGCGGTGACGCCGGCGAACTGCGCCACAGCCACCGTGACGTGTGCGGCCCGTAGGGTCGCCATGACCCATGAGGACGTCGTGGTCGTCATCGGGTGCGGGATGCTGGGCCTGACCGCAGTGGCCTACGCCAAGGACCGTGGTGTCGAGACCGTGATCGCCTCCGACGTCGACCCCGAGCGCCGAGAGCTGGCACGCCAGTTCGGCGCGACGGTGACCGTCGGCCCCGACGGTCTCGGGGCGGCCGTGGCCGAGTGCGGCGCCGACGTCGTCCTGGAGCTCTCCGGCAACAGTGGTGCCGTCCAGTCCGCCCTTGACCTCATCGACATGGGGGGACGGGTTGCCCTCGTGGGCTCGGTGTCTCCCGCGCCGGAGGTCTCGTTCGAGCCCAGCGGCTTCGTCAAGAACCTCACGACGGTGGTCGGCAGTCACAACTATCGCCTCGACGACCTCGTCGAGGCGATCGACTTCCTACGCCGAACCCCCGCCCAGCAGCTGCTCGCCGACCTGGTCCCGCCGCCACGCGGTCTGGACGACATCGTCGGGGCGGTGGCCGCCGCCAACTCCGGTGCGGCTCCGCGCATCGCGATCCGTCCGACCTGACCATCCATACGTTCGAGGAAGCTCCCACCATGATCGACATCGACCCCGACCACCTGAACAACTTCATCGACGGCGTCTGGACGCGCAGCGACCACGGCGGGACGCGCTCCAACCTCAACCCGGCCGACCTGGAGGACGTCATCGGTGAGTTCGCCGAGTCCACCGCCGCCGAGACGACCTCCGCGATCGCCGCCGCCGCTGCGGCCCAGGCAGCATGGGACGAGGTCGGTCCGATCGCCCGTGGTGAGATCCTCGTGCGGGCCGGACGGCTGATCGAGGAACGCATCGACAGCTTCGCTGCCGCCATCACGCGAGAGCAGGGAAAACGTCGCTCCGAGGCGGTCGGCGAGGTCAAGCGGTCGCTGGCGATCCTGGAGTTCACCGCCGGAGAGGCTCGTCGGATCAACGGTGAGACCACCCCGGCGGAGGAGCCGCGCACCGTGGTGATGACCTTCCGCCGCCCGATCGGGGTCGTCGGCCTCATCACGCCGTGGAACTTCCCGGTCGCGATCCCCATGTGGAAGGTCGCCCCCGCCCTGCTGTCCGGTTGCACCGCGGTGCTCAAGCCGTCTCCGCTGACACCGTGGACGTCGGCGCTCCTGGTGCAGGCGTTCCACGACGCGGGTGTCCCACCCGGCGTCCTCAACCTCATCCAGGGTGACCGTGAGGCCGGTGAGACGCTGGTCGATGACCCTCGGGTTGCGGGCATCTCGTTCACCGGGTCGCTGCCCGTCGGCCAGGCCATCAACAGCGCAGGTGCTGGTCGCCTGATGCGTACCCAGCTGGAGCTCGGTGGCAAGAACGCGTTGATCGTGCTCGACGACGCCGATCTGGGGGAGGCTGTCGAGGCCATCATCCACGGGGCTTTCGGGCAGAGTGGCCAACGATGCAGCGCGACCAGCCGGATCATCGTGGACGAGTCGGTCCACGCCGAGCTGCTCGAACGGCTCGTGTCGAGGGTGCAGGCCATGAGAGTCGGCCCTGGGGACCAGGAGTGGGCCGACATCGGCCCGGTGGTCAACGGCGAACGCCGCGACGCCTGCGTCGCCGCCATCGAGCAGGCAGTCGCCGACGGTGCCCAGATCGCTGTGGGCGGCAAGGCCATCGAGCTCGACACACCCGGGTACTTCGTCGAGCCGACGATCCTGACGGACGTGGCCTGGGACAGCGAGATCGCCCAGGAAGAGGTCTTCGGGCCGGTGCTCTCGGTCATCCGGTGCCGCGGGTACGAGGAGGCGATGCGCATCTCCAACTCGGTCAGGTACGGGATGTCGGGGACGATCTTCACGCAGAGTCCGGCTGCGATCTTCCAGGCCCTGCAGGACTTCGAGGCTGGGATGCTGCACGTCAACCGACCTGGCGTGGGTGCGTACTCCCACCTGCCGCACATGGGCGCGAAGGCCTCGCAGCTCGGAGCGCCTGAGTGCTCGCCGGACGTGTGGAACTTCTACACGGACCTGCGTTCAGCCTGCATCAGGTACTGAGGCCCGCAGTGTCGCGCGTGAGACTAGCTCGGCCAGGCGCCCACTGCGTGGAGCATCTGCACGAACAGCTCCTCAGGTGGTGTGAGGTCACGGTCCGCCCTGCGGACCAGGGAGACGTCCCGAGTGGGCGGGGGCGGATCGACGTCGAGCTCCACGAGCGTGCCGAACTCGACCTCGCGGACCGTGACGTGCTCTGACAACAGAGCGACGCCCAGTCCTGCGATCGCCGACTCCTTGAGCGTGTCGGGTCCCCACAGGTCCCAGCGCTCGACGTCGTGGAGGTTCCACGAGCGCAGGGCCGATTCCTGCACACGGCGGGTCGCCGAGCCCATCTCCCTCATCAGGAAGCGCTCGCCGGCGAGCTCACCGGGCGAGATCGTGCGGTCCCGCAAGGGGGAGTCTGCTGCCGCCACCAGGGCCATCGACTCCTCGAACAGCCGATGGGACACGAGCTGCTCCTCGCTCGGCTCATCGATGCACAGACCCAGCCCGACCTCACCGCGGACGATCCACGACTCGACGGTCTCCTCGTTGCCGACCTGGATCTGGCACGTCACGTTGGGGGCACGGCGGACGAAGTCGGAGATGAGTCTGGGCAGGAGATAGGTCCCCAGGGTGGTGGTGCCGGCCACGACGAGGCGTCCGGCGTCGAGTCCGCGGTGCTCGGCCACACTGTGCTCGAGCGAGGCGAGGACGTCGAAGACCTGCCGAGCGTGCCGGACGGCCACCTCGCCGGCAGGTGTGGGCCGCGCTCCTCGGCTGCTGCGCTCGAGGAGCTGCACGCCCATGGATCCTTCGAGGTTGCGGATGTGGTTGGAGACCGATGGCTGGCTCATGTACAAGCGTTTGGCTGCTCCGGAGAAGCCTCCCGCGTCGACCACCGCGATGAGGACCTCCAGCTGCGTCACGTTCACCATGTGCGCCCCATGTGACGTCAGGCTACGCGTCCGAAGCTGCGGGGACCACGGTCGTGGCGGACCCGGAGACAGCAGCCTTCTTCGGAGAACACCGAGGCCTCAGGCGCGTCTGCACAACAGACAGGTCGAGCCTCGGGGCCGTGCGCAGGCCCCGGCCCGCCGCAGGTCTGCCGAGGTCGGATCAGCTCGCCTCGGAGGTGCCGAGCGGTGCCTGGATGCGCACCCACTCATCACCGTCGTGGCGCTCGAGGCGCAGCTGGCGGCTGTTGTCGTCGTGCGACGCGGACTCGAACGGCCGGGCGGAGCGCCAGATGATGGCGGCCTGGTCGTGCTCATGGGTGGCCGTCTCGACGACGTCTCCGGACTCGGTGATCAATCGGTACTCGGGCATGGCCCCAGCCTGCTCCTGCTCTGTCGTGGGCGCATCCTCACCTCAGTGGCGGCCGAAGAGCAGGTGGAACCGACGTACGTGCACCGTCAACAGGGGACGTCGTCCCGTGAGCCAGGCCAGCGCGCCCCCGAACCTCCAGTGGGCCCGTGCCGTGGACGCCTCCACCTGTCCCGCGACGGGGGTGACGAAGCCGCGGCCGCCCCGCCACTGCGCGACGCGGAACGAGGTGCGCCACCGGCCGGGCAGGCGTCGGGTCCGGCTCACCGTCACCGACGCCAGCTCGTCGCCGACCATCGACGTGCCGGGGTCGCCGGCGAACTGGGCGAGGTCCTTGGGGATGGCCCACAGCTGGCGCCCACCGTCGCGCGAGGCCGGACTGTCCACCCAGATCTGGGGGATGAAGACGCGTGGTCTCCACCGGCGGCGCACCAGCACGGTCGCCATCACCTCGCCGTAGGTCAGCGGGCTGGGCTCTCGGTACCGGAAGAATGCGGCGGTGACGATCGCGCGTCCTGCCACGGTGATGACCCGCGTGCCGGGTGGGGGCAGCTCAGGCAGCTTTGAGACGGGGACGAGGAACACGCCGGCAGTGGCATCACCATGCAGGTCCCACGGCTCGCCCGGGTAGGTCACGTCCATGCGAAGTCCTCCGGATCGAGCGTGCGCACACGGCGTGCGAAGGGACCGGTCGAGCCCGGCCAGTTGGAGGTGATGCGTCCGGACGGGTGCCGGTACCAGCTCTCGCAGTGGCCCCACACGGACCGCTCGAGTCGCTGCTGCACCTGGCCGTCGTACCGGGCCTCGACCTCGGCACGCACGTCGACCCGCTCCCAGCGGCCGGCCCGCATCCGGTCGAGCACCTGGCGCATGTGCCTGGCCTGCGCCTCGAGCATGTAGATGATTGATCCTCCGCCCAGGTTGGTGTTGGGGCCGTAGGAGACGAACAGGTTGGGGAAGCCGGGAACATACATGCCCAGGTGGGCGTGGGCGCCGTCGGCCCAGCGGTCGGCCAGTCGCTCGCCATCGAGGCCGCGGACGTCGATGGAGGACAGGAAGTCCTGGGAGTCGAACCCCGTGCCATAGACGATGACGTCCGCCTCGTGCAGCGTCCCGTCTGCGGTCTCGACGCCCCGGCCGACGATGCGTCGGACGGGATCGGTGACGAGGTCGACGTGGTCCTGCCTGACGGCAGGGTAGAAGTCGTTGGCGAACAGGATGCGCTTGCAGCCGACCGGGTAGTCCGGCGTCAGCTGCTCACGCAGATCTGGTTCGGGTACCTGTCGGCGCAGGTGCCAGCGTGCGACGGCGGCGTTGATGCGGCCCACGACGGAGTCGTCCTCGAGCCCTCGTGAGAACTGCTCGCCGAACATCCACCAGAACGCACGCTCACCCTCGATGCCGCGTTGGTACCAGCGGGGGAGCGGGCCGTCCGGCTTGGGCAGGATGTAGTTGGCCGAGCGCTGGAACAGGGTCAGCTCACCGGCCTCGGCGGCCAGGTGCGGCACGTACTGGATGGCGCTCGCGCCGATGCCGATCGCGGCGACGCGTCGCCCCGCCAGTGGGACACCGTGGTCCCACTCGGCGGAGTGGAAGCTGGTGCCGGCGAAGTCGTCGATGCCCTCGATCGCGGGGCGTCGTGGTCGTGAGAGCTGTCCCACGGCGCTGACGAGCACGTCGACGGTCTCGGTGGTCCCGTCGCCGAAGCCGAGGTCCCAGGTCGAGGTCGTCTCGCTCCACTGCGCGGAGACGACCTCGGCGCCGAACCGGATGCGCCGGGTGATGTCGTACTCGTCGGCCACGCGGCGCAGGTAGTCGTGGATCTCAGGCTGCTTGGCGTATCGGCGCGACCAGGACCGGTTGACGGCGAAGGAGAAGGAGTACAACGGCGAGGGGACGTCGCACCCGGCTCCTGGATAGGTGTTGTCCCGCCAGACGCCGCCCAGCTGGTCGGCGCGTTCCCATAGCCGGACGTCGTCGTGCCCATGGGTGGTGAGCTCGATCGCCGTGGCCAGGGCACCGAACCCGGAGCCGATGATGCCGATGCGCAGGGCGGGGCTCACGATGCCTCCCGGGTGGCGAACAGCAGGACGGTCTCGGTGATCAGGTCCAGTGCCTCGTCGCGGGTGAGTGTCCCTCTTTCCAGCCATTCGCGGCAGACGGCCTTCACGAGCGGGGCGACGGTGCGAAGGCGGACCCGGCGGCCGGTCTCATCGGGCAGGCCGAGAGCGTCGAGGGTGAGCCGGGCGGCGTGGTCGTCGGCGTCGTCGACGACGGCCTGCAGGTCGGACTGGCCGTGCAGGTTCGCCGCGCCCGAGACCGCCACCCACGCCTGTCCGTAGGTCTCGGCAGCGTTCATGATCCAGTCCACCGTCCGGCGGGCCCGCTCGGTCAGCGGGAGGCCGCAAAGATCCGGCAGCTCGCTCTCGGGCATGCGGATGGTCCCGCGCATGACCTCCACGAAGAGCTCCCGCTTGGAGCCGAAGTGGTGGTTGATGAGGCCGCGCGTGACGCCGGCCGCGGCGGCGAGCTCGGCGAGGGAGACCTGGTCGTAGGGACGCTGCAGGTACAGCGGGCGCACGGCGTCGACGATCTGGCGACGTCGGTCCACGGGGTCGAGCCGAGAGCGGGTCGGAGCAGTCACGGGCGCCATTCCACGTCACTATTGGCAAAGTGTCAACAGTGACGTACGGTGCCGACATGTTGCACTACGACGTCGTGGTGGTGGGTTCGGGCTTCGGCGGTAGCGTCGCCGCGCTGCGCCTCACCGAGAAGGGCTACTCCGTGGGCGTGATGGAGGCGGGCCGACGCTTCACCGACGGCGAGCTCCCCGAGACCTCCTGGCGCCTGCGCCGCTATCTCTGGGCGCCCTGGCTGCGCTGCCTGGGCATCATGCGCATCACCCGGCTGGGCGACGTGCTCATCGCCAGCGGCACCGGAGTGGGCGGCGGGTCACTGGTCTACGCCAACACGCTCTACGAACCTCTCGACGCGTTCTACAGCGACCCGCAGTGGGCGCGCCTGACGGACTGGCGCGAGGAGCTGGCACCGCACTACGACCAGGCGCGCCGGATGCTCGGGGTCGCCACCTACCCGGGGCGGACCCGTCCCGACGACCTCATGGCACAGGTGGCGGACGACCTGGGCGTCGGCGAGAGCGCGCACCCTGCCGACGTCGGGGTCCTGTTCGGGGAGACGGCCGGCGAGGACGTCGGTGACCCCTACTTCGGCGGTGCGGGGCCGAGCCGGCGCACCTGCATCGAGTGCGGCGCCTGCATGACGGGATGCCGGTACAACGCCAAGAACACGACGGTCAAGAACTACCTGTACCTCGCCGAGCAGGCCGGGGCGAGCGTCCACCCGCTCACCACCGTGCACGACGTCCGCCCCCGCCCCGAGGGCGGTTATCTGGTCAGGACCCGACGCACCGGCAACCGGTTGCGACGACGTTCCTTCACCGCTGACCACGTCGTCTTCGCCGGCAACGCCCTCAACACCCAGAACCTGCTGCACCGGCTGCGCCGCACCTCGCTGCCCGACATCTCACCGAAGCTGGGAGAGCTGAGCCGCACCAACTCCGAGGCCGTCCTGTCGGCGAGGGCCACCGCGAAGGACGCCGACCTCACGCCCGGCATCGCGATCACCTCCTCCTTCCATCCCGACGACGTCACCCACGTCGAGCCGGTGCGCTACGGACGGGGTTCGGGAGCGCTGAGCCTGATGAACATGGCGCTGGCCGCCCAGGACGGCGGTGGCTCACAGCTGCGGCGGGTGCTGCGGTCCTACTGGCGGCTCGGTCTGCGGGGGGCGCTGCGCCTGCACGACCCGCGCCGCTGGGCCGAGCAGACACTCGTCGTGCTGGCGATGCAGTCGCTCGACAACTCCGTCACCACCTACCTCAAGCGAGGCCTGCTCGGCCGTCGGATGACGACCCGGCAGGGCCGCGGCGAGCCCAATCCGGCCCGCATCCCGGTGGCCGACGCCATCACCCACGACCTGGCCGAGCGTATGGACGGGATCGCGGGTGGCTCCATCGGCGAGCTCGCGGGCATCCCGCTGACGGCGCACTTCATCGGCGGCTGCGTGATCGGGGAGACGCCGCAGGAGGGTGTCGTCGACCCCTACCAGCGACTGTTCGGTCATGAGGGCCTGCACGTGGCCGACGGCTCGGCCATCAGTGCGAACCTCGGGGTGAACCCGTCCTTGACGATCGTCGCGCAGGCCGAACGCGCGATGTCGCTGTGGCCCAACCGGGGCGACGTGGATCCGCGCCCGCCGCTGGGCTCGCCCTACGTCCAGGTCCCTGCCGTGGCCCCGCGGCATCCAGCCGTCCCCGACGACGCCCCGGCTGCCCTGCTCATGCCGGACCCCGTCCTGCGACCGGGGCTCGGTACCGTCGAGTCGTGATCGTCCGAGAGGCCACCGAAGCCGACTGGGAGCAGATGCTGCAGATCCTGCGGGAGGTCGTCGACGACGGCGCCACCTACGGCTGGCCGCCCGACATCACCGACGCCGAGCTGCGCCACATGTGGCTCGGCCAGCCGGGTTGGCGCACGATCGTGGCCACGGACGACGCCGGCAGTGTGCTCGGGTTCGCCGACTACGGCCCCAACCGCATCGGTCGGGGCGCGCACGTAGCCAACGCGAGCTTCGTGGTGGGCGCCGCGGCGCGAGGTCGTGGCGTCGGGCGTCGTCTCGGCGAGGAGGTCATCGTACGCGCGGCCGCGGACGGGTTCTGTGCGATGCAGTTCAACGCCGTGGTGGAGACCAACACACGTGCGGTGGCGCTGTGGACCTCACTGGGCTTTCAGATCGTCGGCACGGTGCCCCAGGCCTTCGACGATCCCGAGCACGGGTTGGTCGGCCTGCACGTGATGCATCGCTTCCTGGCGTGACACCCTGCCCAGGACGCTGAGGCTCAGGGGAGCCAGCGCCTGCCGCAGCTGCAGCAGTGGTGGGTGGTGCCTGCCAGGACGACGACGGCGATCTCGTGTCCGATGACCTGGTGCCAGAGCCTCATCAGGTTCCTCCCGATCCGTGGTGGGCTGCCTCCATCCTCACCACACGCCGTTGCCGTGACGTCGGGCGGGGTGCCGGCGTCCTACCATGGCAGGCATGTCGATCGAGACCGCCCGCGCCCACCTGGCCCGTTTCGGACGTGACGGCGACGTCATCGAGACGTCGGGCTCCAGCGCCACCGTCGAGCTCGCTGCCGCGGAGCTGGGGGTGGAGCCGGCACGCATCGCCAAGACGCTAGCCTTCCACGGCGCGCAGGACGGCACGAGCATCCTCGTGGTCACTGCCGGTGACGCCAAGGTCAACAGTGGCGCCTTCAAGCGCGCCTTCGGTGTGAAGGCGCGCATGGTGGGCGGTGACGACGTGCAGCGACTCACCGGTCACGCGCCCGGAGGCGTGTGTCCCTTCGCCAACCCCGACGTCGCCACGGTGCACCTCGATGCGTCGCTGCGCCGGTTCTCCACGCTGTTCCCGGCTGTCGGCAACTCGGCCTCGGCCATCGAGCTCACGCCTGAGGAGATCGCCGAGCTCTCCGGCGCCGTCGGCTGGGTCGACGTCGCCACGGTGCCGGTCCCCGAGGCGCCGTGACGCCCTGTCCACTCCTGTCCGCACCCGGTCGATAGCATCGGGGTGAACAGAACGACCCAGCCGTAGGGGTCGTCGGGAGAGAAGACAGGGGATCGCCATGGCTGTGAACGTCGTCGTCAACGATGAGGTGCGCGAGGTCGATCCCGGCAGCAAGGCGTGGCAGCTTTTCGCCGAGACGCCCGACGTCATCGCCGCCCGTATCGACGGAGACCTTCGGGACCTCTCCACCGAGCTCGCCGACGGGCAGCGCATCGAGCCGATCAGCATGGAGAGCCCGGACGGACTGGACATCCTGCGCCACTCCGCCGCACACGTCATGGCCCAGGCGGTACAGGAGCTGTTCCCGGACGCCAAGCTCGGCATCGGCCCGCCGATCACCGACGGCTTCTACTACGACTTCGACGTCGACGAGCCGTTCACGCCGGACGACCTGGCCACGATCGAGTCCCGGATGAAGAAGATCGTCAAGGAGGGCCAGAAGTTCTCCCGCCGCGAGATCTCCGACGACGACGCACGCGTCGAGCTGGCCGACGAGCCCTACAAGCTCGAGCTCATCGGGCTGAAGTCCAACGCCGCCCCCGGAGAGCTGCAGAGTGCCGCAGAGGGCGCCGGCGTGGAGGTCGGCGAGGGTGGCCTGAGCATCTACGACAACCTCAAGCGCGACGGGTCGCTGGCCTGGAAGGATCTGTGTCGCGGACCGCACCTGCCCACCACCAAGCGGATCCCCGCCTTCACGCTCATGCGCTCGGCGGCGGCGTACTGGCGCGGTGATGAGAAGAACAAGCAGCTGCAGCGCATCTACGGCACCGCCTGGCCCAGCAAGGAGGCGCAGGCCGAGTACCTGCACCGCATCGAGGAGGCGCAGCGTCGCGACCACCGTCGACTCGGCAACGAGCTGGACCTGTTCAGCTTCCCTGACGAGATCGGCTCGGGCCTGCCCGTCTTCCACCCCAAGGGCGGCGTCATCAAGCGCGCCATGGAGGACTACGTCCGCCAGCGGCACATCGAGGAGGGGTTCGAGTACGTCGGCACCCCGCACATCGCCAAGGAGGAGCTGTTCCACACCTCCGGGCACCTGCCGTACTACGGCGACGGGATGTTCCCTGCGCTCGACGTCGACGGCCAGGACTACCGCCTCAAGGCGATGAACTGCCCGATGCACAACCTCATCTACCGCGCCCGTCAGCGGTCCTACCGTGACCTGCCGTTGCGACTGTTCGAGTTCGGCAGCGTGTACCGCGACGAGAAGTCCGGTGTCATCCACGGCCTGACTCGCGTGCGTGGGTTCGCCCAGGACGACTCGCACTCCTACGTCACCCCGGAGCAGGCTGCCGATGAGATCCGGCACCTGCTGAACTTCATGCTCAGCCTGCTGCGCGACTTCGGCCTGGACGACTACTTCCTGGAGCTCTCCACCCGCGACGACTCCAAGGACAAGTTCATCGGTTCCGCCGAGGACTGGGAGGTCGCCACCCAGGTGCTGGCCGATGTCGCCGCGGAGACCGGCATCGAGCTCGTGCCGGATCCGGGCGGCGCTGCCTACTACGGGCCCAAGATCTCGGTGCAGGCGCGCGACGCCATCGGCCGGACGTGGCAGATGGGTACCGTGCAGTACGACTTCAACCAGCCGTCGGTCGACCGGTTCAACCTGGAGTACGTCGCAGCGGACGGCTCGCGTCAGCAACCGGTGATGATCCACTCGGCCAAGTTCGGCTCGATCGAGCGGTTCCTCGGTGTCCTCGTGGAGCACTACGCCGGCGCATTCCCGCCCTGGCTCGCTCCGGTGCAGGCGGTCGGCATCCCGGTCGCGGAGCGGCACGTCGACTACCTGCGCACCCTCGGGCAACGCCTGAAGGGCGCCGGGATCCGCTTCGAGGTGGATGACTCCGACGAGCGGATGCAGAAGAAGATCCGCAACGCACAGACGCACAAGGTGCCGTTCATGCTCATCGTGGGCGACCACGACGTCGAGAACGACGCGGTCTCCTTCCGCTACCGCAACGGGGAGCAGGAGAACGGCATCCCCGTCGGCGAGGCGGTCACGCGCATCCTGGAGTCGATCGCGACCCGCGCCCAGGTCTGATTCCCCGATGTGTGAGCCCGGGCCCCCGATGGTCGGTCGACTGGGTGCAGGGGCTCCCAGATCGGGGGCCGGTGACGCACTAGGGTGACCGGGTGAATTCTGAGGACCACCTGCAGCGGCTCTGGGCGCCGTACCGGATGTCCTACGTGCGTGGCGAGGAACCGAACTCCGGGCTCAAGAGCGACGACTCGTGCCCGTTCTGCCGCATCGCGGGCGGGGGAGCGCAGTCCGAGCTGGTGGTGCACCGAGGAGCGACGTGCTTCGTCGTTCTCAACCTGTACCCGTACAACCCGGGCCACCTGATGGTCGTCCCGCAGCGGCACGTCGCCGACTACACCGATCTCGACGACGTCGAGACCGCCGAGGTGGCCACCTTGACGCAGGAGGCGCTGCGCGCGATCCGCACGGCGTCGCAGCCGCACGGGTTCAACGTCGGTCTCAACCTCGGAGGCGTCGCGGGAGGTTCGTTGTCGCAGCACCTGCACCAGCACGTGGTGCCGCGGTGGTCCGGCGACGCCAACTTCATGACGGTTCTGGGGCGGACCAAGACACTGCCGCAGCTCCTGGAGGACACCCGCGACCTCCTCGCCGACGCCTGGCCCGACGCCACCTCGAAGGACGCTCCCTGATGCTCGAACGCTTCCGCCAGTTCTGGACCAACGTCTGGGCCCCCCTGGCCGACCTGCTGCTGAAGATGGGCGTGAAACCGGACCACGTCACGATCGTCGGCACCGTCGGGGTCGCGGCGGCAGCCCTGTGGTTCTTCCCGCGGGGTGAGTTCTTCGTTGGTGTCCTGGTGATCACGGCGTTTGTCTTCAGCGACCTCATGGACGGCTACATGGCACGCCGGTCCGGCCAGTCCTCGCGCTGGGGCGCCTTCCTCGACTCGACCCTTGACCGGGTCGGCGACGCCGCGATCTTTGCCGGCCTCGTCCTGTACTACGCCCGGTCCGACGCCGAGACGACACTCGGCGGCCCGTGGCTGTACCTCTGCCTGAGCCTGGCCTGCCTGTTCCTGGGCAACCTGACCTCCTATGCCCGCGCCCGGGCAGAGAGCCTGGGCATGCAGGCCAAGGGGGGCATCGCCGAGCGGGCCGACCGGCTCGTCGCCATCCTGGTGATGACCGGCTTCAACGGACTGCTGGGCCTGCCCGTCCTCACCGAGATCACGCTGTGGGCGCTGGCCGTGGCGAGCCTGGTGACGGTCGTGCAGCGCATGGTGATCGTGCACAAGCAGGCGTTCGGTCCGCCTCTCGACCAATCCGAGTGACCATGACATCTTTGATGTGACATAGCCATTGACACATACCGTCGGTACGGGTGATGCTGAGGACATCACCACTGGAGGAGGCCGACGATGTCCACCCCGACCGACACTGTCACCCAGCACGCAGCCGAGGCCCACATCCCGAGCACCTCGGCCGAGCCCGAGCTCCCGGCGGACCTGAGCAACCGCGAGTACCAGGATGCGCTGATCGGGCTGTCCCAGGCCTCGGTGGACCGACACTTCGATGCCTTCGTCGACATCCCGTGGGACCACCCCGACTTCTCTGTCGATCCGCAGGACCCGCGCTGGGTGCTGCCGGCCAACGACCCGCTGGGTTCGCACCCTTGGTACCAGTCCCTGCCTCTCGAGCGTCAGATCGAGATCGGGATGTGGCGCCAGGCCAACATCATGAAGGTCGGCCTGCAGTTCGAGAACATCCTGATCCGCGGGATCATGCAGTACGTCTTCACCCGCCCCAACGGATCGGCGGAGTTCCGCTACCTCACGCACGAGGCGACCGAGGAGTGCCACCACACCCAGATGTTCCAGCAGGGCGTCAACCGCATCGGTGCCGACGTGCCCGGCATGCCGCGCTGGCTGCGCCGTGTCGCGGGCCTGCTGCCACTGGTGGCGTCGAGGTACTCCGTCGCCTTCTTCATCGGTGTCCTCGCCGGTGAGGAGCCCATCGACCACACGCAGAAGCGCATCCTGCGCGATGCCGAGGACCTGCCGCCGGTGCTGCGTCGCATCATGGAGATCCACGTCGCCGAGGAGGCGCGCCACATCTCCTTCGCGCACCACTACATCCAGCGCAACGGCCCGCGCCTGACCAGGGCGGAGCGTTGGATCACCGCACTGCTCTACCCCGTGATCATGCGGGTCCTGGGTGATGCGATCCTCGTGCCGCCCAAGGAGATGAGCAAGCAGTTCGACATCCCCCGCGAGGTGATGAAGGAGCTCTACTGGGAGTCGCCGGAGTCAAGGGCCTTCCTGTCGGAGCTGTTTGCCGACGTGCGGATGCTCGCGGATGAGTCCGGCCTCATGACACGCACGTCTCGACGGATGTGGCGGCGGCTGCGCATCGACGGACGCGCCTCGCGCTACCGCAGCGAGCCGGCCCCCAGGTTCGTGGACGCGCAGCGCGACGCAGCCTGAGGTGCCGCACGTCGTCACGCAGGCGTGCTGCGGCGACGCGTCCTGCGTCTTCGCCTGCCCGGTCAACTGCATCCATCCCACACCGGACGAGCCGGCGTTCGCCACCGCGGAGATGCTCTACATCGACCCCGACTCGTGCGTCGACTGTGGGGCCTGCGTCCGGGCCTGCCCGGTCGGGGCCATCAAGCCGCACACCAAGCTGGGTGAGGACGACCTGCCGTTCCTGGACCTGAACCGCATGTTCCATGCCGAGGACCAGCCGGGCCTCACCGAGCCGAGGCCCAGCCAGGCCCCGGTGGAGCGGCTGGTGCGGCTGCCGCCGGGCGCCCGGCTCCGGGTGGCGGTGGTCGGGTCCGGGCCGGCGGGCCTCTACGCCGCCGACGAGCTCCTGAAGCAGCCCGGTGTGAGCGTCACGGTCCTGGACCGACTCCCCGTCCCGCACGGCCTGGTACGCGCCGGCGTGGCCCCGGACCACCAGGAGACCAAGGGCATCGACCGGCTGCTGCGCCAGATCGAGGACCAGCCGGGCTTTGACTACCGGCTCGGCGTCGAGATCGGCCGGGACCTCACGGCCGCAGAGCTGGCCGCACACCATGATGCTGTGGTGTATGCCACCGGCGCCTCGGCGGATCGCCGCCTCGAGGTCCCCGGCGAGGACCTGAGTGGCAGCGAGACCGCCAGGAAGTTCGTCGCCTGGTACAACGGGCACCCTGACTGCGTCGACCTCGACGTCGACCTGAGCGGGAAGCGTGCCGTCGTGGTGGGCAACGGCAACGTCGCCCTCGACGTCGCCCGCATCCTGGCCACTGAACCTGAGCGCCTTGCTGGCTCCGACATCGCCGACCACGCACTGGCCGCCCTGCGACGCAGCGCCGTGCGTGAGGTGATCGTCCTCGGACGGCGTGGGCCGGCCGAGGCAGCCTTCACCGTCCCCGAGATCGTCGGTCTGCTCCAGCGCGAGGACATCGACGTCGTCGTGGAGGGAGTCGACCTCGACACGCTGGAGGATCATCCGAAGGTCAGCGCCCTGCGGGCCGGCGTGACGCGCACCCCCGACCCGAGCAGACGGCGCATCGTGCTGCGCTTCATGACGGCTCCGGTCGCCGTGCTCGGTCGCGATCGCGCCACAGGGCTGCGGGTGGTCCCTACGCGGCTCCGTGGGCTGGACGGCCGCACGGTGGCGGAGCCGGTGGGCCCTGAGTCCGACGTCGAGGCCTCGCTCGTGCTGCGGTCGGTCGGCTACCGCGGCGAACCCCTGCCCGGGGTCCCGTTCGACCAGGCGCGAGCCGTCGTGCCGAACGTCGGTGGGCGTGTCCTCGACCGGGTGGACGGGGACGTGCTGCCGGGCGCCTACGTCGTGGGGTGGGCCAAACGGGGGCCGACGGGGTTCATCGGGACCAACAAGTCCTGCTCGCAGGAGACGGTCAATGCCCTGCTCCTGGATGCCGCCGCGGGTCGACTGGTCCCGCCGGAGCAGGACCAACGGGCTCTCGACGCCCTCGTGCGGTCTCGGGGAGCCGCCGGAATCGACCTGTCCGCCTGGCGTCGGGTGGACGCCGAGGAGCGCCGGCGCGGACAAGAGCAGCAACGTCCGCGAGTCAAGATCACCGACGTCGATGAGGTTCGTCGCGTGGCAGGGCCAGCGGGCGGACGGCGGCGCGGTCGCTGACGGTACGCGAGTAGACTCGGTCATGCCCAGACCCAGCGTTGGAGAGTGACCGTGAGCCCAGAAGACAGCCCTGCGAACGTCGTCGGAACCGCCCGTGTGAAGCGTGGGATGGCGGAGATGCTCAAGGGCGGCGTCATCATGGATGTCGTCGATGCCGAGCAGGCCAGGATCGCCGAGGACGCGGGTGCCGTGGCCGTGATGGCGCTCGAGCGCGTACCGGCCGACATCCGGGCCCAGGGCGGTGTGGCTCGTATGAGCGATCCCGACCTCATCGACGGCATCGTCGGGGCCGTCTCCATCCCGGTGATGGCCAAGGCGCGCATCGGTCACTTCGGGGAGGCGCAGATCCTGCAGAGCCTGGGCGTCGACTACATCGACGAGTCCGAGGTGCTGACCCCGGCCGACTACGCCAACCACATCGACAAGTGGTCCTTCAACGTCCCGTTCGTGTGCGGTGCCACCAACCTCGGTGAGGCGCTGCGTCGACTCACCGAGGGTGCGGCGTTCATCCGCTCCAAGGGTGAGGCCGGCACCGGCGACGTCTCCAACGCCGTCACCCACATCCGTGGGATCACCGGCGAGATCCGCCGTCTGCAGGGCCTGCGCGAGGACGAGCTGTACGTCGCGGCCAAGGAGCTGCAGGCCCCGTTCGAGCTGGTCCAGGAGGTGGCGCAGCGCGGCAAGCTGCCGGTCACCCTGTTCACCGCGGGCGGTATCGCCACTCCCGCCGACGCTGCACTGGTGATGCAGCTGGGCTCGGAGGGCGTCTTCGTGGGTTCAGGCATCTTCAAGTCCGGCAACCCGGCCGAGCGCGCCGAGGCCATCGTCAAGGCCACCACCTTCTACGACGATCCCGACGTCGTCGCCAAGGTCTCGCGTGGCCTGGGCGACGCGATGGTCGGCATCAACGTCGACGACATCCCCGAGCCGCACCGGCTCGCCGAGCGCGGCTGGTGACCAACGGGTCAGCCTCCCGCCGGCGCAGCGACACAGCGAGGTCGGTGTAGTCCGATCTGCTCATCACCTGATGGTCATCTCGGACAGGTCTGACCGTATGGCACAGCGGTCCTGCCGTCGGTGACCCTTTCAGAGCGCATGATGGCCCAGGGGGAGAGATCCCCCATGCGTCGACGAACCCATCGTCGGCCCACTCACGGGAGACCATCATGAAGAAGTCAACGAAGGGCGCGCTCGCCGCTGGGGCCGCGGCGGTGCTGCTGCTGGGCGGTGTCGGGACCCTGGCGTTCTGGACCGACAGCGAGACGATCGACGGTGGGTCGGTGAGCTCCGGCGAGCTGGCGCTCGAGAACGGCCAGTGCGACGACGACTGGGCCTATGCCGAGGGCAACGCCTCGGCGGGCGAGACGGTCGGACTCATCGTGCCGGGGGACTCCCTCGCCAAGGAGTGCACCTTCGACATCACCGCGGCCGGTGACAACCTCCAGGCTGAGCTGACCACACCGGACGACGTCGACCTGGGCTCCACCCCGGAGGCCCCGACGCTCGAGGCGAGCGTCGACGCGGAGTTCACCATCGGTGGGTCCCCGGTCCCGGCCGTCATCACCGAGGACAACGACGGTGACACGGTCACCGCGACGCTCACCGTCACGTTCCCCTTCGGCACGGAAGCGACCGAGAACGCCAACGACACCAGGAACCTGCTCATCACGCTCGACGAGATCACGGTCACCCTGACCCAGACCGAGTCCTGAGCGCAGGGCCGGTCATTCCCGTGGGGGGAGCCAGGCGAGTCCTGAGCATCGTCACCCAGGCAGTGGCCTGGGTGACGATGCTGGCTGCCGTGGCCGTGCTGGCCGTGGCGGTCGTCGTGCCACGGCTCACCGGCGCGACGCCCTATGCGGTGCTCACGGGATCGATGCAGCCGGACCTGCCGGCCGGGACCCTCGTGGTGGTCCGCGACGCCGAGGTGGACGACATCGCGCTGGGGGACGTCATCACCTATCAGCTCCAGTCAGGGCGGTCGACGGTCGTCACGCACCGTGTGGTGGGCCAGGGCCAGAACCTGTCGGGCGAGACCACGCTCGTCACCCAGGGTGATGCCAACGACGTACCGGACGCCGAGCGTGTGCGTCCGGTGCAGGTGCGCGGCGAGCTCTGGTACTCAGTGCCCCATCTCGGGCATGTCAATGACGTCCTGAACGGCAAGGAGCGGCAGATGGTGGTGAACGCCGTGGCGGCCGGCTTGCTGCTCTACGCCGGCGTCATGGTCGTGGGTACGCTCCGTGACCGCAGGCGGACGCCGAAGGTGCCGTCATGATGCGGCGGTGGCGCGTTGTCGCCGGGGCCCTGCTGGCACTGAGCCTCGTGGCCTCACCGTCGTACGCCGCCGACGAGCTCGGGCTGAGCCATGACGGGGCCACGTGGGGGTCCAGCCTGCCGGCGCCCCTGTTCGACCCGGCCCTTCGCTGGGTGCCGGGCGATGCGCGCACCGAGTCCTTCCACATCCGCAACCAGGCAGCCGAGACCGGCGGCTTCCGGATCAGGATGCTTGCCGTCACCGCCGACGGTCTGTTGAGCACCGGCGACCTACGAGTCTCGGCACGAGCCGGCGCGGGGGAGTGGACGACGGTCGACGAGCCGGGGACCCACCTCCTCCTCCAGGGCGAGCTGGCCGCCGGTGCGCAGGAACGCGTCGACGTCCGAGTCGAGCTCGATCCGGCGTCCGGCAACGAGTCGCAGCTGAGGTCACTCGACCTGAAGCTCGACGCCCGACTGACCGGAGAGCTCGCTGAGGAGGACGGCGCACCCGCAGGGAGCGGGGAGGAGACCGGTGATGCCGGTGGACTGCTGCCCGACGCCGGCGGCATCGCGTTCTGGCTCATCATCATCGCTCTGCTGGCCGTCGCCACGGGAGCGGCGGGCATCGCTCGCCGGAGAGGAGACGACCATGCCCAGGCACGCTGAGCCGCGCCGCCGCAGGTCGGTCCTCGACATCGTGCGATCGGCCAGGACCCGCGCGATCCTGAGCCTGGGCATCGTCCTCGGCTTCGGGACGGTGAGCACCATGGCGTTCTGGACCGACGACGCCACCATGACCACCGGATCGTTCGAGTCGGGCACTCTGGACGTCCGCCTGAACGCGGCCACCAACAACGTCGGCCAGGGCGGTACGTGGAACAACACGAGCCTCACGCTGACCAACGCCGTGCCGGGCGAGAGCTTCGCGAACGCGTTCCCCGTCCGCAACGACGGGACGGTCCCGTTCACGTTCACGGCCACCGCGACCGCCAGCGGCGCGCTGGCTCCACAGCTTTTATTCTGGACGTACACCGGTGGCACGGCCACGAACACCGGCACCGTCGCGGGTGGGAACCGAAACGGAACCTGCAACGGGACGCTGCAGTCCGGCGGTGCGAACGGGCTCACCCTCTCCGGCACCTCGTCGAACGTCGTCACCGCTGCCGGCAACCCCGGCGCGGTTGCCGCCGGGTCCAGTCGGGTGGTGTGCATCCGCGTGCAGCTCACCGCGGCCGCGCCCAACGGCTCCCAGGGTCACAGCGGCGCCGCGTCCTTCGTCTTCAACGCGACGCAGGTGGCGCCGTGACGTCGACCCACCAGCGTCGTCCAGCCAGGATCGCCCGCGAGGTGGTCCTGTGGACGGGCGCTGTGCTCGGGACGCTGAGCATCATCCTGGTGCTGCTGGCCGTCGTCTTCGACGTCAAGCCGCTGGTGTTCCGATCGGGCTCCATGGAGCCGGCCATCGGGACCGGGGCGCTCGCCGTGGCCCGGGAGATCCCGGCCGATCGGGTCGAGGTCGACGACGTCGTCAGTGTGATCGCCGACGACGGGACGCGGATCACCCACCGCGTCGTCGCAATCGGCGAGGAGGACGGCGAGGTCTCGCTGACGCTGCAGGGCGACGCGAACTCCGCTCCCGACGCCGAGGCCTACCCGGTCACCACGGTCGATCGCGTCCTCGTGGATGTGCCGTACACCGGTTACGCGCTGTCGGCGCTCGGTTCCCCGTCGGGCATGTTCGCCTGCGGACTGCTAGTGGCGACAGCACTCTTCCTCGGCTTCGGGCGGCGCCCCGACGACACCGGTGCGGCGGCGCAGGTGCGCACCCTCGTCATCCTGGCAGGGCTGGCCGGACTGATGGTGCCCGCCGCCCGGCCCGGCGACACGCTGGCCCAGTTCACCGACGACGCCACGATGACCTCGGGCAACGTCCAGGCCCACACCGTGTCCTCTCAGGCACAACCAACCTGCACCGACGTCAACGGGGTCCTGGTCCTGGGCAACCTCGCACGGCTCACCTGGCCGCAGGCCGATGCACGGTACGAGTACCTGTGGCAGCTGCGGCGATCCGACAACGACAACCTGGTCGCGAGCGGTGTGGTGGGGACCGGAGCGGCCGCCGGCAGCACCGTGACGCTGGACATCAGCACGGGGCTGATCGGCGTCAACACCAACTACGACGTCGTCGTCCGGGCGCGACTGAGCAACAACACGTCGTGGGTCGCGAGCACGGCGACGACCACGCCGGTGCGCCGAGCGAGCGTTGTGATCATCGGCACCGCATTCCGTTGCGGACATACCTAGGGCGTGCGCCGAGACAAGAGTTTCGTGGTGAGAGGGAGTAGGCTTGCGTCGTCGCCACACCAGCGAGGGAAGGAGTGTCCCTCGCCGTGGCGCCAGAGGGAGTGGACGATGGTCCCGTACGTCGTCGGCTGCCTCGATCCCAGCCCGATCGGGAGGGATGCCGAGAGGGGGCGACGGCGGTGGT
This sequence comes from Aeromicrobium sp. CTD01-1L150, assembly GCF_041951745.1. Taxonomy (GTDB): domain Bacteria; phylum Actinomycetota; class Actinomycetes; order Propionibacteriales; family Nocardioidaceae; genus Aeromicrobium. The sequence goes on from NZ_CP169555.1 coordinate 1,716,113, forward strand.
GGAGCGGCCCGAGACTGCTCCCGCCGCCGTCGTTCGGGCTCTGTCTGATGCCGCCCACGGCCCGGCACCCCCGCCGGGGCTGATGCCGCCCACGGCCCGGCGCCCCCGCCGGGGCAGATCACCGGCCTGCCGTCACAGCCCACTAGGCTTCACCGGTGACTTCACCGAACATCGGCGTCCTGGCCCTGCAGGGTGACGTCCGCGAGCACGTGCAGGCCATCGAGCGCCTCGGGGTCCGGGCCTTCGGCGTTCGTCGCAGCGAGGAGGTCGACCGTTGTGACGGGCTGATCGTGCCCGGCGGCGAGTCGACCACCATGATCAAGCTGGCCCGGGTCTTCGGCGTCCTGGAGCCCATCCGCCGAGGCATCGCCGACGGCCTGCCGGTCTTCGGCACGTGCGCGGGGATGATCATGCTGGCCGACCGGCTGCGTGACGGAGCCGACGGGCAGGAGACGTTCGGAGGTCTGGACGCCACGGTGCGACGCAACGCCTTCGGACGGCAGGTGGACTCCTTCGAGGCCGATCTCGACTTCACCCTCTTCGACGACCCGGTTCACGCGGTCTTCATCCGCGCCCCCTGGATCGAGGAGGTCGGTCCCGGCGTCGACGTGCTCGCCAGCGTCCCGATCGCCGACGGTCCAGGATCCGGTGATCATCCAACCGATAGAATCGTGGCGGTCCAGCAGGGCCCGATGCTCGCGACGTCCTTCCACCCCGAGGTGGACGACGATCTGCGACTGCACCGGCACTTCCTGGACATCGTCTCGGAGCCCCTCGAGACGCGCTAGAGAAGGGAACCGCATGTCAGGCCACTCCAAGTGGGCGACGACCAAGCACAAGAAGGCCGTGATCGACGCCAAGCGCGGCAAGCTCTTTGCCAAGCTGATCAAGAACATCGAGGTGGCGGCCCGTACCGGCGGCCCCGACCCCGACGGCAACCCCACGCTCTACGACGCGATCCAGAAGGCCAAGAAGTCCTCGGTTCCCAACGACAACATCGACCGTGCCGTCAAGCGCGGCGGGGGCCTGGACGGCGGCGGCGTCGACTACACGACGATCATGTACGAGGGCTACGCGGCCGGTGGCGTCGCGATGCTCATCGAGTGCCTCACGGACAACAAGAACCGGGCCGCCATGGAGGTCCGCACCGCCATGACCCGCGCCGGCGGCACCATGGCCGATCCCGGCTCGGTCTCGTACATGTTCAACCGCAAGGGCGTCGTCATCGTGCCCCGTGTGCAGGGCGGGGACGCCGGGCAGCGGTCGGCGAGTGAGGGCAGCGGGCAGGAGACCACCGAGGACGAGGTCCTCCTGGCCGTCCTCGACGCAGGCGCCGAGGAGGTCAACGACCTGGGGGAGTCCTTCGAGGTGGTCAGCGAGCCCACCGACCTCGTCGCCGTCCGCACGGCGCTGCAGGAGGCCGGCATCGACTACGACTCCGCCGAGGCCTCCTTCGTGCCCTCGGTCAACGTCGAGGTCGACGTCGACGGTGCACGCAAGGTGGTCAAGCTGATCGACGCCCTCGAGGACTGCGACGACGTGCAGAACGTCTTCGCCAACTTCGACGCCTCCGACGAGGTCATGGCGCAGGTCTGATCGGGCCCGGCATCGCGCGCCCGGACTGCGTGTTGCTCCCGGCCGGTGTCACGACAGGGCGATATCGTTCGAACATGCGTTCACCTGAGCAGGCGGCCATGCGGGTGCTGGGCGTCGATCCCGGGCTCACCCGGCTCGGCGTCGGTGTCGTCGAGGGCACGGTGGGTCGCCCGCTGTCGCTCGTGGAGGTCGACGTCATCCGCACTCCGGCCGACCTCGACCCTGCACGGCGCCTGGCGCAGCTCGCCGACGACCTGCAGGAACGGATCGAGCGGTTGCGGCCCGACGCCGTCGCGGTGGAGCGGGTCTTCAGCCAGCACAACGTGCGCACCGTCATGGGTACCGCCCAGGCCAGTGGCGTCGCCATGATGCTGGCTGCACGGCACGGCATCGGCGTCCACCTGCACACGCCGAGCGAGGTCAAGGCAGCCGTCACCGGCAGCGGCCGCGCGGACAAGGAGCAGGTCGCCCAGATGGTCACCAGGGTCCTGCGGCTGAGTGAGGCGCCCCGCCCGGCCGACGCCGCCGACGCCCTCGCCCTGGCCATCTGCCACGTGTGGCGCGGAGGAGCGCAGAACCGGCTGCAGGACGCCATCGCCAAGGCAGGAGCCCGATGATCGCGCACGTCCGCGGCACCGTCGCCGCCGTCACCCTCAACGCCGCCGTCATCGACGTCGCAGGTCTGGGGCACCACGTCTTCTGCACCCCGGACACCATCGCCGGACTGCGCATCGGCAGCGAGACGCAGCTGGCCACGTCCCTCGTCGTCCGGGAGGACTCGCTCACCCTCTACGGCTTCGCCGACGTCACCGAGCGCGACATGTTCGAGCTCGTGCAGACGGCCTCCGGCGTGGGGCCCAAGGTGGCCCAGGCGATGCTCGCCGTCCTGCCGCCGGAGCAGCTGCGCCACGCCATCGCCACCGAGGATCACGCGGCGCTCACCGCGGTGCCTGGTATCGGCCGCAAGGGTGCCGAGCGCATCGTGGTGGAGCTCAAGGACCGAGTCGGTCCGGCTGCCGCCACGTCGGCACCGGCTGTCCCGCAGGGTGCGCCCTGGCGCGATCAGGTGCTCGAGGCACTGCAGGGTCTGGGCTGGTCGGCCAAGGACGCCCAGAAGGCAGTCGAGACGGTCGCCGACACCGAGACCGTGGGCGAGCAGCCCGACGTCGCCGCACTGTTGCGCGCCGCGCTGCGAAGCCTGTCGCGCACATGAGGCCGCCCACCAGCAAGGCAGGATGGTGAGCATGCACGAGGACCTCCCGCACCACGAGGTCGACGGGGACGTCGACATCGTCTCCTACGAGGCCGGGGCCGAGGATCGTGAGTTCGACGCGGCCCTGCGGCCCAAGACCCTCGGCGAGCTGGTGGGTCAGGAGCGGGTGCGCGAGCAGCTGTCCCTCGTGCTCGAGGCGGCTCTCGCGCGGGGCGGCACACCGGATCACGTCCTGCTCTCCGGGCCCCCCGGACTGGGCAAGACCACGCTCGCCATGATCATCGCCAACCAGCTCGCCGCCCCGTTGCGGGTCACCAGCGGCCCCGCCATCCAGCATGCTGGGGACCTGGCCGCCATCCTGTCCGGCATCAATGAGGGCGACGTCCTGTTCATCGACGAGATCCACCGGATGTCGCGCCCGGCCGAGGAGCTCCTCTACATGGCCATGGAGGACTTCCGGGTCGACGTCGTCGTTGGCAAGGGACCGGGCGCCACCGCCATTCCCCTGGAGATCCCGCCCTTCACCGTCGTCGGCGCCACCACGCGTGCAGGTCTGCTGCCCGGGCCGTTGCGGGACCGGTTCGGGTTCACCGCCCAGCTCGACTACTACGAGAGCGCCGAGCTGCACCGCATCGTCAGCCGCTCTGCCGGACTTCTCGACCTCAGCGTCACCGAGGAGGGCGGTCGTGAGATCGCCAGCAGGTCCCGGGGCACCCCGCGCATCGCCAACCGGCTCCTGCGGCGGGTGCGCGACTACGCCCAGGTGCGTGGCGACGGCACGATCGACGATGCCGCCGCCCGCGCAGCGCTGGAGCTCTACGAGGTCGACCAGCTCGGCCTGGACCGGCTCGACCGCGCCGTGCTGCAGGCACTGTGCGGCAACTTCGGCGGGGGACCGGTGGGCGTCAGTACGCTCGCCGTGGCCGTCGCCGAGGAGCGCGAGACGGTCGAGGAGCTCGCCGAGCCGTTCCTGGTGCGGCTGGGATTCCTGGCGCGGACGCCACGTGGCCGCATCGCCACACCGGCCGCCTGGGAGCACCTGGGCCTCAAGCCCCCTGCCGCCCACGCGCCCGAAGGCCAGTTGCCGCTCGACGGCGACGACATGGAAGCATGAGACCACCGGGCGTGCGCGTCCGGCGACCCTGACTCCTCCACCTACTGGGAGCTCCCCTCGTGTCCGACCCCGTAGCCAGCCTCATCCCGCTTCTCCTGCTGGTCCTGATCTTCTACCTGCTGGTGCTGCGACCGGCTCGCAAGCGTCAGCGCGACTTCGTCAAGACGCAGCAGGCGCTCAGCGAGGGTCTGCGGATCATGCTGGCCAGCGGCATCTACGGGACCATCACGGCCCTGCGTGACAGCGAGGCGGACGTCGAGATCGCCGCCGGGACCGTCATCACGATCAACCGGCAGGCCATCGCCTCCGTCATCGACGAATCCGTCGATGAGTCCTTGGATGAGTCCACCGACGAGTCCTGACCCCACCACCTGACCAACTCCCTCCCTTCACCTGCGTGACATGATGTCCCGCAGCCGCGGACGAGCGCGGCACCACAGATCCAGGAGCACTTCATGAAAATCAAGCTCGCCATGGCCGGCGCTGCTCTGGCCGCCGTCACCCTCACCGGCTGCGGTGGGGGCAACGACGCCTACTGCTCGGACCTGGAGGACGCCAAGACCGAGTTCGAGGCTCTCTCCGAAGGCGACGCCGCACAGTTCGACCAGACGTTCAGCACACTGCAGGGGCTCGCTGACAGTGCGCCCGATGAGCTCTCCGAGGAGTGGGCCCAGCTCGACGAGAGCATCAGCAGGGTGCAGGAGGCGCTGGACAACGCCGGCGTCACCTTCGACGACCTCGCGAACGCCCAGAGCGGCGAGCTTCCCGAGGGCGTCGAGCCCGAGGACCTGCAGGACCTCGTCGCCGAGTTCCAGGAGATCGGCAGCCAGGAGACCCAGGATGCCTCCGATGCCATCGTGGAGCACGCCAAGGAAGAGTGCGACGTCGACCTCTCCTCGTGAGCTCTGAGGTGACCCAGGACGTGCCGCCCAGCAGCGTGGATGCGTCGGAGGCGATCGCCCGGCTCGTACGGCCCGTCGAGGACTGGCCCGAACCGGGGGTCACCTTCCGTGACGTCACACCGTTGCTGGCGGACTCCGGCGGCTTCCACGCCGTGCTCGGTGAGCTCGCCGACGCTGCCCGTGCGCACGGAGACGTCGATGCGGTGCTCGGCGTGGAGTCACGCGGGTTCATCCTCGGGGCGCCGATCGCGCGCGAGCTGTCGTTGCCGTTCGTGCCGGTGCGCAAGGCCGGCAAGCTGCCGGCCGAGACCGTCGCCACCTCCTACGACCTCGAGTACGGAACGGCCACGATCGAGATTCATGCCGATGCGTTGGCGCCCGGTGCGCGCGTCGTGGTCGTCGATGACGTGCTCGCCACGGGCGGCACCCTCGCGGCCACCCGGACGCTCGTGGAGCAGTGCGGGGCGCACGTCGCCGGGCATCTCGTGATGATCGAGATCGCAGCACTGGGGGGCCGTCAGAAGCTCGACGGTGTTCCGCTGACCGTCCTGCACTCGTACTGAGGAACGCCGTGAGTACCAAGACCGTCCGCATCATCGCCATCGCGCTCATCGCTGCGCTCGTGCTGACCACGGCGGCGTCGCTGGTCAGCGGCGTGTTCTAGGGCGGCCTGCTCCACCCGGCGGGGGTGCCGGGCCGTGGGCGGCAATTGTGCGCCGCGGGGGTGCCGGGTCGTGGGCGGCAATTGTGCGTCGCGGGGGTGCGGGGCCGTGGGGGGCACGTGTGCGCCGCGGGTGCCGTGCGGCACCTGTGCACCGTGGGGGTGCCGCTCACCTTCTCTGCCCTACGATGGTCGACACATCAGGAGGGCTTGTGGCTGACCGGACCGAGACCGAGGACCAGGCACCGAAGCCGCGCCCCGAGGAACGGGCGACGGAGTCGGCGTCGGCGTCGGTGCGCGTGCGCAGCCGACTGGCCCGCATCGGTGGACGCAGCATGTCCGCCAACCCGGTTCTCGACCCCCTGCTGAGCACCTTCCGCAACACCCACGCCAAGGGTGACGTCGAGATCATCCAACGTGCCTACGACATTGCCGAGCGGATGCACGAGGGACAGACCCGCAAGAGCGGCGACCCCTACATCACCCATCCGCTGGCCGTTGCCACGATTCTGGCCGAGCTCGGCATGACCGCCCCCACGCTGTGCGCGGCCCTGCTGCACGACACCGTCGAGGACACTCCGTACACGCTCGAGGAGCTGCGGGCAGACTTCGGCGACGAGATCGTCCAGCTCGTCGACGGCGTCACCAAGCTCGACAAGGTCACCTACGGCGACTCCGCCCAGTCCGAGACCATCCGCAAGATGGTCGTCGCCATGAGCCGTGACATCCGCGTGCTCGTCATCAAGCTCGCCGACCGGTTGCACAACATGCGCACGTTGCGCTACCTGCGACGCGACAAGCAGGAACGCATCGCCACCGAGACGCTGGAGATCTTCGCGCCGTTGGCCCACCGTCTGGGCATGAACACCATCAAGTGGGAGCTGGAGGACCTCGCGTTCGCCACGCTGCACCCCAAGGTGTACGACGAGATCGTCCGGCTCGTTGCCGACCGGGCGCCGTCGCGCGGCAAGTTCCTGGAGCGGGTCATCGAGGACGTCGAGTCCGACCTGCGGCACGCCAAGCTCAAGGCCACGGTCACCGGCCGGCCCAAGCACTACTACTCGATCTACCAGAAGATGCTGGTGCGCGAGCGCGAGTTCGCCGACATCTTCGACCTCGTCGGCGTGCGGATCCTCGTCGACTCCGTGGCTGACTGCTACGGCGTGGTGGGCGTCCTGCACGCGCGGTGGAACCCGATCCCGGGACGCTTCAAGGACTACATCTCGGTCCCCAAGTTCAACATGTACCAGTCGCTGCACACGACCGTCATCGGTCCGCAGGGCAAGCCCGTCGAGCTGCAGATCCGCACCCATGCCATGCACCGACGCGCCGAGTACGGCGTCGCGGCGCACTGGAAGTACAAGCAGGACGCCACGGCCAAGGGTGGCAAGGGCGTGGCAGCCAGCAGCGACGAGATGGTGTGGCTGCGCGAGCTGATGAACTGGCAGTCCGAGACCGAGGACTCCGTCGACTTCCTGGACACGCTGCGTTTTGAGATGAACAGCGCCGGGGTCTACGCCTACACGCCGCGCGGCGACGTCATCCAGCTGCCCGAGAACTCCACCCCGGTGGACTTCGCCTACGCCGTGCACACCGAGGTCGGGCACGCCTGCATCGGTGCCCGCGTCAACGGACGACTCGTCTCCCTGGAGTCGAGGCTGAAGACCGGCGACGTGGTGGAGGTCTTCACCTCCAAGTCACCCGATGCCGGCCCGAGCCGTGACTGGCTGGAGTTTGTGGGGAGTCCGCGAGCGCGCAACAAGATCCGCCAGTGGTTCACCAAGGAACGGCGCGAGGAAGCCATCGAGCAGGGGCGCGAGCTCATTGCCAAGCAGATGCGCAAGGAGAACCTGCCGCTGCACCGCATCTTCAAGCACGACGCACTCGATACCGTCGCCAAGGACCTCAACCTGTCCGACGTGTCGTCGCTGTACGCGGCGGTCGGTGAGAACAACGTCGGGGCCCAGAACGTCGTGGAGCGGGTCATCGCGCTCGCCGGGGGACGTGAGGGTGCCGAGGAGGATCTCGCGGAGGGCACCACGCTGCCCGGAGCCAAGGCACGACGCTCTCGGCCGGACTCCGGGGAGGCGGGGGTCGTCGTCGCGGGGCTCGGTGGTGACGTGATGGTCAAGCTGGCCCGGTGCTGTACGCCGGTGCCCGGTGACGAGATCGAGGGGTTCGTGACGAGGACCTCCGGTGTCTCGGTCCACCGTGCTGACTGCGTCAACCTGCAGTCGCTGCGCAGTCAGCCTGAGCGGCTCGTGGACGTGAGCTGGGCGCCGACGTCGCAGAGCACCTTCCTGGTGGCCATCCAGGTGGAGGCGCTGGACCGCGCGCGCCTGCTGAGTGACATCACTCGGATCATCTCCGACCAGCACGTGAACATCCTCTCGGCCTCTCTCAGCACCGGCCGTGACCGCGTCGCCCTGTCGAAGTTCACCTTCGAGATGGCCGACCCCAAGCACCTGGGCCACGTCCTGCGCGCCGTCCGCGGCGTCGAGGGCGTCTTCGACGTCTACCGCCTGATCCAGTAACCCTCGCGAGTCACTGCGTCACCCGCGGCGAGTCACTGCGTCACCCGCGGCGAGTCACTCCGTCACCCGCGGCGAGTCACTGCGTTACCTGCCGCGAGTCGTTCCGTCACCTGCCGCGAGTCAGATGCACACGGTGTGCCTGTGGAGAAGCGTGCGCCGTTGTTCGCGGAATGCCTTTCACTTTCGGCATGGACCCGGCGCTCCTTACCCACCGACCCTTCACCACCTCCCAGGCCGCTGACCTCGGCATGACCAAGCGAGACCTCGCAGCACTCGTGCTGGACGGCACATTGCGCCGACCCGTCCGAGGCGTCTACGTCGACGCGCGAGCATCTGACTCCCGGGAGCTGCGCATCGCGTGCATCGAGCTGATCAAGCCATCACATGCGGTCGCGTGTAGCGAGACTGCCTCCTGGTTGATGGGCGTCGATACCTTCAAGCCGTCCGAACGATTCCTCCTGGTCCCGAGCTTCCTCGTTCCTCACGCCGAGAGCCGCCTACGACGCCCGGGAGTCTCGTGTCGGCAGGCGATCGTGCCTGACGATGACATCGTCCTCGTGGGAGACGTCGCGTCCACGTCGCCGGTACGCACCGCATCGGACCTCCTGCGCCGGTTGTATCGGCCATACGCGCTGGCGGCTGGCGACGGTTTCCTGCGAGCCGGGCTCGTGACACACCACGAGCTCATGCGGTTCGTCAGCCGCTTGAAGGGCTTCCCCGGGATCGTCCAAGCGCGTTCTCTCGTGACTCAGGTCGACGCACGGGCTGAGTCACCGGGGGAGTCTTGGCAGCGGCTGCGCATCACCGACGCCGGCTTCCCTCCGCCCGACCTGCAGATCCTCGTCACCGACCTTGAGGGCAATGATCGGCGCATCGACATGGGATATGAGAATGTCATGATCGGATCAGAGTTCGATGGTCGTGAGTTCCACACTCGTGCGGCCGACGTACTCCACGACTCGCAGCGGCGAGATCTCCTCGGACGTATCGGATGGCGCTGGGTCAATGCCACTCGCGAGCGCCTGTTCGGACCTGACACCAGTTTCGAGCAGGAGCTCGGGGCGCTGCTCGGGATCTCCCCACGGCCTCGCACCTGGGGCGGAGGCAACTGGCCCCATCCCGTCACGGAGTGACTCGCCGCGGGTGACGGGGTGACTCGCCGCGGGTGACGGGGTGACTCGCCGCGGGTGACGGGGTGACTCGCCGCGGGTGACGGGGTGACTCGCCGCGCGTCAGCCGAAGTCGGAGGCGGCCTTCTGCGCCATGGCGAGGAAGGACTCCTGGGACTCGAGCTTGTCCTGCAGCTCCTTGGCCAACTTGTCGTTCCCCGACGCCTGGGCCTTCTGCAGCGACGCGCGGGTCTCGTCGATCGCCTCCTGGAGCTTGCCGACCATGTCGTCGGCGCGGGCCGACTTCTCGGGGTCGGTGCGCTTCCACTCCTGGTCCCCGGCGGCACGGATGGCCTGTTCGACGGTCCGCAGGCGCCCTTCGAGCTCCTTGATGCGATCGCGGGGGACCTTGCCGGCCGCCTCCCAGCGGTCGGCGATGCTGTGCCACGCCCTGCGCGCGGCCTCCAGGTCCGTGATCGGGAGCAGGGCCTCCGCCTCGGAGAGGATGGCTTCCTTCACCTCCGCGTTCGCCGCGAACTCCTTGTCCTGCTCGGCATTGGCCGCCTCGCGGGCCCCGAAGAAGACGTCCTGCGCGGCGCGGAAACGTCGCCAGAGCTTGTCCTCGACGTTGCGCGGCGCCGGACCGGCGGCCTTCCACTGGCTCATGAGCTCGCGGTAGGCGCTGGACGTGGGCCCCCAGTCGGTGGAGGTGGACAGCGCCTCGGCCTCGGCGATCAGCTTCTCCTTGACCTTGGCCGCCGCCTCGCGCTTGGTGTTCTGCTCGGCGAAGTGCGCCTTGCGACGCTTGGTGTACGCGCTGCGGGCTGAGCTGAAGCGGTGCCACAGCTCGTCGTCGGCCTTCTTGGCCAGCCGAGGCAGCGCCTTCCACTCCTCCAGGAGGGTGCGCAGCGTGTCAGCACCGGAGCGCCAGTCGTTGCCCTGGGCGATCTTCTCGGCCTGCTCGGCGATGCGCTGCTTGGCCACGGCGGCCTCGGCCTGCTTGGCCTCACGTTCGGCCTTGCGCTGCTCACGCTGTTGCTGGATCGCCGGTGTCAGGGCGTCGAGACGCTTCTCCAGGGACGCGAGGTCACCCAGCGCGGAGGCATCGGTCACCTCCGTGCGCACCGTCGCGACCGCCTTGGCAGCATCGTCGGGGGAGAGGGTGCCGCTGGCCAGCCGCTTCTCCAGCAGGTCGACCTCGGTCTGCAGTCCCTGGAAGCGACGCTCGTAGAAGGCGATGCCCTCCTGGGGGTCACCGCTCATCCACTGGCCGATGAGGCGCTCGGACTCGCCGACCTTGACGTAGACGTTTCCCTCGGCGTCGACGCGCCCCCATGGGTGCTCGGCCACAGAACTCATGGCGCACAGTCTAGGTGCATGTCACCGCTGGGATCGGCCGTGAGGTCCGCCGACCCGCTCGCGTACGCTGACGGGCGTGCTTCTCACGTCTTTTCCGGCCGGCCCGCTGCAGGCCAACTGCTACTTCGTCTCCCGCGGCCCGGGCACCGGATGTGCCGTCGTCGACCCCGGGATGGACAGCATCGACGGCGTCCGCCAGGTGGTCGCCGAGCACAACCTGACCGTGGAGGCGGTGCTCATCACCCACGGCCACTTCGACCACATGTGGTGCGCCCAGGACGTCGCCCGCGAGTTCGGTGCCACGGTCTGGATCCATCCTGACGACCGGCACCTGCTGAGCGACCCCATGGCCGCGATCTCGGGAGAGTCCGCGGCCATGCTGCGCTCGCAGCTGGGTATGCACGACGTTCCCGAGTTCACCGAGCCCGACGACGTCCGCGACGCGTCCGACGGTGTCGTCATCGAGGTCGACGGGCTGCAGGTCAGCGTCGACCACGTCCCCGGGCACACGCCCGGCACGGTGTCCTACCGCGTCGACTACCCGGGCCCGGAGGAGATCTCGCAGGTGATGTTCTCCGGCGACTTCCTGTTCGCCGGATCCATCGGCCGCACCGACCTGACCGGTGGCTCGCACGAGCAGATGGTGGCGAGCCTGCGTGAGCGCGTCCTGCCGCTGCCCGACGACGTTGCCGTGCTGCCCGGACACGGGCCGCAGACGTCGATCGGCCGCGAACGCTCCACGAACCCCTTCCTGCAGGAGCTGACCGGATGAGCAGGCTGTCCGGCTTCCCGGAGCTGCTGCCTGCCGAGCGGATCGTGGAGCAGCGCGTCCTGGACCACCTGCGCCGGGTCTTCGAGCTGCATGGTTTCGCCAACCTCGAGACCCGGGCGGTCGAGCCCATGGAGGAGCTGCTGCGCAAGGGCGAGATCGACAAGGAGGTCTACACTCTGCGGCGGCTGCACGAGAATGCCGGTGCTGGTGGGGCTGGTGCTAGTGGGGCTGGGGCCGAGGAGGCCGCCGACGCCCTGGCGCTGCACTTCGACCTGACGGTGCCGTTCGCACGGTACGTGGTGGAGAACTCCCACGACCTGGACTTCCCGTTCCGCCGCTACCAGATCCAGAAGGTCTGGCGCGGTGAACGGCCACAGCAGGGACGGTTCCGCGAGTTCACCCAGGCCGACATCGACATCGTCGCCCGCGACGTCCTGCCGTTCCACTTCGACGTCGAGGTCGCGCGCGTCATGGCCGAGGCCCTGTCGGGCCTTCCGGTTCCGCGCCTGAGGCTTCAGGTGAACAACCGCAAGGTGCTCGAGGGCTTCTACGCCGGCCTCGGCATCGACGAGCCCACCCGCATCATGCCGATCGTCGACAAGCTCGACAAGCTGCCCCCCGACGCCGTCCGCACCCTGCTGCTGGACGCCGGGCTCGATGAGCGCCAGGCTGACGCCTGCCTCGCGTTGTCGGCGATCAGTGCCGCCGACGCCTCGTTCGTGGCGCAGGTCGAGGCGCTCGGCGTGGAGCACGAGCTGCTGGCCGAGGGACTGCAGGAGCTTGCGCGCGTCATCGAGGGATGTGCCGGCATCGACGGCGCCGACGTCGTGGTCGACCTGAGCATCGCCCGCGGCCTGGACTACTACACGGGCACGGTCTTCGAGACCCGGATGGCCGGGTACGAGCACCTCGGCTCGGTCTGCTCCGGTGGCCGGTACGACGAGCTCGCGCGGGACAACCGCAACACCTACCCCGGCGTCGGGATCTCGCTCGGGGTCTCCCGGCTGGTCGTGCCGTTGCTCGCCGACGGGATCACGGCCTCGCGCTCCGTGCCGTCGGCCGTCCTGGTGACCGTCCTGCACGAGGCCGCCCGGCCCGAGAGCGATGATCTCGCGACGCTCCTGCGCTCGCGCGGTGTCCCGACGGAGGTGGCGCCCAGCGCCCAGAAGCTCGGCAAGCAGATCCGCCACGCCGAACGTCGTGGCATCCCGTTCGTGCTGTTCCCGGGCGACCCGGTCCAGGTCAAGGACCTGCGCACCGGTGACCAGGTCGACGTCGATCCGGCCACCTGGCTACCCCCGGAGGCCGACCTGGCCCCCGGCATCATCACCCCCGCAACCACTGCCAACACCGACTCACCCGAGGAGATCGCCCCGTGATCCGCACCCACGACGCCGGAACGCTGACCGCCGAGAACATCGGCGACGAGGTCACGCTCGCCGGATGGGTCGCCCGCCGCCGCGACCACGGCGGTGTCGCCTTCATCGACCTGCGCGAGGCCACCGGTGTCGTCCAGGTGGTCATCCGCGAGGAGGTCGCGCACCAGCTGCGGGCGGAGTACTGCCTGCGGATCGTCGGGACGGTCCGTGAGCGGCCGGAGGGCAATGAGAACGAGGCAATCGCCACCGGGCAGATCGAGGTCGTGGCGGACGACGTCGAGGTGCTGAGTGCCTCCGCGCCGCTCCCGTTCCCCGTGGACGACGCCTCGTCCGCGAGCTCGGGCACCGTCGGCGAGGAGGCGCGCCTGCGCCACCGCTACCTCGACCTGCGGCGCAGCGGACCCTCGCACGCGCTGCGGTTGCGCAGCCAGGTCAACGCCGCGGCCCGGTCGGTGCTGGAGAAGCACCGGTTCATCGAGGTGGAGACCCCCACCTTGACCCGCTCGACGCCTGAGGGCGCCCGCGACTTCCTCGTCCCCGCCCGGCTGCGGCCCGGCAGCTGGTACGCGCTGCCGCAGAGCCCTCAGCTGTTCAAGCAGCTGCTCATGGTGGCCGGCACCGAGCGGTACTACCAGATCGCACGCTGCTACCGCGACGAGGACTTCCGCGCCGACCGGCAGCCCGAGTTCACCCAGCTCGACCTCGAGATGAGCTTCGTCGACGCCGATGACGTCATGACGCTCGCCGAGGAGATCTACGTCGAGCTCTGGCGGCTGATCGACGTCGAGCTGCCGCGGCCGTTCCCCCGCATCACCTACGCCGACGCCATGGCTCGCTACGGCTCGGACAAGCCGGACCTGCGTCTGGACCTCGAGCTGGTGGAGCTGACCGACTACTTCAAGGACACCCCGTTCCGGGTCTTCCAGGCGCCGTACGTCGGCGCTGTCGTGCACCCGGGCGGGGCCTCGCAGCCTCGCCGGACGCTCGATGCGTGGCAGGAGTGGGCCAAGCAGCGCGGCGCCCGTGGGCTGGCCTACGTGCTCGTGCAGGAGGACGGCACGCTCGGTGGTCCGGTGGCCAAGAACCTCTCCGATGCCGAGCGCGATGGCTTGGCGGGAGCGGCGGGTGCGCGTCCCGGTGACGCGATCTACTTCGCTGCCGGTCCCGCCAAGCCCATGCGCCAGCTGCTGGGCGCTGCCCGGCTCGAGATCGGCCGTCGCGAGGGCCTCATCGATGAGTCGGCGTGGGAGTTCTGCTGGGTGGTGGACTGGCCGATGTTCGAGGCCGTCGACGAGCTGGACTCCGGTGACGTCGCCGTCGGTGGCGGTGAGTGGACCGCGGTGCACCACGCGTTCACGGCGCCGGCCGACCCGGCGAGCCTGGACGATCCGGGGTCCTCGACGGCCCTGGCCTACGACATCGTCTGCAACGGCAACGAGATCGGCGGCGGCTCGATCCGTATCCATCGCGAGGACGTGCAGAAGAAGGTCTTCTCGATCATGGGCATCGACGAGGCCGAGGCGCAGGAGAAGTTCGGGTTCCTGCTGGAGGCCTTCGCCTACGGTGCGCCCCCGCACGGTGGCATCGCGTTCGGCTGGGACCGCACCGTCGCACTGCTCGCGGGCGTCGACTCGATCCGTGAGGTCATCGCCTTTCCCAAGTCCGGCGGCGGCTACGACCCGCTCACGGCCGCGCCGGCACCCATCACCGCGCAGCAGCGAGCCGAGGCCGGTGTCGACGCCGAGCCGGATGACGCGAGCTCGCAGGAGGACGGCGACCCGTCGGACGTCAGGAGCTGAGGCTCTCCTGAGTCACGAAGTTTCCCACGAGACCGCTGGAAACCTGCGTCAGCCACACGAAACTTCGTGTGTGCTGCGCAAGATTCGAGCGGTCTCGTGGGAAACCTGCACGGGGTGGGTAGGGTCGCCGATGTGAGTGACGACGGACTGTTCGACCTGCCGGCAGCGGCGCCGACCACTGCTGCGCAGGGTGGGGGGAGCCTGGCGGGCAACGCGCACGCCTCGGCGCCACTCGCGGTCCGGATGCGTCCGGCGACTCTCGAGGAGCTCGTCGGCCAGGAGCACCTGCTGGCGGCCGGATCGCCACTGCGGCAGATGATCGACGACGACCAGCCGCTCACCGTCTTGCTGTGGGGGCCTCCGGGCACGGGAAAGACCACGATCGCCTCCCTCATCAGCCGGCACACCAACCGCCGCTTCCAGGAGGTCTCGGCGGTCTCCGCGGGTGTCAAGGAGGTCCGCGACGTCATCGCGGGTGCACGGCGTGCTCTGCAGAACGGTGTCGAGACGGTGCTGTTCGTCGACGAGGTGCACCGATTCAGCAAGGCACAGCAGGACGCCCTGCTGCCGGGTGTGGAGAATCGGTGGGTCTCGCTGGTCGCGGCCACCACCGAGAACCCGCACTTCAGCGTCATCTCGCCCCTGCTGAGTCGCTCGCTGCTGCTGACGTTGCAGTCGCTCACCGACGACGACGTCGCCACGATGCTCGACCGTGCCCTCACCGACGAGCGGGGACTCGCCGGCGCCGTCACGCTCACCGACGAGGCGCGGGCCCATCTCGTGCGGCTTGCCGGAGGGGACGGCCGCCGCGTGCTCACCTACCTGGAGGCCGCTGCGGGCGCCACGACGTCGCAGGGCCGCACCGAGGTCACCGTCGAGGATGCCGCGCTGGCCGTCGACCGCGCCGCGGTGCGTTACGACCGCCAGGGGGACCAGCACTACGACGTCACGAGCGCGTTCATCAAGAGCATCCGCGGCTCCGACGTCGATGCCGCTCTGCACTATCTCGCCCGGATGGTCGAGGCGGGCGAGGACCCTCGGTTCATCGCCCGCCGGCTGATGATCCATGCCAGCGAGGACGTCGGTATGGCCGACCCGACCGCACTGGTCACGGCCACGGCGACGGCTCAGGCCGTCGCGCTCATCGGTTTTCCGGAGGCGCGCATCCCGTTGGCGCAAGCGGTCATCCATCTGGCGACCGCACCCAAGTCCAATGCCGTCGTCCGCGCCATCGGGGCTGCCGAGGTCGATGTGCGTGCCGGCAAGATCGGTCCCGTCCCGCCGGCCTTGCGCGATGCCCACTACGCGGGGGCCAAGAAGCTCGGTCACGGCCACGACTACCGCTACGCCCACGACGATGCACGGGGCGTCGTCCCGCAGCAGTACGCGCCCGACGACGTCGACGGCACCGACTACTACGAGCCGGGCCCTCATGGTGCCGAGGGTGCGCTGGGCGAGCGGTTGGCCCGCATCCGCGCCATCCTGCGCGACCGCTGAGACAGCGGGGGTGCGGGGCTTGGAGGAGACGGAGCGCCCGGGGTGGCGTGAAGGCACTGCCACCTGCGTCGCGCCACTGGCGCCTTGTAACCTCGACGCATGCCTTCGGACGTCGTGCTGCTCGCCGTGACTGCGGTCCTCGCGGTCGTGGCGGTCGTCGCTGCCGTCGTCGCGACGCGGGCGTCACGTCAGGTCGTCCGGGCCCGGCAGGACTCGCGAGTCCTGGCGGTTTGCGAGCCACGCGATGAGTCCGCGCCGCGGGAGCCGGTCGCGTCGGTCACGAGTGTTCCGGAGCGTCCCGCCGAGCTCGCTCCCCGTGTGGTCGAGGGGCGTGTCGTCGTGCCGCCCACCCGCGAAGAGGTCGTCTCCACTGCTCTCAGCAGGCCGCAGGTGCGTCTGGCCGTGCTGGTCCACGGCCTGGTCACGGCGCTGCGGCCGGAGAGCCGCGACCGGATTGCGGCGCTCATGCGCCGTGAGTACCGCGACCGCCGCCGGTACCGCCTGCGTGCTGGTCGCCGCGCGTCGCGTGCTGCCCACCTGGCCCCGACGTCGGCCGGCGATCGTTGGCTCGGCGAGCTCCCGCAGACTGCCGCAGATGACTCGAACGGACGGGCGATCGACGCGTGAACGGACGCATCGTGTGGTTCGTCGCCGGTTCGGTGGCCGGGGTCTACGCCTCGGTCAAGGCGCGCCGTGCCGCCTACCGGATGTCCATGCCCGGCCTCATCGACCAGGCTGCCGCCCTGGGAGAGGGCGCCCGGGCCTTCTCCTCGGAGGTCCGCGACGGCATGCGGACGAAGCAGGCCGAGCTCGAGCGTGAGCTTGCCGGGGAGCCGGACCCGCCGGACCACCCGAACCTCAGACCACCCCCCACGGCCGCGCAGGACGCCCTCGTGAGCCGGCCCCCCTCGAACCAGAAGGACCACTGACCATGAAGACCTCCGCATGAAGACTGCCGAGATCCGCCGCCGATTCCTCTCCCACTTCGAGCGTGCGGGCCACACCGTCGTTCCGTCGGCGCCGCTGCTGCTCGACGATCCGAACCTGCTGTTCGTCAATGCCGGGATGGTCCCCTTCAAGCCGTACTTCCTGAAGCAGGAGACGCCGCCGTTCGATCGTGCGGCGAGCGTCCAGAAGTGTGTGCGGACCCTCGACATCGAGGAGGTCGGCAAGACCACACGGCACGGCACGTTCTTCCAGATGAACGGCAACTTCTCCTTCGGGGACTACTTCAAGGCCGGTGCCATCGAGCACGCGTGGAGCCTGATCACCGGGTCTCTCGACGACGGCGCCCTCGGGATCGATCCGGAGGCGGTCTGGGTCACGGTCCTGGACGGCGACGACGAGGCGCGGGGACTGTGGCGCGAGATCGCGGGCCTGCCCGACGAGCGGATCCAGGCCCGCGGGCTGCTCGACAACTACTGGCACATGGGTGTGGAGGGACCGGGTGGACCCTGCAGCGAGATCTACGTCGACCGGGGCCCCCAGTTCGGACCCGACGGCGGCCCGGTGGTCGATGAGGACCGTTTCCTGGAGATCTGGAACCTGGTGTTCATGCAGGAGGAGATCACCAACGTCCGCGCCAAGGACGACTTCGACGTCGTCGCTCCTCTGCCGAGCAAGAACATCGACACCGGAATGGGCCTGGAGCGGGTCGCCTACCTGCTGCAGGGCAAGGAGAACCTCTACGAGATCGACCAGGTCTTCCCGGTCATCGCCCGCGCCAGCGAGCTGAGCGGTCGCACGTACGGTGCCGACGCCGACGCCGACGTGCGCTTCCGGGTGGTGGCCGACCACGTCCGCAGCGGTCTGATGCTCATGGGCGACGGTGTCACGCCGGGCAACGAGGCCCGGGGCTACGTCCTGCGCCGTCTGTTGCGTCGCGCCGTGCGGTCCATGCGGCTGCTCGGGTACGAGGATCCCGCGCTGCCGCAGCTGCTGCCGGTCAGCAAGGACCTCATGAAGGAGTCCTACCCTGAGCTTGAGGTGGACTTCGCGCGGATCGAGCAGGTGGCCTACGCCGAGGAGGACTCCTTCCGCCAGACGCTCGGCAAGGGGACGCAGATCTTCGACCTCGCGGTCTCCACCGTCAAGCGGGAGGGACGCGGTGGTCTGTCCGGCGACGCCGCCTTCACCCTGCATGACACGTACGGCTTCCCGATCGACCTCACCCTCGAGATGGCCGCCGAGCAGGGCCTGGAGGTCGATGCCGACGGGTTCCGCTCGCTCATGGCCGAGCAGAAGGCGCGGGCCAAGGCCGACGCCAAGGCCAAGAAGGGTGTCCACGCCGACACGACGGCCTACCGGGAGACCCTCGACGCCCACGGTCCGACCGACTGGCAGGCGTACACGACGCTGTCCACGCAGTCACGTGTGCTCGCGCTGCTGAGCGAGGGGGCACCGGTGCCGGCGATCTCCGCCGGCAGCATCGGTGAGGTGGTGCTCGACCGCACGCCCTTCTATGCCGAGTCCGGGGGCCAGAACGCCGATGCCGGCACCATCAGCTGGGAGAACGCCGGTCCGGGCCGCGGCACGGCCGAGGTGCTGGACGTCCAGCGACCCATCAAGGGGCTGGTCGTCCACCAGCTCCGGGTGCTGGAGGGCGAGCTGACCCTCGACGCGCAGGTGAGCGCCGACGTCGACCCCGAGTGGCGCACCGGCGCCCGTCAGGCACACTCCGGCACGCACGTCGTGCATGCCGCGCTGCGTGAGGTGCTCGGCCCCACGGCCCTGCAGTCCGGTTCCTACAACCGGCCCGGCTACCTGCGTCTGGACTTCGGCTGGAACAACGCGCTGTCGCCGGAGCAGCTGCACGACGTCGAGCACGCCTCCAACCGGGCGCTGCGTGAGGACCTGGCGGTCTCCGCGCAGTACATGACGTTGCCCGAGGCCAAGGAGTGGGGCGCGCTCGCCCTGTTCGGAGAGACCTACGGGGACCAGGTCCGCGTCGTGGAGATCGGTGGCCCGTGGTCGCGCGAGCTCTGTGGCGGCACCCACGTCGAGCGGTCCAGCCAGATCGGCACCGTCGTCGTCACGTCTGACAGCTCGGTGGGCTCCGGTCACCGTCGTGTGGAGGCGCTCACCGGTCTCGAGGGCTTCGCCTACCTCGCCAAGGAGCGCGACCTCGTGCTGCAGCTCACCGACACCCTCAAGGCCCGGCCCGAGGACGTCCCCGGCCGCGTCCAGGACCTCGTGGCACGGTTGAGGAGCACCGAGAAGGAGCTGGAGAGGCTCAAGGCGGCCCAGCTGCAGGGTGCCGCCGGTGACATTGCCGAGAGGGCCGTCGACGTGGACGGTGTCGCGCTCGTGGCGCACCACGCCGAGGGCGCCGGCGGCGCGGACGTGCGCTCGCTCGCCCTCGACGTCCGGGGGCGTCTGCGGGACCGGCCGGCGGTCGTCGTCGTCATCGGTGATGCCGGCGGCAAGCCCAGCGTCGTCGTCGCGGTCAACGACGCGGCCCAGGACCGGGGACTGGCCGCCAACGAGCTCATCGGCGTGGTCGGTGGACCGATCGGCGGTCGTGGCGGCGGCAAGCCGGACGTCGCGCAGGGCGGCGGCGCGGACGTCGCGGGTGTTCCTGCGGCCCTGCAGGCTGCCCGCCAGGCCGTGGCCGGAGCCACCTCGACCGGGGCGGGACGCTGACCGTGCGACGCGGTCGCCGGCTCGGTGTCGACGTCGGCTCGGTGCGCATCGGGGTCGCCGTGTGCGACCCCGACGGCCTGGTGGCCACACCGTTGGAGACCGTCGCGGCCGGTGACGGCGCTGTCGGTCGCCTGGCGGAGCTCGCCGAGGAGGTCTCGGCGATCGAGTTCGTCGTCGGGCTGCCGGTCTCGCTCAACGGACGTGAGAGCCACGCTGCGACCACGGTCCGCGCCTTCGTCGAGACGCTGCGCCACGCCGTGCCGGACGTCGGAATCCGCCTCCACGACGAACGAATGTCTACGATGTCGGCGGACAGTCTGCTGCGTGAAGGTGGACGGTCCGGGCGCTCGAGGCGCGAGGTGATCGACCAGGCGGCCGCTACGGTCATCCTCCAAGCAGCACTCGATGCCGAACGGACCAGGGGTGTACCGCCGGGCGAGACGATCTGAGGACACATGAGTGACAGCGGGCTCGACATCGTGGGTGAGCGCCCCCCTGAACGGCCCCGCCCAGGCCGTCGTCGCGCGGCCAAGCGCAAGCGGCGCGGGCGTTCAGTCCTGCGACTCATCGTCATCCTCGCCGTCCTGGCGGGCCTGGTCGCCGGCGGGCTGTGGGCCGTCGGCAAGATCGATGAGGTCTTCAACGGCCCCGATGACTACACCGGTCAGGGAGAGGGCGAGGTCGTCGTCGAGATCACCGAGGGCTCGGGCGGACAGCAGATCGCCGAGGCCCTCGCGGAGGCCGACGTCGTGGCGAGCGCGGAGGCCTTCTACCAGCTGGCGCTCGTCGACGAGCGGATCAACGAGGTCCAGCCCGGCTTCTACCAGCTGCGCTCCAAGATGTCCGCCGAGTGGGCGATGCGTGAGCTGGCCGACCCCAACAACCGGGTCGAGGGCCGTGTGACCATTCCCGAGGGGGCCAGGGTCAACCAGATCCCGGAGCTCGTGGCCAACGGGTCGCAGATCGCGGCCGAGGACGTCGAGGCCGAGCTGGAGGAGCCCGGCGAGCTCGGGCTCCCTGAGGAGGCTGACGGCAACCCCGAGGGGTATCTCTTCCCGGCCACGTACACGGTGCAGCCCGGCGCCAGTGCACGAGAGCTGCTGCAGCAGATGGTCGCCCGCATGCTCCAGGTCGAGAGCGAGCTCACGATGGACGAACGCTCCCGTGAGCTCGGGTACGACAAGGAGGAGATCCTCACCATCGCCAGCATCCTGGAGTACGAGGTCGCCACCGACGACTTCGCCCGGGCGTCGCGGGTCATCCACAACCGGCTCGAGGCCGGTGAGGCGCTGCGGATGGACTCCACCGTCCACTACATCAGTGGCCGTGCAGGAGACGTCTTCACCACCCCCGAGGAGCGCGAGAGCGACTCGCCGTACAACACCTACCAGGTCACGGGACTTCCGCCGGGACCGATCGGCTCACCGGGGCAGGCCGCGATCGAGGCTGCGCTGAACCCTGAGGAGGGTGACTGGATGTACTTCGTGGCCGACCCGGAGACGGGAGAGACCACCTTCAACACCACCTACGCCGAGCACCAGGCCGCCTGCCAGGAGGCCGGGTTCTCGTGCTGAGACGCTGCGGTGTCGTCGGCCACCCCGTCCAGCACTCACTCTCGCCGGCCATGCACCGTGCGGCCTACGCCGCGCTCGGCCTGGACTGGACCTATGACGCCGTCGACGTCGCCCCGGGTGGCCTCGCCGAGCACGTCGCCTCCCTGGACGAGAGCTGGCGGGCCCTGTCGGTGACTGCTCCGCACAAGCGCGACGCCCTTGCGCTCGCGGACGTCCCGGACGACGTGGCCCTGGCCGTGGGCGGCGCCAACACGTTGCTCCTCGGGGAGCGCGTCGCCGCCCACAACACCGACGTCGCGGGCGTGGTGGCCGCGCTGCAGGAGCGTGGTGTGGACGCCCCGCGTTCGGTGCGCATCGTGGGCGGGGGTGCGACGGCCACGTCGGTGGCCGCCGCGGTCGCACGGATGGGTGCGGCGAGCGTGGAGCTCGTCGTCCGTGACGAGGCCCGTGCCGCCCAGGCAGCCGAGGTCGCGACGACGGCCGGTCTGGCGGTCACCGTCAGCGACCTGGCGGACGTGGCACAGCACGGTGGCGTGGACCTGCTGGTCTCCACGGTGCCCACCGAAGCCGTGGCGCAGCACGCCGAGCGGCTCGTCGGCGCGGCGTCGGCCGTCTTCGACGTCGTGTACGACCCGTGGCCCACCCCGCTCGCCGAGGCGACCGTCGCGGCGTCACGCCCGCTCGTCAACGGCCTCGACCTGCTGGCGCACCAGGCGATCGCCCAGGTGGAGCTCATGTGTGGTGTCGTCCTCCGCCCAGGGCCCGGAACCCCCGGCGGTGTCGTTGTCCGCCCAGGGCCCGGAACCCCCGCCGGTGTCGACGTGGGGGTCGACCTCCTGCGCGATGCCGCCGTGGCCGAGCTCGCTCGCCGTTCCCCGACCGCCTGAGGCCTGCTCCGCACGTTCTCCTGCGGGCCGGCCGCGCCTCTCGGCGCGCCGTGCGGACCGCACCTGGGGAAGGGGGTTGGCTCGTCGAGGAGCGGGCGCTCTACGCTTCCCAGCGTGGAGATCGTCATCGCGGCCGTGCTCGCCGCCGGCATCGGTGCCCTGGGCCCGTCGGTCGTCCGGCGGCTCCCGGAGCCGGTGCCGCACCCGGCGGGGGAGCCACCTGCCGACGAGGCCGGGGCCGAGGCCGACGGTGACGACGCGTCGGGGGAGCAGCCTGCCGAGCCGAAGATCCCCTATGCCGAGCTCGGTTCCACCCCGCGAACCCAGATCCTGCTCGCGCTGCTGGCCGGTGGCATGTCCGCCACCGCTGCGGCGGTACTGCCCGTGGCCTCCATGCTCCCGGTGTGGATCGTCTTCTGCGGTGTCGGCTCCTGGCTGGCCTGGGTGGACTGGCGAACCCGACTGCTGCCGTACCGGCTCACCGCCCCGCTGCACGTCCTGACGCTGGTGCTCGTCGCCGTCGTCGCCCTCGCAACGGGGGACTGGTGGCTGCTGTGGGGCGGCCTGATCGCCAACGCCGTCGTCTTCGCCGGGTTCTGGCTCATCTGGTTCATCGGCACCAGGGTCGGGAGCACCTTCGGCTACGGCGACGTGCGCCTGTCCGCGATCATCGGCCTGGCCCTCGGACCGCTGGGTTCCACGCCCACCCTCGCCGGTGTCTACGCCGGCTTCCTGCTGGGTGCCGTCGGCGGCATCGTGTTCTCCTGGCTGGGCGTCGTGGACCGCAAGGGCTTCGCCTTCGGGCCGTACATGGTCGTCGGCGCCGTGGCTGGTCTCGCGGCAGCGCCCCTGCTCTGAGCCCTTCCCGTCGTCTGGGACAATCTGGCCATGCTCCGATGGCTGACGGCCGGCGAATCCCACGGCCCCGCACTCGCCGCCGTCCTCGAAGGACTGCCGGCGGGCGTGAACGTGACCAGCGACGACATCCGTGGCGCCCTCGCGCGGCGCCGTCTCGGCTACGGACGGGGCGCCCGGATGAGCTTCGAGGCCGACGAGCTGGAGATCATCGGCGGGATCCGGCACGGGCTCACGATCGGGGGCCCGGTCGCGCTGCGCATCGGCAACAGCGAGTGGCCCAAGTGGGAGAAGGTCATGTCCGCCGACCCGGTCGAGGACGACGAGCTCGCCGGGCTCAAGCGCGGAGCCCCGCTGACCCGCCCGAGACCCGGCCACGCCGACCTCGCCGGCATGCAGAAGTACGGCTTCGACGAGGCCCGCCCCGTGCTGGAGCGGGCCAGTGCGCGGGAGACCGCCGCCAGGGTGGCCCTCGGCGAGGTCGCTGCACGGTTCCTGCACGACGCCGTCGGCGCACAAGTCCTCTCCCACGTCGTCGAGCTCGGCACGGTCCGTGCCCCGGCCGGCCTGGTGCCGAGCCACCACGACCGCGAGCGGCTCGACGCCGACCCGGTCCGCTGCTTCGATGCCGCAACGAGCGAGGCGATGGTGAGCGAGATCGACGCCGCACACAAGGACGGCGACACGCTCGGCGGAGTCGTGGAGGTCGTCGTCGAGGGCCTGCCGCCCGGTCTGGGCTCCTACACGCACTGGGACCGCCGCCTGGACTCCCGGCTGGCCGGGGCGCTCATGGGCATCCAGGCGATCAAGGGCGTCGAGGTGGGCGACGGCTTCGAGCTGGCCCGCACACGAGGCTCGGCCGCGCACGACGAGATCGTCCATGACGCCGCGGAACCCACTGCAGGGGCCGAGACTCCCGACGACGTGCTCAGCGTGCGTCGTGCCTCCGGCCGTTCCGGTGGCACGGAGGGCGGCATGAGCACCGGGGAGGTGTTGCGGGTGCGGGCTGCGATGAAGCCCATCGCGACCGTGCCCAGAGCGCTGCGTACCGTCGACGTCGCCACCGGGGAGGCCACCAAGGCGCACCACCAACGGTCCGACGTGTGCGCGGTGCCGGCAGCGGGCATCGTGGCCGAGGCCATGGTGGCGCTCGTCGTCGCGCAGGCCGTCACGGAGAAGTTCGGTGGTGACTCGGTGACCGAGGTCCGTCGCAACCTGTCCGGGTACGTCGAGAGCCTGAGGTACCGGTGAGTCCCGTCGTCGTCCTGGTGGGACCCCCGGGGGCGGGCAAGACGACGATCGCCGAGGAGCTCGGGCGGCGGCTCGGCGTCCCGGTCCGTGACACCGACGCCGACGTCGAGCAGCAGGTCGGCACGAGCGTGCAGGATCTCTTCGTCCAGCAGGGGGAGGCCTACTTCCGTGAGCTCGAGGCCGAGGCGGTCCGCGTCGCGCTGCAGGAGCACGAAGGGGTGCTCGCGCTGGGGGGCGGCGCGGTCACGAGTCCTGCGGTGCGCGAGGCGCTGGCCGGTCACCGGGTCGTGTTCCTGGACGTCGGCCTGACGGAGGCGGCCGGGCGCATCGGGTTCGGTGCGAGCCGCCCGTTGCTGCTCGGCAACGTCCGTGCCACGCTCAAGGCGCTCATGGACGAGCGGCGTCCGCTCTATGAGGAGGTCAGTGTGCTCACCGTCCCGACCGACACCCTGACGCCCGATGAGGTGGCCGGCGCTGTTCTCACCGACGCAGGGCTCACCGATCGGCGGGATGACGCGTGACCACGCGGGTCCGGGTGTCCGCGGCCGCTCCCTACGACGTCGTCGTGGGGCACGGTGTCAGCGCGGGGTTGGGTGAGCTGCTGGGTGAGCAGGTGAGACGCGCTGCGATCGTGCATCCGCCGTCGATGCGGGAGCAGGCCGTGAGGCTGCGCGCCGATCTCGCCGCCGGCCAGGTCGACGTCCACCTGATCGAGGTCCCTGACGGCGAGCAGGCCAAGGTCTCCGACGTCCTGCAGTTCTGCTGGCGGGTGCTCGGCGACGCCGGGTTCACGCGGTCCGACGTGGTGGTCGGTCTCGGCGGTGGCGCCACCACCGACCTCGCGGGGTTCGTCGCGGCCACGTGGTTGCGTGGTGTGCGGTTCGTCAACCTGCCCACGACGGTCCTGGGCATGGTCGATGCAGCGGTGGGCGGCAAGACCGGCATCAACACGGTGGCGGGCAAGAATCTCGTGGGCGCCTTCCATGAGCCGGTCGGTGTGCTGTGCGACCTGGACCTGCTGGCCACGTTGCCGGGCGCGGAGCTGCGCAGCGGGCTGGCGGAGGTGGTCAAGTGCGGGTTCATCGCCGATCCGACGATCCTGGAGCTGGTGGAGAATGCCGGTGCGGCCAGCGTTCTCGATCCGGCGTCACCGATCCTGGCCGAGCTGGTCACCAAGGGCATCGCGGTCAAGGCGGCGACGGTCGCGGCGGATCTCCATGAGACCGGCGGACTGGGTGGCCCCGGCGGGGGTGCCGGGCCGTGGGCGGCAGATGACCCTGCCGGGCCGTGGGCGGCAAATGGGATCGGTCGTGAGGCGCTGAACTACGGTCACACCCTGGGTCACGCGATCGAGCGCGAGGAGCAGTTCACCATCCGTCATGGCGAGGCGATCAGCGTCGGCATGGTGTTCGTGGCCGAGCTGGCCAGCCGGTACGACCTGATCGACGACGAGCTCGTGGAGCGGCATCGTGCGGTGCTGTCGTCGCTGGCGCTGCCCACCACGTGGGCCGGTGCGTTCTCGCCGTTGCTGGCCGCGATGCGCTTGGACAAGAAGACCCGTGGGGACGAGCTGCGTTTCGTGGTGCTGGAGGAGCTCGCGCGGACACGGATCCTCGCTGGCCCCGAGGAAAGCGTGCTGCGTGAGTCCTTCGCCGCTCTCACGCGGAGCTCGAGATGAGCGGTCCTTCGGCCGACCACCTGGCCGAGCGACGTCTGCGGGTGGGGCGGTTGCTCACCGAGGCCGGGTTGGACGGTCTGGTGGTGACCACCCTGGTCAACGTCCGGTTCCTCAGCGGGTTCACCGGTTCCAACGGTGCCCTGGTGCTGCGCGCCGACGGCACGGGGGTGTTCCTGACCGACGGCCGCTACCGCGACCAGGCGGTCACGGAGGTTCCGGACCTGGAGCATGTCATCGACCGCGACCTCATCGGCCAGGCCGCCACCCGGATCGAGGGATCCTGGGGCGTTGAGTCGCACACGCTCAGCGTCGATGCCCACACCGAGCTCACCGGTCAGACGGCAGCGCACGTGGTGCCGGCCGGGCGGCTGGTCGAGGCGGCGCGTGAGGTGAAGGACGACACCGAGGTCGCGGCGCTGCGCTCGGCGTGCGCCATCTCCGTCGAGGCGCTCACCGGGCTGCTGGACGGCCCGCTGGTGGGTCGCTCGGAACGAGAGGTCGCCCGTGACCTGGAGTGGCGGATGCTGCAGCTGGGCGCCGAGGCGATCGCGTTCGAGACGATCCTGGCTGCGGGTGAGCACACCGCGGTCCCGCACCACCACCCCACAGACCGGGTGCTGCGATCCGGAGACCTGCTCAAGGTCGACTTCGGGGCACGGGTCGACGGCTACCACGCCGACTGCACCCGGACCGTCGTGCTCGGCTCCGCCGACGACTGGCAGCGCGAGGTGCACGCTGCGGTGCGGGAGGCTCAGTCGCTGGGGGTCGGCGCGCTGCGTGAGGACGCCGGGGTCGCGCAGGTCGACGCCCTCGTGCGTGAGGCACTGCGGGACAGTGGGTGGCTCGAGTACTTCACCACCGGCCTCGGGCACGGCGTCGGACTGCAGATCCACGAGGACCCGTTCTTCGCCGCACGGCACACAGGTAGACTGATGCGTCGCACCGCCTTGACGATGGAACCGGGGATCTACGTCCCGGGCCGTGGGGGAGTGCGTATCGAGGACACCGTCCTCGTCACCGCCGATGAGCCGGACGTGCTCACGGACCTGACCACCGAGCTCCTGGAGATCGCCTGACATGGCCACCTCGAACGACCTGAAGAACGGCATGGTGCTGAAGATGGAGGGCCAGTTGTGGTCCGTCGTGGAGTTTCAGCACGTCAAGCCGGGCAAGGGTCCCGCCTTCGTCCGCACGAAGCTGAAGAACATCGAGTCCGGCAAGGTCGTCGACAAGACCTTCAACGCCGGCGCCAAGATCGAGACGGCCACGGTCGACCGCCGTGAGATGCAGTACCTCTACAACGACGGCACGAGCTTCGTCTTCATGGACAACACGACCTACGACCAGATCGAGGTCGCTCCCGAGCTCATGGGTACGGCGCCGGACTTCCTGCTGGAGAACCAGGACGCCGTCGTCGCGCTCAACGAGGGACGTGTGCTGCACGTCGAGCTCCCGCCGGCCGTCGAGCTGCTCATCGAGCACACCGACCCCGGCCTGCAGGGCGACCGTTCCAGCGGCGGCACCAAGCCGGCCATGCTGGAGACCGGCAAGGAGATCCACGTCCCGTTGTTCATCTCCACCGGCGAGAAGATCAAGGTCGACACGCGCGACGGCAGCTACCTCGGCCGCGTGAAGGCCTAGGGCCTGATGGGCGCTCGTACCAAGTACCGCAAGCGCGCACTCGACGTCCTGTTCGAGTCCGAGCTGCAGGGCATGACGCTCGGCGGCACGCTGGCGCGGCGTCGCGAGTCCAACGACCCGCCGATCAGCGAGTACACCGTCACCCTGGTCGAGGGCGTCACCGAGCACCAGGGGTCGATCGACTCGCTTCTGCTGGAGCACGCCAACGGCTGGACGCTGGAGCGCATGCCGGGGGTGGACCGCAACCTGTTGCGGATCGCTGCCTTCGAGATCCAGCATGCCGACGACGTGCCCGACGCCGTGGCGGTCAGCGAGGCCGTCGCGCTGGCCAGGGAGCTGTCGACCGACGACTCGCCGGGCTTCGTCAACGGTGTGTTGGGACGCATCCTCAAGGTTCGTGCGCAGACCGTCTGACTCGCTCCTGAAGGTCCCGTGAGCCGGCGGCGGGACGTCGTCACCGTGTCACCGACGACACGCTGTGGCCCAGGGGAGGGCTGCACGAATGGATGCGTTCCGCTACGGTCGTGATGATCGCCGGGCTGCCCCGGGACGTTGTGACGAACAGGTGGGTGCGCCCGGGTGAACTTCCTAGAGTTCGTGCAGGACCGATGGTCGCTGCTGTGGTTCCAGGGCTATCAGCATCTCAGTCTGGTGCTGCAGTCGCTCGTTCTCGCGACGATCCTGGCGCTCATCATCGCCGTGCTGACCTTCCGGTCCGCAGCGTGGTCGGGCATCGCCGAGGGGGGTGCCGCCGTCGGTCTGACCATTCCGTCGTTCGCCCTCTTCGGACTTCTCCTGGCCTTCATCACCTCAGGTGTCGTGGTCAGCGTGGTGGCGCTCGCCTTCTACGGATCGTTACCCATCCTGCGCAACGCCATCGTCGGACTGAGACGGGTGGACGCCTCTCTGGTCGAGTCCGCCAAGGGCATGGGCATGGGCCCGGCCACCGCTCTGGTGAAGCTGCAGCTGCCGCTGGCCTGGCCGGTCATCATGACCGGCATCCGCGTCTCCGCGCAGATGCTCATGGGCATCGCTGCGATCGCGGCGTACGCCTCCGGCCCGGGTCTGGGCTCCTTCATCTTCTCGGGCCTGTCGCGTATCGGCGGGGCCAACGCCGTCAACTCGGCCTGGGCGGGCGTCCTCGGTGTCGTCCTGCTGGCCATCGTCCTCGACCTGGTGCTGAGCCTGGTCGGTCGACTCACCACCTCAAGGGGTATTCGTGTCTGAGACCACTGCAACCACGACGGGCTCCACCGATGAGTCCGTCCACGGCGAGCGCATCCTGCTGCAGAACATCACCAAGCGCTACCTCGGACAGGAGAGCGCGGCCGTCGACGACGTGACGATGGAGATCCCGGCCGGCGAGGTGGTCATGCTGGTCGGCCCGTCCGGTTGTGGCAAGACCACCACCATGAAGATGATCAACCGGCTCATCGAGCCGACCAGCGGGAAGATCTTCATCGGTGACGAGGACGTCACCAACAGGGACGCCGACGACCTGCGTCGTCACATCGGCTACGTCATCCAGGGTGCAGGACTCTTCCCCCACTACACGGTGGCTGACAACATCGCGATCGTCCCGCGTCTGCTCGGCTGGTCCAAGGACACGGTGCGCGCTCGCGTCGACGAGCTGCTGGAGCTGGTCAATCTCGACCCGACCCAGTACCGCGACCGCTACCCCCGCGAGCTCTCCGGCGGCCAGCAGCAGCGCGTCGGCGTGGCGCGGGCCCTGGCAGCCGATCCGCCGGTGCTGCTGATGGACGAGCCGTTCGGTGCCGTCGATCCCATCACGCGGCAGCGCCTGCAGGATGAGCTGATGCGGCTGCAGGATGAGCTGCGCAAGACCATCGTCTTCGTGACCCACGACTTCGACGAGGCGGTCAAGGTCGGCGACCGGATCGCCATCCTCGACGTCGGCTCACAGATCGTGCAGTACGACACCCCCGAGAACATCCTCGCGGCCCCGGCCAACGACTTCGTCGAGGGCTTCGTCGGCCACGGTGCTGCCTTGAAGCAGCTCACGCTGACCCGGATCCGGGACGTCGAGCTGCACGAGGCGGCGGTCGCCTCCGTCGGCGGCGACCCCCAGGCCGCCATCGCGGACGCACGGGAGAAGGGTCGCGACTGGGTCATCGTCCTCGATGCGCAGGAGCGTCCTCAGCGCTGGGTCTCGGTCCGCGAGCTGGAGCAGAGGCCGGACGCGCTCAACCGGGTCACCCGTGACCACGAGCTGGAGGTCATCAGCACCGCCTCGACCCTCAACGATGCGCTCGATGAGATGCTGACCTCGAGCCACGGAGTCGTCGTGGTGACCGGACGGCGCAACAAGTACCAGGGCGTGGTGAGGGTCGAGACGATCATGGCGGCCATGCAGGACATCCAGAGTCCGGCCCATGCCGCCGATCCCATGGTGGTGGACGAGCCGTGACCTCGAGCCAGGTCCTCGACATGGAGGCCGGCGAGAAGAACGCCGGCTCGGTGGTTCGCGAGGGTGATCCGACACCCGGCATCGCGCGGTGGGTGGCCCAGCCGTTGGTGTGCCTGGCGATGTTCGCCGGCGTGCTCATCTACACCAACAGCCGGGAGCTGACCTCCAAGCAGGGACTCCTGGCCAACAGCGAGCTGTGGGACGGGGCCACCCGGCACCTGTTCCTCACGGCGGTCGCGGCGGTCCTCGTCGTGCTCATCTCGGTTCCGCTCGGCGTGCTGCTCACGCGTGGTCCGATGCGGCGCTACTCCGGCCTCATCCTGGCGCTGGCCGGGTTCGGCCAGGCGGCGCCGGCGATCGGTCTGGTCGTCCTCTTCGCGCTGTACTTCAGTGTCGGCATCTGGCCCTTCATCGCCGCGCTCACGGTGTACGGGATCCTCCCGGTCGTGGCCAACGTCGTGGCCGGCCTGGACGGCGTGGACCGACGGCTCATCGAGGCAGGACGCGGCATGGGGATGTCCGCCTTCATGGTGCTCCGCAAGGTCGAGCTCCCGATCGCTGTGCCCGTCATGCTCACCGGTGTGCGCACTGCGGTGGTGCTCATGTGCGGCACGGCCGCGTTCGGCGGATTCGTGGGTGCCGGTGGGCTGGGGGCGCTCATCAACACCGGGATCAAGCTCGGTGAGAGCCCCGTACTCATCGTCGGCGCCGTGCTGATCGCGGCGTTGGCACTGCTGCTCGACTGGATCGCCAGGGTCGTCGAGGTCAACGCGACACCGAAGGGACTGTGACCGTGAGAGCACGACGAATCATGCCGGCGGCCGTGGCCACCGTGGCACTCGTCGCCGCCACGGCGGGATGCGGCCTGCAGAATGCCAACGGTTACATCGCCCCCGCCGATCCCGGCGAGATCAAGCACTACGACTCGCTCGAAGGCGTCGAGATCACGGTGGGGGCCAAGGACTTCACCGAGCAGCTCATCCTCGGCAACATGCTTGCGACGATCATGCAGACCGCCGGCGCCGACGTCACGAACCGCACGAACATCGCCGGCAGCAACGGAGTCCGCAACGCGCTGCTCAACCGCACGGTCGACATCTCCCCGGAGTACACCGGGACGGGCTGGATCTCCTACCTGCTGCACGACGACCCCGTGAAGGGGGAGGAGGAGCAGTGGCGGGCCACCGCCGATGAGGACAAGGAGAAGAACCAGCTCATCTGGCTCAGGCCCGCCCCCATGAACAACACCTATGCCTTCGCCATGGGCCCGGAAGCGGCTGACCGCCTCGGACTGGAGAACCTCTCCGAGCTCGCTGACCTGCCCCGCGAGGAGCTGACTTTCTGCGTCGAGGATGAGTTCTACTCCCGCAACGACGGCTTCCCGTCCATGCTCGAGGAGTACGGGCTCAAGCTCGGCGACTCGGTCCCGGACAGCCAGGTGCTCAAGCTCGACACCGGCGTCGTCTACGACGCCACCGCCAAGGGCGAGTGCAACTTCGGTGAGGTGTTCACCACCGACGGTCGCATCCCGGCCCTGGAGCTCGAGGTGCTGGAGGACGACAAGGAGTTCTTCCCCCTGTACAACCTGACCCAGGTCGTGCAGGAGGACCTGTTGGAGGAGCACCCTGAGATCGAGGAGATCTTCGCCACGGTCAACCCCAAGCTCACCAACGAGGTCATGCTGGAGCTGAACGCCAAGGTGGACGTCGAGGGTATGGAGCCCCCGCTGGTGGCGTTGGACTGGTTGAAGTCGGAGGGCCTCGTCCAGTGACACGCCTGCAGTTGCGATAATCGCAACTGCAGGTCTAGGGTCGGACCATGCCGCCCCCTCCTGTCGTCGCCGCGCGCGTGAAGGCGGCCCTGCGGGACCGCGGGTTGTCCCAGCGAGAGCTGGCCGAGGCGACCGGGCTGGAGGTCACCAAGCTCAGCAAGTCGCTCGGTGGGCGTCGCCGGTTCCTCGTGGACGAGCTCCGGCGGGCAGCGGACGTTCTCGACGTCGACCTCGGCTGGTTGACCGGGGAAGGTGACGACACCCCTCCGGCAGTGGCCCCGGCCGGCCTGACCGCGCTGGCGCACGACCTGTACACCGGGACCCGAGGCAGGCAGCGCCGTGCCGTCGTCGAGGCGGCGTGGGTGCTGATCGCCGACCGTGGTCATGCCTCGGTGCGGCTCAGCGACGTCGCCGCACGGTGCGGCATCGACGAGGCGGAGGTGGCCGGGCACTTTGCGTCCGCGCGCGAGCTGCTGGACGAGACGCTGCGGCTCGCAGCCCAGCAGGCGTACGAGCGGCAGCACGAAGCCCTGGGCGGCCTGGACGACGGCCTGCGGCGGCTGCGTCGGCTGATCGAGCTGCAGCTGCCCACCCCCGGCGCCGTGGACCGTGAATGGTCGATCTGGCTCCAGGTCTGGGCGCAGGCCGCGATCGACCCGACGATCAGGGCGCTCCACGAACAGGCGTACGTGCGCTGGCTCACCACCGTCCGCTCGGCCATCGAGCTCGCTCAGCAGCAGGGAACCTGCCGTGTCGGCGACGCGCAGGAGATGGCGGCGCGACTCACGGCCCTGGTCGACGGGCTCGGACTCCAGCTCGTCACCGGTCGCGCCGGACGAACCCCCGAGATGGTGGACGCCGCCATCGAGGACCACCTGCGGGCCCATGTGCT
Source organism: Aeromicrobium sp. CTD01-1L150 (assembly GCF_041951745.1). Classification (GTDB taxonomy): domain Bacteria; phylum Actinomycetota; class Actinomycetes; order Propionibacteriales; family Nocardioidaceae; genus Aeromicrobium. The sequence continues at coordinate 1,748,667 of NZ_CP169555.1, forward strand.
CGCCACCACGTCATCTGCGAAGGAGACGCCATGAACGACAACGTCATCATCACTTGCGCCGTCACGGGCGCCGCGGACACGGTGAGCCGCAGCGAGCACGTGCCGGTCACCCCGGAGGAGATCGCCGACTCGGCGATCGCTGCTGCGCGTGCCGGGGCCGCTGTGGTGCACGTCCACGTGCGCGATCCCGAGACCGGGCAGGGTTCGCGGGACGTGGCGCTCTACCGCGAGACCGTGCGCCTCATCCGGGCGGCAGACGTCGACGTCGTGCTCAACCTGACCGCCGGCATGGGTGGCGACCTGGTCATCGACGACGAGGACCCGTTGAAGCCCGTCGACGGCACCGACCTGGTGAACGGGCTGCAGCGGCTCCCGCACGTGGAGGAGCTGCTGCCGGACATCTGCACGCTCGACTGCGGCTCCATGAACTTCGGGGAGGGCCAGCAGCTCTACGTCAGCACCCCCGACATGCTCCGCACCGGGGCGGCGCGCATCCAGGAGCTCGGGGTGAAGCCGGAGATGGAGATCTTCGACACCGGCCACCTCTGGTTCGCCACCCAGCTCGTCGAGGAGGGTCTCATCGACCCGCCGCCGATGTTCCAGCTCTGCATGGACGTCCCGTACGGTGCACCGGCGGATCCGTTGACCTTGCAGGCCATGGTGAACCGGCTCCCCGCTGGTGCCGTCTGGGCGGCCTTCGCGCTCGGCAGGAAGCAGATGCCCTGGGTCGCCCAGGCGATTCTGCTGGGTGGGCACGTCCGCGTGGGGCTGGAGGACAACCTGTACCTGTCGCGCGGGGTCAAGGCCACCAACGAGCAGCTCGTGGAGCGCGCCGTCGACCTGGTCGGCAACCTCGGCTCCCGCGTGGCCACCGCTGAGGATGCCCGCGAGATCCTCGGTCTGAGGGCACGAGCATGAGCGAGCGCCAGGTGCGGCCAGCACCCCAGGATGTTCGGACCGTTGCGTGCATCGGCGCAGGGGTCATCGGCGCAGGCTGGGTCGCGCACTTCCTGGCGCAGGGCTACGACGTGATCGCCTGGGACCCGGCGCCCGAGGCCGAGGAGCGGCTCCGCGCGCTCGTCGATGCCGCCTGGCCCGCCCTGGAGTCCCTGGGGCTCGCCGCAGGAGCGGACCGGTCCCGGTTGTCCGTCTCCGAGGACCTCGAGCAGGCGGTGGCAGGGGCCGACGTCGTGCAGGAGAGCGCCCCGGAGGACCTCGACCTCAAGATCGACCTGCTCGCCCGCATCGACGCTGCCACACCGCGCGATGTCGTCATCTCCTCCTCCACGTCGGGCTACACCATGACTCAGATGCAGGTCGGGGCCGCGGGCCCCGAGCGGCTGGTCGTGGGGCACCCGTTCAACCCGCCGTACCTCATCCCGCTCGTGGAGGTGGTCGGTGGTGACAGGACCGCGCCCGACGTCGTGGCCTGGACTTCGCAGTTCTTCGAGCACGCCGGCAAGTCGGTCATCACGATGGACCGGGAGGTCCCGGGGTTCATCGCGAACCGGCTCCAGGAGGCGCTGTGGCGCGAGGCGTTGCACATGGTCGACAACGGTGAGGCCACGGTGGAGCAGATCGACGCCTCGATCACGCAGGGTCCCGGCCTGCGGTGGGCCTTCCACGGACCCATGCTGACGTTCCACCTGGCCGGAGGACACGGTGGTATGGCGCACATGCTCGATCACTTCGGACCGTCCCTGAAGGCGCCGTGGACTCGGCTGGATGCCCCCGAGCTGACGCCGGACCTGCGCGATGCCGTCGTCGAAGGAGTCGACAGGTCGGACGGGCGCCCGGTGCAAGAGCTCGTGGCCGAGCGCGACCGTCTGCTCATCGGTGTCATGAGGACGCTGCAGGAGCTGCGCTCGTGACACCGCTCTCGGTGCGCCAGCAGGAGCTGCGCCCTGAGTGGATCGACTACAACGGGCACCTCAGCGAGGCGTACTACGTCCTGCTGTTCGGTCACGGCACCGATGAGGTCATGGATGCGCTCGGGCTGGATGCGCAGTACCGCGGCGCATCGGGGTGCTCGCTGTTCACCGTCGAGGCGCATGTCCGCTACCTCGACGAGGTGGCCGACGGTGTCGGCGTCGAGGTGCGCTCCTTCGTCATCGGCACCGGGCCCAGGAAGCTGAGGCTGTGGCACGAGCTCTGGGCCGGGGGAGTCCTGCGCGCCACCGAGGAGGTGCTCGCGCTGCACGTCGACACCGCGGCAGGGCGCAGCGTCCCCCTGCCGGGCGAGGTGCTCCACCGTGCCGGCGCCGCCGAGGTCGCGCTGCCCGAGCACGCTGGACGTTCCATCACCGGCTGAACGTCGACAGTCTCGTGCCCGCCGCCACTGCTCAGCGCTCGGAACGTTTGCCGCGTGCGGTGACGGTGGCGGTCACGAGGAGGAGCAGCCCGATCCCGGCGCCGAACGCAGCGCACAGCTGCACGATGCGTCTCTTGGCCTCGGCCGGGGTGTCGGTGGCCAAGGCCCCGGTGTCGACCTGGTCGATCATCCACCAGGCGCCCAGCACGATGAGCCCCTCGAGCACGAGAAACAGGATCGAGAAGATGATGATGGTTCGCTTCACTGCACCCCTTCCGGTCCCTGGTGGCGACGTGCCACCGGTCGCACGCTAGTGCCCTGGGACCCGCGAGCCCCCGCCAGGGGGCAGGTCGCCCACTGCTAGGCTGTCCGACGATCCACGACGTCCTTTAAGCACCGTCCTGTGAGGCGGAGAAGGAGGTCAGCCGATGGCCGCGCCCACGAGCGCCACCACGCCTGACGACGCCCCTGAGCCAGGGGGCGTCTCCCAGAGTTCGCCAGCCCAGGACTCGCCGGCCCAGAACCCGCCAGCACCGCGCACCGTGCTCGACGACACGGACATCTCGCGGGCACTGACCCGCATCACGCACGAGATCCTCGAACGCAACCGCGACGCCGAGGGCCTGGTCATTCTGGGGATCCCGACCCGTGGTGTGCCGTTGGCCCACCGGGTGGCCGCCCGGATGAGCGAGGTCGAGGCCCGGACGATCATCGCCGGTGCCCTCGACATCACGATGTACCGCGACGACCTGCGCAGCGGACCGGTGCGCAACCTCGAGCACACCGACCTGCCCGACGACGTCGACGGCAAGACCGTCGTCCTGGTCGACGACGTGCTGATGAGCGGTCGCACCATCCGTGCCGGCCTGGACGCCCTTGCCGACCTGGGGCGTCCCAAGGCGGTCCAGCTCGCGGTCCTGGTGGACCGCGGGCACCGCGAGCTGCCGATCCGGGCCGACTTCGTGGGCAAGAACCTGCCGACGTCGCTGAACGAGAAGGTGCGGGTCCGTCTGTCGGAGATCGACGACCAGCCCGACTCGGTCTCGATCGTGGGCGGGGCGGCCGAGGCAGGTGCCTCGTGAAGCACCTGCTGAGTACCGGGGACCTGACCCGCGACGAGGCCGTCCACATCCTCGACACCGCCGAGGAGCTGCTGGGCGTCGCCCAACGACCGATCAAGAAGCTGCCCACACTGCGTGGCCGCACCGTGGTGAACCTGTTCTTCGAGGACTCCACGCGGACCCGGATCAGCTTCGAGGCCGCTGCCAAGCGGCTCTCGGCCGACGTCATCACGTTCTCCGCCAAGGGCTCGAGCACCTCCAAGGGCGAGGGGCTCAAGGACACCGCGCTGACCTTGCAGGCCATGGGCGCCGACGCCGTCGTGGTGCGCCACAGCGCCTCGGGCGCACCGCACCGCCTGGCCCATGCGCAGTGGTCCAGGGGCGCGGTGGTCAACGCCGGCGACGGCACGCACGAGCACCCCACCCAGGCACTGCTCGATGCCTTCACGATGCGCAGGCATCTCGTGGAGGGGGATCGGCACCAGCGAGCCGGCGTCGGTGCGGACCTGGCGGGAAAGCACGTCACGATCGTCGGCGACGTGCTGCACAGCCGGGTGGCGCGCTCCAACGCGCTGCTGCTGCACACCCTCGGTGCGCACGTGAGACTCGTGGCCCCCCCGACGCTGCTGCCCGTCGGAGTCGACTCCTGGCCGGTCGAGACGTCCTACGACCTCGATGCGGCGGTCGAGAAGACCGACGTCCTGATGATGCTGCGGGTGCAGGAGGAGCGGATGAACGCCTCCTACTTCCCGAGCGCCCGCGAGTACAGCCGACGCTTCGGCCTGGACGTCGCCCGGATGAACCGGCTGCCCGAGCATGCCATCGTCATGCACCCCGGCCCGATGAACCGCGGCATGGAGATCACCGCCGACGTCGCCGACTCCGAACGCTCGGTGATCGTCGAGCAGGTCACCAACGGCGTCGCCGTCCGGATGGCCGTCCTCTACCTCCTGCTCGGCGGCGCCCCCACGTCCGACGACGCAGTCAGCACCATGGAAGGAGGGGCATGAGCCCCGTAGCCCCCCAGGTCGTCCCCCCGTACGTCGTGCGCAGCGCCCGACTCCTGGGCGAGGACGTCGTCGACCTGTTGCTGGTCGACGGTCGCATCGCCGAGGTCGGGCCAGGCATCACAGCACCCGACGACGCAGTCGAGATCGACGCCACCGGACTGGTGGCCCTGCCGGGCCTGGTCGACCTGCACACCCATGTCCGCGAGCCGGGACGTGAGGACGCCGAGACCGTCCTGACCGGTTCGCGCGCCGCGGCACGCGGCGGGTTCACGTGCGTGCACGCCATGGCCAACACCAGCCCGGTCGCGGACACCGCCGGCGTCGTGGAGCAGGTCTACCGCCTGGGTCGTGAGGGCGGCTACTGCGACGTCCAGCCCGTCGGCGCCGTCACCGTGGGCCTCGCGGGGCAGCGGCTCGCCGAGCTGGGCGCCATGGCGGACTCCGCCGCCGCCGTCCGGGTCTTCTCCGACGACGGCATCTGCGTCTCCGACGCCGTGCTGATGCGTCGGGCCCTGGAGTACGTCAAGGCGTTCGACGGCGTGGTCGCCCAGCACGCACAGGAGCCCCGCCTCACCGAGGGTGCGCAGATGAACGAGGGCGCGCTGTCGGGCGAGCTGGGCCTGGTCGGCTGGCCGGCCGTCGCCGAGGAGGCGATCATCGCCCGCGACGTCCTGCTCGCCGAGCACGTCGGCTCCCGGCTGCACGTGTGCCACCTGTCCACCCGCGGCTCGGTGGAGATCGTGCGGTGGGCCAAGAGCCGAGGCATCGACGTGACCGCCGAGGTGACGCCCCACCACCTGCTGCTCACCGACGAGCTGGTGCGCTCCTACGACCCCATCTACAAGGTCAACCCTCCGCTGCGCTCCGACGACGACGTCGCTGCCGTGCGCGAGGGACTGGCGGACGGCACGATCGACATCGTCGCCACCGACCACGCCCCGCACCCCATGGAGGACAAGGAGTGCGAGTGGGCCGCCGCGGCGTTCGGGATGCTCGGTCTCGAGACGGCGCTGTCCATCGTGCAGCAGACCATGGTCGAGACCGGTGCCCTGACCTGGGCCCAGGTGGCCGAGGTGCTCTCGGAGCGTCCGGCACGCATCGGTCGCGTGGACGACCAGGGCCGGCCCCTGGCCGTCGGCGAGCCGGCCAACCTCGTGCTCGTCGATCCCGACGCAACCCGCGAGATCGATGCCCGCGACACGGCATCGCTCTCACGCAACACCCCCTATGCCGGACGCACGTTGCCCGGCCAGGTCGTGGCCACCTTCCTGCGCGGTGCCCCGACGGTCCTGGACGGCGCACTGCAGGAGCTCGGAGCATGAGCGGCACAGCGGTTCCACGTCACCTCACCCACCTACCAGGAGTCCTCACATGAGCGCCGCAGCTCCCGCGCCCGCCGTCCTCGTCCTGGAGGACGGGCGGACCTTCCGTGGCGAGGCGTACGGAGCCAGGGGCACCACGATCGCCGAGATCGTCTTCAACACCGGCATGACCGGCTACCAGGAGACCCTCACCGACCCCTCCTACCGCGGCCAGATCGTCGTCATGACGGCTCCGCACATCGGCAACACCGGTGTCAACGACGAGGACTTCGAGTCGCGTCGCGTGTGGGTCGACGGCTACGTCGTGCGTGATCCCTCACGGGTGCGCAGCAGCTGGCGGGCCGACCGCACGCTCGATGAGCTGCTCGGGGAGCAGGACGTCGTCGGGATCAGCGGCATCGACACCCGCGCGCTCACCCGTCACCTGCGCGAACGCGGCTCCATGCGCGCCGCCGTGAGCTCGGAGCCTCAGTACGTTGGGGGCTCCGTCGAGGATCTCCTGGCCCGCGTCAACGCCGCTCCGACGATGGAGGGGGCGAGCTTCCTCGCCGACGTCACCACCCCGGAGCCGTACGTCGTGCCGGCCGTGGGGGACAAGCGCCTCACCGTGGCCGCCATCGACCTTGGCATCAAGGGCATGACCCCGCGACGCATGGCGCAACGCGGCATCGAGGTGCACGTCCTGCCCGCCACGTCCACCGTCGACGACGTCCTGGCGGTCGGAGCGGACGGGGCAGGGCCGGACGGCGTCTTCATGTCCAACGGTCCCGGCGACCCCGCCACGGCCGACCACGTCGTCGGTGTGCTGCGCGAGGTGCTGGAACGCCGCATCCCCTACTTCGGGATCTGCCTGGGCAACCAGATGCTCGGCCGAGCACTCGGCCGCGGCACCTACAAGCTCAAGTACGGCCACCGGGGCATCAACCAACCGGTGCAGGACCGCGCCACCGGTGCGGTGGAGATCACCAGCCAGAACCACGGGTTCGCCGTCGACGCACCGCTCGACGGCACCTTCGAGACGCCCTACGGTCCCGCGCACGTCACCCACGTCGGCCTCAACGACCAGGTCGTCGAGGGAGTGGCGCTCGTCGACGGGCCGGCGTTCAGCGTCCAGTACCATCCCGAGGCGGCAGCCGGCCCCCACGACGCCGACCACCTCTTCGACCGCTTCGTCCAGCTCATGCTCGACCACCCCCGCCCCACCCCGTCCAGCAGAGGGACCACCTGATGCCACGCCGCACCGACATCGAGTCGATCCTGGTCATCGGCTCCGGGCCGATCGTCATCGGCCAGGCCTGCGAGTTCGACTACTCCGGGACCCAGGCCTGCCGCGTGCTGCGCGGGGAGGGCCTGAGGGTCGTCCTCGTCAACTCCAACCCGGCCACCATCATGACCGACCCGGAGTTCGCCGACGCCACCTACGTCGAGCCCATCACCCCTGAGTTCGTCGAGAAGGTGATCGCCGCGGAGCGTCCCGACGCCCTGCTCGCGACCCTGGGCGGACAGACGGCGCTCAACGCCGCCATCGAGCTGGACCGCTCCGGAGTGCTCGCGAAGTACGGCGTCGAGCTCATCGGCGCCTCCATCGAGGCGATCGAGAAGGGCGAGAACCGCGAGTCCTTCAAGGCGATCGTGGAGGACCTGCCGCAGGAGTGGGGTGCGGAGGTGGCCCGCTCGGCCATCTGCCACACCATGCAGGAGTGCCTCGCCGCGGTCGACGACCTGGGCGGGTACCCGCTGGTCGTGCGGCCGTCCTTCACGATGGGCGGCTCCGGCTCCGGCCTGGCCTACGACGAGGATGACCTGCATCGCATCGCCGGCTCGGGGCTCGCGCTCAGCCCCACCACCGAGGTGCTCCTGGAGGAGTCGATCCTCGGCTGGAAGGAGTACGAGCTGGAGGTCATGCGAGACCGCGCGGACAACGTGGTCATCGTGTGCTCCATCGAGAACATCGACCCGATGGGCGTGCACACCGGCGACTCGATCACCGTCGCTCCCGCCATGACACTCACCGACGTGGAGTACCAGCGGCTGCGCGACATCTCGATCGGTGTCATCCGCGAGGTGGGCGTCGACACCGGCGGCTGCAACATCCAGTTCGCCGTGCATCCCGAGAACGGGCGCATCGTCGTGATCGAGATGAACCCGCGCGTGTCCCGCTCGTCGGCGCTGGCCTCCAAGGCCACCGGCTTCCCGATCGCCAAGATCGCGGCCAAGGTGGCCATCGGCTACACGCTCGATGAGATCCCCAACGACATCACGCAAGAGACCCCGGCCAGCTTCGAGCCGACGCTCGACTACGTCGTGGTCAAGGTGCCGCGCTTCGCCTTCGAGAAGTTCCCGGCCGCCGACCCGACCCTGACGACCCACATGAAGTCGGTCGGGGAGGCGATGGCGATCGGCCGTTCGTTCACCGAGGCGCTGCAGAAGGCCCTGCGCTCGCTGGAGCGTCCGGCGGCGGTCTTCGACTGGGCCAAGGAATGGGTCGACCTGGACAAGAGCACCCTCCTGGAGCAGATCCGCACTCCTCACGACGGCAGGCTGAAGCTGGTCATGGACGCCTTGCGTGCCGGGGCCACGGCGCAGGAGGTCTTCGACGCCACGCACATCGACCCGTGGTTCGTCGACCAGCTCGCGCTGCTGAACGAGGTGGCCGCCGAGCTCATCGAGGCCGAGGAGCTGTCACCGGTGCTGCTGCGTCGCGCCAAGCGGCACGGCTTCTCCGACGTCCAGATCGGCAAGATCCGCGGGCTGACGCCGGCCGTCGTGCGCGGTGTGCGGCACGCCCTGGGGGTGCGGCCGGTCTACAAGACGGTCGACACCTGTGCGGCCGAGTTCGCCGCCCGGACCCCGTACCACTACTCCTCCTACGACGAGGAGACCGAGGTCGCGCCGCGCGAGAAGCCGGCAGTGCTGATTCTGGGCAGCGGTCCCAACCGCATCGGGCAGGGCATCGAGTTCGACTACTCGTGTGTCCACGCCGCCCTCGCCCTCTCCGAGGTCGGCTACGAGACCGTCATGGTCAACTGCAACCCCGAGACGGTCTCCACCGACTACGACACCTCCGACCGGCTCTACTTCGAGCCGCTGACCCTCGAGGACGTCCTGGAGGTCGTGCACGCCGAGCAGCAGGCCGGGCCGGTCGCCGGCGTCATCGTGCAGCTCGGAGGACAGACCCCGCTCGGTCTGGCCTCCGGCCTGCAGGAGGCCGGGGTGCCGATCGTGGGCACGTCGCCCTCGGCGATCGACCTCGCGGAGCATCGCGGGGAGTTCGGACGGGTGCTGGCCGAGGCCGGTCTCCCGGCACCCAAGCACGGGACCGCGGTGACCTTCGACGGTGCCAGGCAGATCGCCGACGAGATCGGCTACCCGGTGCTCGTGCGGCCGTCCTACGTGCTCGGCGGTCGCGGGATGGAGATCGTCTACGACGAGGGGTCGCTGGAGGACTACATCACCCGGTCCACCGAGATCTCCCTCGATCACCCGGTCCTGGTCGACCGCTTCCTCGACGACGCGGTCGAGATCGACGTCGACGCCCTGTACGACGGCACCGAGCTGTTCCTCGGCGGCGTGATGGAGCACATCGAGGAGGCCGGGGTGCACTCCGGCGACTCAGCCTGCGCGCTGCCGCCCATCACGCTGGGCGCCGACGAGATCGCCAGGATCCGTGAGTCCACCCGCGCGATCGCCGACGGTGTCGGCGTGCGTGGGCTCATCAACATCCAGTTCGCGCTCTTCTCGGACACGTTGTTCGTGCTGGAGGCGAACCCGCGGGCCTCGCGCACCGTGCCGTTCGTCTCCAAGGCCACGGCCACACCCCTGGCCAAGGCGGCGGCTCGCCTCATGCTGGGGGAGTCCGTCGCCGACCTGCGGACCGCCGGTGTGCTGCCCCCGGACCTGGACGGCACCGGCGGTGACGGTGGCCTGCTGCCGGACGTCGCACCCGTGGCCGTCAAGGAGGCGGTCATGCCCTTCAACCGCTTCCGCACCTACGAGGGCCGCTACGTCGACACCGTGCTCGGTCCCGAGATGCGCTCCACCGGTGAGGTGATGGGCATCGATGCGGGCTTCGGCACGGCGTACGCCAAGAGCCAGGCCGGAGCACAGAACGGGCTGCCGGTCTCCGGCAAGGTCTTCGTCTCGGTGGCCAACCGCGACAAGCGGCACATGGTCTTCCCGGTCAAGCGGCTGGCCGACCTCGGCTTCGAGATCCTCGCCACGAGCGGCACCGCAGCGGTGCTGCGCCGCAACGGGGTGCAGGCCACCGAGATCCGCAAGCTCGCCGAGGAGCCGGTCGCGGGGGAGAGCCGGTCCACGATCGTGGAGAAGATCCACGACCAGGACGTGCAGCTCATCATCAACACCCCGCACGGTGTCAGCGCCGGTATCAACGCCCGCATCGACGGCTGGGAGATCCGCACCGCGGCCGTCGCCGAGGGTGTTCCATGCATCACCACGGTGCAGGGACTGGCGGCAGCCGTGCAGGGTATCGAGGCGCTGCTGGAGCACCGGGTGGGTGTGCGTTCGCTCCAGTCCTGGGCGGTCGATCTCGAGGCCGCGCGGACGGCAGCGGCGCGGTGAGCTACGGATCGCGGCTGCGAGCCGCGATGGACGTCTACGGGCCGGCCTGCATCGGCATCGACCCGCACGGGGCGCTGCTGGAGCAGTGGGGCCTGGGTGACTCGCTCGCCGGTCTCGAGGCGTTCGCGGCCACGTGCGTCGAGGCGTTCGCCGGACACGTGGCTGTGGTCAAACCGCAGTCGGCGTTCTTCGAGCGGTTCGGAGCCGCCGGCGTGGCGGTGCTGGAGCGCACCCTGCAGGACCTTCGGCACACCGGGACGTTGACCCTCCTGGACGTCAAGCGGGGCGACGTCGGCAGCACGGCGCAGGCCTACGCCGAGGCGTACCTCGACGAGGACGCGCCCATGGCCGCCGACGCCGTCACCGTCAGTCCGTTCCTGGGCTTCGGCTCCCTGGAGCCCTTCTTCCGCGAGGCCGAGAGGAACGACGCCGGTGTCTTCGTGCTCGCCCTGACCTCCAACCCCGAGGGACCCGAGGTGCAGCATGCCGTGGTTGACGGGGGAGCCGGCGACGGCGGGACCGTCGCCGGTTCGGTCCTGCGCCAGTTGGCCGAGCAGAACGCCGGGGCGCGTCCCCTCGGCTCGCACGGCGCGGTCGTAGGAGCCACGATCGGGCGAACCGAGGAGGACCTGGACTTCAACGGTCCGATCCTCGCACCGGGCTATGGCAGCCAGGGCGGCACCGCCGCTGACGTCGCTCGCATCTTCGCCGGAGTCACCGACCGGGTCCTGGCGTCCACGTCACGAGCCGTGCTGAGCCACGGCCCCGACGTCGCGGCGCTGCGTGAGGCGGCGGCGGCCGTGAACACCGAGCTGTCCACGAGTGACGGGCTGGGCTGATCGACACCCGGTCGTCCTCGGCCCCGGGTGGTCCGCGGGCTTGTAGGCTCAGCCGTGCACCACGAACCCGAGGAGAATGCATGCCGCGCGCCCTCCAGCGCTGCTCGTCAGCAGCCACGCTGGCCATCGCTGCCGTCCTGCTCGTCGGCTGTGGCGGGCAGAGTGAGTACTGCGCCACGGTGGAGGAGAACGCCACCGTCCTGGAGGCGGTCGGCAAGGACCGCACGAACGCCGCGTACGACGAGTACGCCGAGGCGTTCGAGGTGGTGGCGGCGGACGCACCGGAGTCGATCGAGGCGCAGTGGACCGAGCTGGCCGAGGTGACGCGCGGTGTCCTGGCCGCGCAGGAGGCGGTCGGCATGCCTCTGGAGGACATGGCCGACGACGACCGGGTCGCCGAGCTCTCCGAGGAGCAGCTCGCCTCCTTGAACGAGGCCTACGAGGCCTTCAACGCCACCACCGAGCAACGCACGGCCGTGGTGAAGAATGTGAAGCAGGAATGCGACATCACGCTCGACTGAACCCAGATCAGTCAGGCCCATGTCAGTCAGTACCGTGACGAAGAGGTGACACCGTGGCACTCCCCAAGCTGACGGACGAGCAGCGCCAAGCAGCCCTCGACAAGGCCGCCCAGGCGCGCCGGGTCCGAGCCGAGGTGAAGAACCGACTCAAGCACTCCGGTGCGACGCTGGCCGACGTCATCCACGAGGCCCGCGTCAACGAGGTCGTCGCCAAGCTCAAGGTGAGCGACCTCCTGCAGTCGATGCCCGGCGTCGGCAAGGTGAAGGCACAGGAGATCATGGAGCGCATCGGCATCGCCGAGAGCCGCCGCCTCAGAGGCCTCGGCGTCAACCAGGTCCAGGCGCTGCTGCGCGAGTTCGGTGCCCGTGAGCGCTGATCGTCCAGAGACCGAGGACCCACCTGCTGGGGGACAAGACTCCGGTCGGTCCCGCCTCGTCGTGCTGGCCGGACCCACGGCCGTCGGCAAGGGCACCGTGGCCGCATGCATCCGCGAGGAGCACCCCGAGATCTGGATCTCGGTGTCGGTGACGACGCGCGCGCCGCGACCCGGCGAGGTCGACGGCATGCACTACCACTTCGTGAGCGACGCCGAGTTCGACGAGCTCGTCGAGACCGACGGGCTGCTGGAGTGGGCCGTCGTGCACGGACGGCACCGCTACGGCACACCCCGCGCGGCCGTCGAGCAGCGTCTGGAGCGCGGGGAGTCGGCACTTCTGGAGATCGATCTGCAAGGAGCCCGCCAGGTGCGCGAGCACATGCCGGAGGCGCTGATGTGCTTCCTGGCGCCCCCCAGCTTCGCCGAGCTGGAGCGGCGCCTCGTCGGCCGGGGCACCGAGGGCGAGCAGGAACGGACCCGACGCCTGCGGACGGCCGAGGAGGAGCTGGCTGCCGAGCAGGAGTTCGACGTCACGATCGTCAACACCGACATTCGGTCGGCGTGCGATGAGTTGGTAGGCTTGTTCAGTCATGGCCACGGCCGCGACGACCGACGCACCTTCCCACCCGCATCTCCCCACCACCGACACAGCGAGGTCCAGTGACCAGCACGCGTTCCGTTGCCGAGGGCATCACGAATCCGCCCATCGACGATCTGCTCGAGAAGACCGACTCCAAGTACAAGCTGGTTCTCTACAGCGCCCAGCGCGCACGCCAGATCAATGCCTACTACTCCCAGCTGGGTGAGGGGCTGCTGGAGTACGTCGGCCCCCTGCTGGAGACGCAGGTTCAGGAGAAGCCGCTCTCGATCGCGCTGCGCGAGATCAACGACGAGCTCCTCAGCGTCGAGGACACCGAGCCCGACGAGGCCTGAGCCTCGCCACCACACGCCATGGAGCCAGACGGCCCAGCGTCCACACCCCGGGTCGTCCTCGGGGTGAGTGGCGGCATTGCCGCCTACAAGGCCGCACTGCTGCTGCGCCTGCTCACCGAGTCCGGGCACGACGTGCGCGTCGTGCCCACCGAGTCGGCCCTGGAGTTCGTCGGCGCTCCCACCTGGGAGGCGCTGAGCGGGCACCGGGTGAGTACCGACGTCTTCGAGAACGTCCACGAGGTGCCGCACGTACGGCTCGGCCAGCAGGCCGACCTCGTCGTCGTGGCACCCGCCACCGCCAACACGCTGGCGCGCGCCGCCCACGGCCTGGCCGATGACCTGCTCACCAACACGCTGCTGACCGCGCGATGCCCCGTGCTCATGGCCCCGGCCATGCACACCGAGATGTGGACTCATCCGAGCACCCAGCACAACATCAGAGTGCTCAAGGACAGGGGAACGCTGGTCCTGGAACCTGCCGACGGACGGCTCACCGGCTCCGACACCGGCCCCGGCCGGCTGCCCGAGCCGGAGGCGATCTTCGCGGCCTGCCAGCATGCGCTGGCCGCCCGCCCGCGCGACCTCGCCGGCCGGCACGTGGTGGTGAGTGCCGGTGGCACCCGGGAGCCGCTGGACCCGGTCCGTTTCCTCGGCAACCGCTCCTCAGGACGCCAAGGTCTCGCACTGGCGGAGGCCGCAGTCTCCCGTGGCGCCCGTGTCACCCTGGTGGCCGCCAACGTCGAGCTGCCGGTCCCGGCCGGGGTGGAGGTCGTACCCGTCGGCACCACCGAGCAGCTCCGGCAGGCCGTGCACTCGGCGGTCGAGGACTCCTCGGGACCGCCGGCCGACGCCGTCGTCATGGCAGCCGCACCGGCGGACTTCCGGCCGGCCGACCTCGCCGACTCCAAGATCAAGAAGACCCACGACGGCGCAGCGCCGACGATCAGTCTCGTGGAGAACCCCGACATCCTTCTCGAGCTCGTGCAACGCCGTCGCACCAAGAACCCGGATCATTCTCCCGCCCACAGCCCGGGCCCCCCGCCGGTCATCGTCGGTTTCGCTGCGGAGACCGGCGACGAGCGGGGCAGCGTCCTGGAGCACGCCACGGCCAAGCTGGAGCGCAAGGGCTGTGACCTTCTCGTGGTCAACGACGTCAGCGGTGACCGCGTGTTCGGGCAGCAGGAGACCGAAGCCGTGATCCTCTCCGCCGACGGTGAGGTGGCCCGAGTCGGGCACGGCCCCAAGCAGGACCTCGCCCACGCCGTCTGGGACGCCGTCGTCCGACGGGCGGAATGGCCGCATGAGCCGGCGGTTGATCGGTAGACTTCCCAGAAGTCCTCGGGAGTCGAGCCCGGCACAGGCCCGTGGACACGCGATAACGCCATTTCGCTGAAACCCTGTCCCACACCCAGGAGAGATGTAGTGAGCCGACTGTTCACGTCCGAGTCCGTGACCGAGGGTCACCCGGACAAGATCGCCGACCAGATCAGCGACAGCGTCCTCGACGCGCTGCTCGCCGAGGACCCCAAGAGCCGCGTCGCCTGCGAGACGTTCGTGACCACCGGGCTGGTCCTGGTCGGTGGCGAGGTCACCACCAAGACGTACGCCGACATCGCGCGGATCGCCCGTGACCGGGTGCTGGAGATCGGGTACGACTCCTCCACCAAGGGCTTCGACGGTGAGTCCTGCGCCGTGCAGGTGACGCTCGACGCCCAGAGCCCCGACATCGCCCAGGGCGTCGACACCGCAGAGGAGGGCCGGGTCGATGGCAAGACCGATCCGCTCGACCTGCAGGGCGCCGGCGACCAGGGTCTCATGTTCGGCCTGGCCGTCGACGAGACCCCCGAGCTGATGCCGCTGCCGATCACGATCGCGCACCGGCTCGCCGAACAGCTCACCGAGGTGCGCAAGAACGGCACGCTGCCGTACCTGCGTCCCGACGGCAAGACGCAGGTCACCATCGAGTACGACGACGATGACCGCCCCGTCCGCGTGGAGGCCATCGTGCTCTCCACCCAGCACGAGGACGGCGTCGACCTGGAACACCAGCTGCCCGAGGACATCAAGAAGCACGTCATCGACGCGGTGCTGAGCCAGTACGACATCGACGCCTCCGACTACCGCCTGCACATCAACCCCACCGGCAAGTTCGTCATCGGCGGTCCCATGGGCGATGCCGGCCTGACGGGCCGCAAGATCATCGTCGACACCTACGGCGGGTACGCCCGCCACGGTGGTGGAGCCTTCTCCGGCAAGGACCCGAGCAAGGTGGACCGTTCGGCCGCCTACGCGATGCGCTGGGTCGCCAAGAACATCGTCGCGGCCGGTCTGGCACGCAAGGCCGAGGTGCAGGTGGCGTACGCCATCGGCGTCTCCCGGCCGGTCGGCTTCTACGTCGACACCTACGGCACCGAGACCGTTCCCGTCGAGACCATCCGACAGGCCGTGCTCGAGGTCTTCGACCTGCGTCCCGGCGCCATCGTGCGCGACCTGGACCTGTTGCGACCCATCTACGCCGAGACCGCTGCGTACGGCCACTTCGGCCGTCCCGGTCTGCCGTGGGAGAGCACCGACCGTGCCGATGCCCTGAAGGCCGCTGCCGGTCGCTGAGTCCGCTCGTCACGACGGCCCCCGCTGCGGCGGGGGCCGTCGTGCGTCCGCAGACGTCGGTCCCGGCTGGTAGAACGAGCACGTGAACACGAGCGGCGACGAGGACGACGGGCAGCTGTCCCTCGTGCCGTCCGGCCCGGAGCCGGATCCGTCTGCCGGGGCGAGCACTGAGCCCAGGGGGCAGGAGGGTCCGCAGGCAAGCCCGGCGCAGAGCACCGTCGACCGGCCGGTGGCGCGCGTCGTGGTGGACACGCCGCTGGCGCACCTGGACCGGCTGTTCGACTACCTCGTGTCCGAGGAGATGGACGACGCCGTGGTGCCGGGCTGCCGGGTCAAGGTGCGCTTCGCTGGACGCTTGAGCGACGCCTTCGTCGTCGAGCGGGCCGAACGCACCGATCACCACGGGCGGCTGGCGCCGCTGGCCAAGGTGGTCTCGTCCGAGCCCGTGCTGACCCCGGACACCCTGGCCCTGTGCCGCGACGTCGCCGACCGGTGGGCCGGAACGCTCAGCGACGTCCTGCGACTGGCCGTCCCACCTCGTCACGCGCGGGCGGAGGCCCAGCCGTCGCTCGAGCCCGACGGGGAGCTGCCGCCCGTCGTCGACGACACCTGGCAACCCTGGCCGCGCGGACCGGAGTTCATCGCCGAGCTGACCGCGGGAGCCTCCCCCCGGATCTGCTGGGCCGCGTTGCCGCACCGAGATCCCGCCCGTGCCGTGGCCGAGGCGGTGCTCGCCACGCTGCACTCCGGACGTGGCGCCGTGGTCTGCGTGCCCGACGTGCGTGACGTCGCCCGCTGGGACGCGGTCTTCACCGACGTGTTGGGTCCGGGGCGTCACGTCGTGCTGACGGGTGCGCAGAAGCCTGTCGCGCGCTACCGCTCCTACCTCGCAGTGGCGCGTGGCACCGTGCAGGTGGTGCTCGGCACCCGGGCCTCGGCCATGGCACCGGTCCGTGACCTCGGTCTGGTGGCCCTGTGGGATGACGGCGACGACCTCTTCGCGGAGCCCCGCGCGCCCTACCCGCACGCCCGCGAGGTGCTGCTGACCAGGGTCGCCAGGCAGGGGTGCGGGCTGCTGCTCGGGGGGTTCGCGCGGACGGCCGAGGCGCAGTCGCTGGTCGAGTCGCGCTGGTGCTCGGACGTCGTGGCCGAGCCCACCACGAGACGGCGCGCGTGGCCGCGCGTCGACGTCACTGACGGTTCGTACGAGGGCGCGGCTCCAGCGCGCCTCCCGCGGGAGGTCTTCGCAGCCATCCGGGAGGCCGCCGGGCCGGTCCTGGTGCAGGTGCCACGCCGCGGCTACCGGGCATCGTTGGCGTGCCAGGACTGTCGCACGCCCGCACGGTGCCGCTCCTGCGAGGGCCCGCTGGTGCAGCCCGGCCGTGATCGTGCGGTGACGTGCCGCTGGTGTGCGACGCAGGTGTCCTCCTGGCGGTGCGCCGAGTGCGGTTCGGGTCGGCTGCGCGCGCCCGTGGTGGGACAGCTGCGCACGGCCGAGGAGTACGCGGCCGCCTTCCCCCGGCGGACGGTGGTGACCTCAGGTGGTTCCGCGGTGCTCGATGAGGTGCCGGACGGGACCGATGGGCAGGACGTCGTCGTGCTCGCCACCCCGGGTGCTGAGCCGAGGGTCCAGGGTGGCTACGACCTCGTGGTGCTCATGGACACCTGGCTCGTCCTCGCCCGGGACGATGTCCGGGTGAGCGAGGAGGCACACCGTCGGTGGCTGAACGCGCTCGCGCTGGGGCGGCAGACGCGCCGAGCGATCGCGGTGGGTGACCCGGTCCTGCTCCAGGCACTGGTGCGGGCCGACCCGGTCGGGCTCGCCGAGCGTGAGCTGGCCACGCGGGTCGAGACGCACCTGCCGCCGGCGGGTCGACTCGCGGTCGTGGAGGGTCCGCGCGAGGACGTGGAGCCACTGTCCGCGCGGACCTGGACGCCCCACACCGAGGTCCTGGGCCCGGTGCCGGCGGACCTGTGGGCCAGGGAGGGCCGTCGGGGCTCGGGGCGGGCGGAGAACGCGGTCCAGCTGGTGCTGCGGGCGCCGCGTCGAGAGGGTCTGGCGCTCGCCGCTGCTCTCAAGGCGGTGCAGGCCGAGCGGTCCGCCGCCAAGCTGGCACCGCTGCGTGTCCGTGTCGACCCGCACTCCTGGTGAGGCCCATCTGCTGATCGGTGCCGTACCAACCGAAACAGGCGATGGTCTGCTGATCGGTGCTTCAGCAACCGAATGATCGTCGTTTCGGTTGGTACGGCACCGATCACCACCTTGGAGGGTCTGTTCGGTTGCTCAGGCACCGATCAACGGATCAGGGGAGCGGCCTAGACTCATCGCCCGTGAGGATCGTGTTCGCAGGAACCCCGGAGACCGCCCTGCCGTCGCTCGACGCACTGGTGGCGAGCCGGCACGACGTCGTCGGTGTCGTGACCAGGCCCGATGCCCGTCGCGGTCGGGGACGCACCCTCGCACCGAGCCCGGTGGCCGAGCGAGCCGTCGAGCACGGGATCGAGGTGCTCAAGCCCGAACGCGCCACCGATCCGGACTTCCTGCAGCGGCTGCGCGCACTGGAGCCGGCCTGCTGCCCGGTGGTCGCCTATGGGGCGCTCCTGCGCCGTGAGGCGCTCGACGTGCCCGAGTATGGCTGGGTCAACCTGCACTTCTCCGTCCTGCCCGCCTGGCGGGGCGCTGCTCCCGTCCAGCGTTCGATCATGGCCGGCGACGAGGTCACTGGCGCGACGGTCTTCAGCCTGGTCGAGGAGCTGGATGCCGGCCCGGTACTCGGCGCGGTCACCGAACGCATCCGTGACGACGACACCGCCGGGACCCTGCTGGACAGGCTCTCCCTCGAGGGGGCCCGGCTGCTGGTGGATGCCCTCGACCACATCGAGGTCGGCGACATCGCCGCGGTCCGCCAACCCGAGGACGGCGTCTCGCACGCCGCCAAGCTCACCACGCAGGACGCCCATGTCGACTGGTCCCGCCCGTCGTTCGCCGTGGACCGTCAGGTCCGAGGCTGCACACCGGCACCCGGCGCCTGGACCGAGCTCGACGGCCTGCGGCTGAAGGTCGCACCCGTCACCGTCACCGGCGACGACACGCTCGCCCCGGGCCACGTGGCGGTGACCAAGCGCGAGGTCCGCGTCGGAACAGCCACCACCGACGTCGTCCTCACCGAGGTCCAGCCCCACGGAAAGCGCCCCATGGCGGCCGCTGACTGGGCCCGCGGCACGAACCTGGCCGAGGGCGCAGTCCTCACATGAGCGACCCGGTCCGTACGATCGCCTTCCTCGTCCTGCGCGCCGCCCGTGAGCAGGACGCCTACGTCAACCTGACCCTGCCCGGGATGCTGACCGAGCATCGCGTCACCGGTCGCGACGCTGCTCTCGCCACTGAGCTGGTGCACGGCACGATCCGGCGTCAGGCCACCTACGACGCGATCATCGACCGGCTCGTCTCCCGGCCGCTCGACCCTCCGGTCCGCGACGCGCTGCGTCTGGGTGCCCACCAGCTGCTGTCCATGCGGGTGCCCGCGCACGCTGCCGTCTCCGAGACGGTCGACGTCGTGCGGCGAGAGCTCGGCCACAAGCCGGTCGGTTTCGTGAACGCGGTCCTGCGTCGGATCGGTGCCAAGCGGCTCGAGGTGTGGCTCGAGGAGGTCACCGAGGGTCTGGACGCCGATGACGTCCGCGCGGTGCGCACGTCCCACCCACGCTGGATCATCGAGGCGTTCCGGGACG
The DNA here is from genome assembly GCF_041951745.1 of Aeromicrobium sp. CTD01-1L150. Lineage (GTDB taxonomy): Bacteria > Actinomycetota > Actinomycetes > Propionibacteriales > Nocardioidaceae > Aeromicrobium. The sequence continues at coordinate 1,767,964 of NZ_CP169555.1, forward strand.
CGCTCACCGAGGGTGGCGCCGCGGACGACGACACCCTGGATGCTCTTCTCGAGGCCGACAACGCCGCGCCTCAGGTCACGCTCGTGGCCCGGCCGGGCCTGTGCGAGCCCGATGAGCTTCCGGGCATGCCGGGGGAGCACTCCCCGTACGCCAAGATCCTCGACGCTGGTGATCCCGGATCGATCCCGGCGGTCCGGGACGGGCGTGCGGGGGTCCAGGACGAGGGATCCCAGCTCGTGGCCATCCTGCTCGCCGAGGCCGGGCTGGAGCACCGCCCCGGCGCCCCCGGCAGCGACGCCCGCTGGCTCGACCTGTGCGCAGGCCCCGGAGGCAAGGCTGCGCTCATCGGGGCACTGGCCGCGCAGCAGGGAGCCAACCTCGTCGCGAACGAGGTGCAGCACCATCGGGCGGAGCTGGTGCGCGGGGGCGTGCGGGCACTGGACAACGTCGAGGTCACGGTGTTCGACGGCCGCCACGGGCCGTGGCGACCCGGCTCCTTCGACCGAGTCCTCGTCGACGCCCCGTGCACGGGGCTGGGTGCCCTGCGCAGACGGCCTGAGGCTCGTTGGCGTCGCCAGCCGGACGATCTGGACGTGCTCGTCGGGCTCCAGCGCGAGCTGCTGGCCCGGGCCCTCGAGCTCACCCGCCCCGGCGGCGTGACGGTCTACGCCACCTGTTCACCACACCGCTCGGAGACCACCGGAGTCCTGCAGGCCGTGACGGGCCGGCGCGACGACGTCGCGGTGGAGTCGACCCGCCAGTGGTGGCCCCACGTCCACGGCACTGATGCGATGTTCGCTGCCGTCCTGCGGCGACTCTAGGTCTGGACCGTCGGGTCCCGATCCCGCTGGGCCCTCGCGGGGGCGTGAGTCTTCCTCGTTGCGCTCCTAGGTCTCGGTACACCCCGCTGGGGTACCTCTTGCTCGTTCCTCGCGCGAGGTGCGCCCAGCGGGGCACTCGACCTCCTGCGCTTCGCTCGCAGGATCCCCGCTCGTTCCTCGCGGGGATCCTGCTCGCTACGCTCCGGACATGGGCATCCAGATCACACCGAGCCTGCTGAACGCCGACTTCGCGAACCTCGAGGCCGAGGCAGCGCGCATCCCCGGCGCCGACTGGCTCCACATGGACGTCATGGACAACCACTTCGTGCCCAACCTGACGCTCGGTGCACCGGTCATCGAGGCACTCAGCAAGGTGGCGTCGCAGCCCATCGACGCCCATCTGATGATCGCCGACCCGGACCGCTGGGCACCGTCGTTCGTGGAGGCCGGCGCCGGGAGCGTCACGTTCCACGTCGAGGCGGCCGCTGCCCCCGTCAGGTTGGCGCGTGAGATCCGGGCCAAGGGTGCCCGCGCGTCGATGGCGCTCAAGCCGGCCACACCGATCGAGCCGTACGAGGACCTGCTGCCAGAGCTGGACATGGTCCTCGTCATGACCGTCGAACCCGGCTTCGGGGGCCAGAAGTTCCTCGACCTGTGCCTGCCCAAGATCCGACGGGCCCGCGAGCTCATCGACAACACCGGCGGCGGACTCTGGCTGCAGGTCGACGGCGGCGTCTCCCTGGAGACCATCGAACGCTGCGCCGAGGCGGGCGCGGACACGTTCGTCGCCGGCTCCGCCGTGTTCGGGGCGGACGACCCAGAGGCGATGGTCCGTTCACTGCGTGAGACCGCAGCGTCGGTGTCGTCGTCCTGACCCGGTAGGATCGGTGATGACGAGCAACTGCTCGCGTGCTCCGGGATCGGTGTAATTCCGAGCCGGCGGTCATAGTCCGCGACCCGGTTCCCGCAAGGGATCCGGTTGAACCGGTGGAATTCCGGTACCGACGGTGAAAGTCCGGATGGGAGGCGCACGCGGTCCGCAGCGGTGCGGACTGTTGGTCGGCACGTGGTCGAGACCAGGTGTCCCTCCTCCCGCCCGCCCCCGGGGTGCGCCAGCACCGAGCGGAGGAGCACATGGCCACCGAGAACGAGTCGCGGGCCCGGCATGAGCGCGGTGTCGAGCTGGAGGCCATGCGTCGTGCCCTCGACGCCGCCCGTGCCACCGACCGAACCCTGCCCAATCCTCGCGTCGGATGTGTCCTGCTGGGCCCTGACGGCACGGAGCTGGCTCTGGGGGCTCACGAGGGCGCCGGGACCCCGCACGCCGAGGTGGCCGCGATCGAGGCCGCGCGTGGAGCGGGTCGCGACGTCCGGGGAGCCACGGCGGTCGTCACCTTGGAGCCGTGCGACCACACCGGGCGCACGGGTCCCTGCACGCAGGCCCTCATCGAGGCGGGCGTGACGCGGGTCGTCCACGGGCAGTCCGACCCCGACCCTGCCGCCGCCGGGGGAGCGGGCCGGCTCGCCGCAGCCGGCATCGACGTCGAGGGTGGGGTGCTGGCCGAGGAGGCCGAGGCACTCAACCGCGAGTGGACCCACGCAGTCACGACCGGTCGTCCGTTCGTCACGTGGAAGTACGCCGCCACCTTGGACGGGCTGAGCGCGGCGCCCGACGGCAGCAGCAAGTGGATCACCAGCGACGTCGCGCGGCGTGACGTGCAGACCTTCCGGGCCGAGGTCGATGCGGTCATGGCCGGTACGGGCGCGGTGCTCGCCGACGACCCTCGCTTGAGCGTCCGCGACGAGTCGGACCTGCCGCTGCCGTACGCGCGCCAGCCGCTGCGCGTCGTCGTGGGGGAGACGCAGGTCCCGGGCTACTACCGCGTGTTCGACCGGGTGGCGCCCACGCTGCTCATCCAGAACCGCGATCCCGACGTTGTGCTGGCCCGGCTCGTGGAGGAGGGCATCCGTCACGTCTGGCTGGAGGGGGGCCCGCGTCTGGCGGGTGGCTTCTGGAACGCCGGCGTGATCGACCGCGTCATCGGGTACATCGCCCCGTCGATGCTGGGGTCGGGTCGCGCCGCCCTGGAGGGCGAGGCCACGACGTTGGCCGACATTCGCCCCATCGACATCACAGACCTGACCCGCATCGGGCCGGACATCCGCATCATCGGAACGCCGGGCCGGGCACCACGAGAGGAGATGCCCTGATGTTCACCGGACTCGTGGAGGAGAAGGGCACGGTCGTGGCCCTCGACGACCTCGGCGACGCTGCGCGGCTCACGGTCCGTGCACCGCTGGTGACCTCCGGCGCCGGGCACGGTGACTCCATCAGTGTCAATGGCTGCTGCCTGACCGTCGCGGTCCCCTCCATCGCGGCGGCGCAGCCGGGCACGTTCAGTGCCGACGTGATGGCCGAGTCGTTGGCCAGGACGTCGCTGGGCTCCCTCGACGTCGGCGACGAGGTGAACCTCGAGCGTGCCGTGGCTGCCGGGGGGCGTCTGGGCGGGCACATCGTCCAGGGCCACGTGGACGGAACCGGCCGCCTGCTGTCGCGCGAGAGTGCCGAGCACTGGGACGTCCTGCGGTTCTCCCTGCCCGAGGACCTGGCGCGCTATGTCGTGGAGAAGGGCTCCATCACCGTCGACGGTACGTCCTTGACGGTGGTCGAGGTCGCCGATGCCCCGCCCGGGCCGGGGGCGGCCGACAACGCAGGTGCCTGGTTCTCCGTCTCGCTGATCCCCACCACGCTCGCGGACACCACCCTGGGTGGCCTCGCCGTGGGGGATCGCGTCAATCTCGAGGTCGACATCCTCGCCAAGTACGTCGAGCGCCTGCTCGGGAAGGGAGCGCAGCGATGAGCGTGCGCCTGGACAGCATCGAGCGAGCGATCGCCGACATCGGTGACGGCAAGGCCGTCGTGGTGGTCGATGATGAGAACCGTGAGAACGAGGGCGACATCATCTTCGCCGCCAGCAAGGCCACGCCGGAGCTGATGGGCTTCTTGGTGCGGTACTCCAGCGGCTACGTGTGCGCCCCGATCACCGGGGACGTGCTGGACCGGCTCGGCATCCCGCTCATGACGCCGCACAACCGTGAGCTGATGCGGACCGCGTACACGATCTCGGTCGACGCTCGCGACGGCATCACCACCGGGATCTCCGCTGCCGACCGCGCGCGTACGTGCCGTGTGCTGGCCGACTCCGCGACGGAGCCGTTCGAGCTCGTCATGCCCGGTCACATCCTGCCGCTGCGGGCCAAGGACGGCGGTGTGCTGGAGCGTGCCGGTCACACGGAGGCGGCCGTGGACCTGACACGGCTGGCGGGACTCACTCCGGCCGGTGTGATCGGGGAGGTCATCCACGACGACGGCACCTTGATGCGTGCACCTGCGTTGCGTGAGTTCGCCGACGAGCACGACATCGCGCTCGTCTCGATCGAGGACCTACAGGTCCATCTGCGGCTGCACCAGTCGCAGGTGGAGCGGCTGGCCACGACGCGCCTGCCCACGGAGTTCGGCGAGTTCACCGCGTACGGCTTCCGCGACCGCATCGGCGGCGCGGAGCACATCGCGATGGTGTACGGAGCCCCCGACGAGACCGACAGGACCGACGGCACCGACAGGGCCGGCGGGGGTGCCGGGCCGTGGGCGGCGGGAGACACCGTCCTGACGCGGATCCACTCCGAGTGCCTGACCGGCGACGTCCTGGGGTCGCGTCGTTGCGACTGTGGGCCGCAGCTGCAGGCGTCGATGGCCCAGATCATCGCCGAGGGGTCCGGGGTGGTCGTCTACCTGCGCGGCCACGAGGGACGTGGCATCGGGCTGCTGCACAAGCTGCAGGCCTACGAGCTGCAGGACGGCGGGGAGGACACGGTGGACGCCAACCTGCGGCTGGGCTTCGGCGAGGACGAGCGCGACTACGCCGCCGGGGCACAGATCCTGCGTGACCTCGGCGTCGAGTCGGTGCGCCTGCTCACCAACAACCCGAGCAAGACCTCGGCCTTGGAGGCATACGGGGTCAAGGTGGCCGAGCGTCTGCCCATCGAGATCGTGCCGACGCCGGAGAACATCCGGTACCTGCAGACCAAGGCAGAGCGCATGGGCCATGATCTTCCCGGCCTGAGCGAGCAGTCCCTGAGTGAGGAGAGCACGTCGTGAGTGGACACGGAGCCCCCAGCCTGGAGGTCGACGCGAGCGGCTCGCGAGTCGCCGTCGTCGCATCGAGCTGGCACGAGGAGGTGATGGACGGGCTCATCGCGGGCGCCCGGACGGCGCTGGCCGACGGTGGTGTCACCGACGTGACCCTGGTGCGCGCCGCCGGTTCGTTCGAGCTTGCGGTGCTGGCGCAGGCCTGCGCCCGCGCGGGGTTCGATGCTGTGGTCGCGCTCGGTGTCATCATTCGCGGCGGCACCCCGCACTTTGAGTACGTCTCCTCGGCGGCCACGGACAGTCTGGCGCGCGTCGCCCTGGACACCGGTGTCCCGGTGGGCTTCGGGCTGCTCACCTGCGACACCGAGGAGCAGGCCCTCGACCGGGCCGGGCTGGACGACAGCAGCGAGGACAAGGGACGAGAGGCCGCCGAGGCGGCGTTGGCCACGCTGGTGACGCTCCGTTCGGTCCTGGCGGAGACTGCCCTGGGTGGCCGGGCCGATCGCTGACTTCGGGGACGCCCGCGTCGCTCGGCCGGATGCTGGCCCTAGACTTGGCCGTGTCATGAAGACCTTCGACACGCTCTTCACCGAGCTCGCCGACAAGGCGCAGACCCGCCCTGAGGGATCACGCACCGTCGCCGAGCTCGACGCCGGTGTGCACACGATCGGCAAGAAGCTCGTCGAGGAGGCTGCCGAGTCCTGGATGGCCGCCGAGCACGAGGGACCGGAGCGTACGGCGGAGGAGATCAGTCAGCTGCTCTACCACGCGCAGGTCATGATGATCGCCAGTGGCATCACGCTCGACGACGTGTACGCCCACCTGTGACGGCAGCGGGAGCCGACTCCACCGAGGACCCGTCCGCTGCCGTGGCCTGCGGGTCCGCCACCCCCACCGGAAAGTCACCACCATGCTGAGAGTCGCCGTGCCCAACAAGGGCGCGTTGTCGGAGGCCGCGAGCCAGATGCTCGTCGAGGCCGGCTACCGCCAGCGCCGCAGCTCCAAGGACCTCGTCATGATCGACGTCGAGAACGACGTCGAGTTCTTCTACCTCCGCCCTCGCGACATCGCCGTCTACGTCGGTGAGGGCACCCTGGACGTCGGCATCACCGGCCGCGACTTGCTGCTGGACTCCGAGGCGTCGGCCACCGAGCAGATCGGCCTGGGCTTCGGCGCCTCGACGTTCCGTTTCGCTGCGCCCAGCGGGTCCATGACCGACATCGCCCAGCTGGACGGCAAGCGCATCGCGACGTCCTACCCGATCGTCGTCGAGGCCTACCTGCAGGAGCGCGGGATCTCGGCCACGGTGGTGCGTCTGGACGGTGCCGTCGAGTCGTCGGTCCGGCTCGGTGTCGCCGATGCGATCGCTGACGTCGTGGAGACCGGCAGCACCCTGCGCCAGGCTGACCTGGAGGTCTTCGGGGAGTCGATCCTGGTCTCCGAGGCGGTGCTGGTCACCCGCGAGGGAGCGCCGGAGGCCGAAGCCTACGAGGTCTTCAAGCGGCGTCTCGACAGCGTCATCGTCGCGCGGACCTACGTGATGATGGACTACGACATCCGCGTCGAGAACGTCGAGGCGGCCGTCGAGCTGACGCCGGGCATCGAGTCCCCGACGGTCTCGCCCCTTCATCGGGAGGGGTGGGTCGCCGTGCGCTCGATGGTGCCGCGCGACGCCGCCCAGAGGATCATGGACGGGCTGTACGTGCTCGGGGCCCGGGGCATTCTTGTCACGGACATCTTGGCGTGTCGGGTGTGACGACCCACCGACCCGGCGGCACCCGCTACGTGGCCTATGGGGGCTGCGTCGCGCTGGTGGCGATGTCGGTGGCGATCACCGTCGGGCTGCCGGCGGAGATCCGTGCCCAGGTGTCGCTGTCGCAGGCGCTCACGCTCTACGGGTGTGTCGCAGCCATGATGCTGATCCTGCACGGCATCGGTCGCAGCTACGTGCGGGTCGACGATCGGGAGATCGAGGTCGTGAACGGTTTCCGGCGGCACGTGCTGACCTGGGACCAGGTGCTCGGTTTCTCCTTCAACGAGGGAGCGCCGTGGCCGACGTTGGTCACCAAGGACGACGAGCGGGTGATGCTGTTCGGCATCCAGGGCAGCGACGACACGCGCAAGATCGTCGAGGATCTGGTCAGGAGGATTCCGTGAGGTGGTTCCGATGACTCCTGGCCCGTCCCTCGCCGAGCCGGCGTTCCCCGACGACGACGGCCTGGCCTATCCCGCGCTCGCGGAGGCTCTCGGTGACGACGTCGCGGTGCTCAGTGTGCTGGGGTCGGTGCGGGTCTTCGTGCCGATCGTGGCGACCCTCGGCGACCAGGGCGCCGCAGAAGATCCCGGCGGGGGTGCGGGGCCGTGGGCCGCGGAGGGCGCTGGCGGGGGTGCGGGGCCGTGGGCCGCGGAGGGCGCTAGCGGGGGTGCGGGGCCGTGGGCCGCAAAGGGCACAGACAAGGACGCGGACATGGCAGCAGTCCTGATGACGGGCGCTGACGGGCGGAGAGCACTGCTGACGTTCAGCAGTCTGACCACCATGGCCGCGTGGAACCCCGAGGCTCGGCCGGTACCGGTCTGGGGGCAGGCTGCTGCCGTGGCAGCGCTGGCCGAGGGGGCCTCGGCCCTGCTGCTGGACCTCGGCTCACCGCACTTCAGCGTCGTCGAGACCAACGACGTGCAGCACCTCGCGGCCGGGGACCGGCTGGTCCGGACGGCCGACTCCCTGGCCTGGGTGCGCGCTCCCGGGGCCTGATCGCACCCGTGGCGACGAGAGCCTGCGCTGCAGGGCAGGCCACGGCGGGGCTGCGTCGTCGTATTGTCGGGTCATGGTCTCCTTCATCTCCCACCTGTCCATCGACGCGCACGATGCGTATGCGCAGTCGCGGTGGTGGCAGCAGGTGCTCGACTACGTCGAGGATCCCGCGGACCCCAATGAGCCCGGGCACGAGGAGTGCGCCATCTCCAAGCCGGACGGGACCGGCGTGATCCTGTTCATCGAGGTGCCGGAGGCCAAGGAGCTCAAGAACCGTCTGCACCTCGACCTGCGACCGTCCGACCGGTTCCAGGAGGCAGAGGTCCAGCGGCTGCTCGCGCTGGGGGCCGCCACGGTGGCGGACCATCGGGGCATCTACGGGCCGGGCTCGGGCTGGGTGACGTTGGCCGATCCGGAGGGCAACGAGTTCTGTGTGCTGCTCAGCCGGCAGGAGCGGGCCAGGTGGAATGCCGAACGAGCCGGCGACGGCTGATTTCCCCAGCGTGAGCACGCGCTGCTATGCTGGTGCGTGAAGTGGAGGCCCACCTCCCACCTGCTCGGTTCGAGGATCGAGGGGTAGCCGACCGGCTCGCCCGGTCGACAGCGTCGCCGGCCTGCCCGCCGTCGGCGCGACCGGTGGCCTCCGTTTCGCACGGGGGCCATTTTTCGTGGCCTCCCCACAGACCCCAGGAGGATCCATCAGCACAGAGCTGCGCGTCAACGACCGCATTCGCGTACCGGAGGTTCGTCTCGTCGGACCCAGCGGCGAGCAGGTCGGCATCGTCCGCATCGACGATGCCCTTCGTCTGGCCGCCGAGGCCGACCTCGACCTCGTCGAGGTGGCCCCCACGGCCCGGCCGCCGGTGTGCCGTCTCATGGACTACGGCAAGTTCAAGTACGAGGCCGCCCAGAAGGCACGCGAGTCACGACGCAACCAGACCAACACCATCATCAAGGAGATGAAGCTCCGCCCCAAGATCGACCAGCACGACTACGACACCAAGAAGGGCCACGTCGTGCGGTTCCTCAAGGCGGGCGACAAGGTCAAGATCACGATCATGTTCCGCGGTCGTGAGCAGCACCGCCCCGAGCTCGGGTACCGGCTGCTGCAGAAGCTCGCGGAGGACGTGGACGACCTGGGCGTCGTCGAGGCACATCCCCGTCAGGATGGCCGCAACATGACGATGGTGCTGGCACCGCTGAAGAAGAAGTCCGAGGCCCAGGCCGAGGTCAAGGCCGAGAAGGCCAAGACCACCGCCGAGAAGGTTGCTGAACGCGAGGCCGAGGCAGCCGCGGACAAGGCCCACCGAGAAGCCGCACAGAAGACCGCGACGCCCAAGAAGCCCAAGCGTCGCTCCGAGAACCTCGACCCAGACATGGAGGCATGAGATGCCGAAGTTCAAGCCCCACTCGGGCATGAAGAAGCGCGTCAAGATCACCGGCAAGGGCAAGCTGCGCCGTGAGCAGACCAACCGACGTCACCTGCTGGAGCACAAGCCCAGCACCCGCACGCGCCGGCTCGCCGGAACGGTCGACGTGGCCAAGGCCGACACCAAGAAGGTCAACAAGCTGCTCGGTCGCTGACCGCGCCCCGAATCGTTCGAAGGAGTATTGACATGGCACGCGTCAAGCGTTCTGTCAACGCACAGAAGAAGCGCCGCGAGACCCTGGAGCGCGCCGCCGGCTACCGCGGGCAGCGTTCGCGCCTGTACCGCAAGGCCAAGGAGCAGGTCACCCACTCGCTGGTCTACAACTACCGCGACCGCAAGGCTCGCAAGGGCGACTTCCGTCGCCTGTGGATCCAGCGCATCAACGCCGCGGTTCGCGCCGACGGCATGACCTACAACCGCTTCATCCAGGGCCTGAAGGCCGCGGGCGTCGAGGTCGACCGCAAGATGCTCGCCGAGCTGGCCGTCAACGAGCCGGCCGCGTTCAGCGCTCTCGTCCAGGTCGCCAAGGACAACCTGCCGGCCGACGTGAACGCCCCCAAGGACGACGCGGCGGCCTGAACGTCGTAGCGACCACGCACGTGGCGAGCCTCGAGAATGCGCTCACCGTCCGCAGCGGACGGGTGAGGTATGCTCGACGGCTCGCCACTCGTGCGTTCCGGGCCAAGACCGGTGAGTTCCTCGCCGAGGGTCCCCAGGCCGTCCGGGAGGCCCTGGAGCTTCCCGGGACGGTCACCGAGGTCTTCGCCACGGCCGAGGCCGGCGAGCGCCATGCCGATGTCGGCGAGCTCGCGCACCGGGGCGGCGTCACCTGGAGCGTCGTCGGCGACGATGTCGTCGCCGAGGTGGCCGACGCCGTCACGCCGCAGGGTCTGGTGGCCGTGTGCCGCGACGTCGTCGCCGGCCTGGACGCCCTGCCGCGTCAGCTGCGTCTGGTGCTCCTGTGTCACGAGATCCGTGACCCCGGGAACGTCGGTGCCGTCATCCGTTGCGCCGACGCTGCCGGGGCCGATGCCGTCATCCTCACGGGCGACAGCGTGGACCCGCAGAACCCCAAGGCCGTGCGGGCGAGCGCCGGGAGCCTGTTCCACCTGCCCGTCGTGGTGCACGGTGCGCACGGGGGCGCGCTCGCTGCCCTGCAGGAGCGTGACGTCCAGGTGCTGGCCACCACGGGCTCGGCCGACGTCGATCTCTTCGACGCCTCCCTGGACCTCGCCCGACCGACCGCGTGGCTCATGGGCAACGAGGCGCATGGGCTACCCCCCGAGGTGCTGGAGGCCAGCGATCGTGCGGTCGCCGTGCCGATCCTCGGTCGTGCCGAGAGCCTGAACCTGGCGACAGCAGCCGCTGTCTGCCTGTACGCCAGTGCGAAGGCGCTGGCCTCGACGAGCGGGGGGACATGAGACTGCAGTGCTGCGTGAACGGCTCGCGCGACGTCGAGGAGCATCCCGGTGTCGCGCGGACGCCTCGGGAGTGCGCCGAGCAGGCGGCGCGGGCCGTGCAGGCCGGTGCCGTCGACCTGCACGTGCACCCACGAACGGCCGATGGTCGGGACAGTCTCGCGGCCGATGACGTCGCCACCTGGGTCGGTGCCGTCCGCGAGCGGGTCGACGTGCCCGTCGGGGTCACCACGGGCGCCTGGGCATGGACTGGCTGCCGGTCCGCCGTCGCGGCGATCGCCGACTGGCAGGTCCTTCCGGACCACGCCTCGGTCAACTGGCACGAGCCTCAGGCCGAGCCGGTCTGCGAGGCACTCCACACCCGCGGGATCGCCATCAACGCGGGCTTGTGGACGGCCGCCGACGCCGAGCGCTGGCTGGCCTCCCCCTGGCGCGAGCACACCGCGCTCGTGCTGCTGGAGCTCGCCGACCTCCCGGACCAGGAGGAGGCCGCGGTACAGCTCCTGGAGCTGGTGGCGCCCAGCGGTGTCCCGGTGCTGATGCACGGTGAGGGGCGCTCCACCTGGCCGATCATCGACCTCGCCGTCGCCCGAGGAGTCGCCTCACGGATCGGTCTGGAGGACGTCCTCGAGGGGCCGGACGGAGAGCTCGTGGCGGACAACGCCGCGCTGGTCGGGCTCGCTCTGCGCCGAGGTGCACGCACTCCGTACTAGATTGCCTCCATGGTGGGTCGACTCGACGCGTTCCCCGACGGGGTCGTGATCGCCGACGCCGACGGGCGGGTCGAGTACGTCAACCCGCGCGTCGAGAAGATGGCGCGGGCCGAGCCGGGCGAGATGATCGGCATGCACCTCAAGGACGCCATCCCGTTCGACGACCTCAACGGCAACAGCTGGTACGACTCCGTGCGGCCCTACGACGGGCTCGCCATCCGCAGGAGGATCTCGGAGCAGTCGTGGTGGTCGCCCCGCGGCAGCGAGTACCTGATCACCGCGCGCCTGGTCCGGGACCGTCCCGCGGGCACCGTGACGGCGGTCTACGTCAGCGTCCGCAACGCCCGGATCCGCAACCAGCGCGATCGCGAACGCTCTGACCTCGTCGCCACCGTGGCGCACGAGCTGCGCTCACCGCTGACCGGCATCAAGGGGTTCACCTCCACGTTGCTGAGCAAGTGGGACCGGTTCTCCGACGAGCAGCGCCAGTTCATGCTCGAGACGGTCGACGCCGACGCCGACCGCCTGACCCGCCTCATCACCGAGCTGCTTGACGCCGCCCGCATCGATGCCGGTCGCCTCACCCTGCGTCAGGGCCCGGTGCACGTGGCCGACATCGTGCGCTCGGTGCTGGTCAGCGTCTCCATGGGTGCCGGCAACTCCGAGGCCCTGGAGCCGGTGGTGATCGGAGACATCCCCGTCGTCTGGGGCGACGCCGACCGCATCACCCAGGTCGTCGCCAACCTCGTGGAGAACGCGGTGCGCCACGGGCACGGCCTGCGCGAGGCGCGGGTGCGCGCCACGGAGCCAGGGGAGTCACCGGCCGGGGGGACCGACGATGCGGGTGTGGTGGTGGAGATCCACGACCAGGGGCCCGGGATCCCCGAGGAGATGCGTCAACGCGTGTTCAGCCGGTTCTGGCGTGCGGGCTCGGGCGCCGGCAGCGGGCTCGGCATGTACATCGTGCGTGGCATCGTCGACTCCCACGGTGGTCGGGTGGAGATCCTCGACGGCGAGCACGAGGGCGCCGACATCCGGGTCTGGCTTCCCGTCAACGAGCCGGACGCGCTCACCGACTGACCCCCTCACTAGACTGGTCCGGTCCCCGACCCTCCGACGACAGGACCGCATGTCCGCGCCGAACTCCGACTACGACCCGGTCGAGGTGACGCCGCTGCGTGCCGACGAGGTCGAGCGTGCGCGTGAGGCGGCCCTGGCCGCGATCGCCGACGCCGGCTCCCTCGCCGAGCTCAAGCAGGCCCGCCTCGAGCACGTCGGCGACCGCTCCCCGCTGGCCCTCGCCAACCGGGAGATCGGCGCCCTGCCCCCGCAGGCTCGCAAGGAGGCTGGTCAGCGGGTGGGTCAGGCCAGGGGAGCGGTGAACCAGGCGCTTGCTGCCCGCACCGCCGAGCTCGAGGCGCTGGAGGAGAAGCGTCGACTCATCGAGGAGACCGTCGACGTCACCCTGCCCACGGACATCGAGCCGGTCGGCTCCCGCCACCCCCTCACCACCATCCAGGACCATGTCGCCGACATCTTCGTCGCGATGGGGTGGGAGGTTGCCGAGGGCCCCGAGGTCGAGGCGGAGTGGCTCAACTTCGATGCGCTCAACCTGGGCCCCGACCACCCGGCGCGCACCATGCAGGACACCTTCTGGGTCTCGCCCTCGACGGCAGCGCTCGTCCTGCGCACCCACACCTCGCCCGTGCAGGCGCGCACCATGCTGACGCGCAAGCCTCCCATCTACATCGCGTGCCCCGGCCGGGTCTTTCGCACCGACGAGCCGGACGCGACACACGCGCCCGTCTTCCACCAGGTCGAGGGGCTGGCGATCGACGAGGGTCTGTCGATGGCGCACCTGAAGGGGACGCTCGACCATCTGGCCGCAGCGATCTACGGCGAGCAGATCACGACGCGCTTCCGGCCGTCGTACTTCCCGTTCACCGAGCCCAGTGCCGAGGTCGACCTGCTCTGCTACGTCTGCCAGGGCAACCCCGATGCGGTCGCCGACTGCGGCACCTGCCGCGGTGAGGGCTGGATCGAGTGGGGTGGCTGCGGTGTGGTCAACCCGCGGGTGCTCATCGCCTGCGGCGTCGACCCGGAGCGTTACTCCGGCTTCGCCTTCGGCATGGGCCTGGATCGCACCATCACCAGCCGCTACGACATCGCCGACCTGCGCGACCTGTGGGACGGCGACGTCCGCTTCACCGAGCCGTTCGGGGTGGGACTGTGAGTGCGCCCCGTCTGATCCGCCTGTTGTCGCCGGAGGTCTCGTCGTGAAGGTTCCCGTCACCTGGCTGCGTGAGCTCACCGGCCTGCCGGCCGACGTCAGCACCGAGGTGCTGGCCACCCGGCTCACCGCCTACGACCTCAAGCTCGAGGAGATCATCGGCGCCGGCGTGTCCGGCCCCCTCGTGGTCGGCCGTGTCCTGGCGCTGGAGGCCGAGCCGCAGAAGAACGGCAAGACGATCAACTGGTGTCGCGTCGACGTCGGCAGCCACAACGACCTGTCGGTGCCCGACGCGCCCGGGCAGGACGTGCCCTCCCGGGGCATCGTCTGCGGTGCGCACAACTTCGGCGTGGGCGATCTCGTGGTCGTCTCGCTGCCCGGCACGTACCTGGCAGCGCTCGGGTTCGAGATCGGCTCCCGCAAGACGTACGGTCACGTCTCCGACGGGATGATCTGCTCCACGCGCGAGCTGAGCCTGCCTGATGATGCCACCACGGCGGACGGCATCGTCGTGCTCGAGCCTGGCAGCGCCGAGCCCGGTGACGACGCGATCACCCTTCTCGGCCTGGACGAGGAGGTGCTCGACCTCGAGGTCAACCCCGATCGTGCCTACGCGCTCTCCATGCGGGGCGTCGGGCGGGACACGGCCCTGGCGTTCGGGCTGAGCTTCTCCGACCCGGCCCAGCTCGTGGACGATCCGGCCACCAGGGGCGAGGGATACCCGGTGCGCGTCGATGACGCCGGCGCCTGCCCGGTCTTCACTGCCCGTGTCGTCACGGGCTTCGACCCGTCGCGCCCATCGCCGCCGTGGATGGTGCGTCGCCTGGAACAGGCCGGCATGCGGTCCATCTCGCTCGCCGTGGACGTCAGCAACTACGTCATGCTCGAGCTCGGCCAGCCGAACCACGCCTACGACCGCGCCAAGCTGGACGGACCGATCACGGTGCGACGTGCGGCCGAAGGGGAGAGCCTCACGACGCTCGACGACGTCGAGCGGACACTCGATCCGGCCGATCTGCTGATCTGCGACGACAGCGGCCCGATCGGCCTGGCCGGGGTCATGGGCGGCGCGAGCACCGAGATCGACGCCTCCACCACCGACATCGTCATCGAGGCCGCGCACTTCGACCCGACGACCGTCTTTCGTACCGGACGGCGTCACCGGCTGACGTCGGAGGCCGGCAAGCGCAATGAGCGTGGCGTCGACCCCGAGCTCGCCGCAGTGGCCTCGCGCCGAGTGGCCGAGCTCCTGGTGGAGCACGGCGGTGGCGCGATCGACGACGGACTCACCGTCGTGGGGGAGGCGCCCGGCCGTCGTCCGGTGACGATCTCCGCGTCGCTCCCGGCTCGCGTCTCGGGTGTAGACATCGCTTCCGGCGACGTCGTGGTGGCGCTCGAGGGCAACGGCTGTGAGGTCGAGACCGACGGATTCACGATCACGGCCACACCGCCGAGCTGGCGTTTCGACCTCGTGGATGCCTACGACCTGGTGGAGGAGGCGTTGCGCGTCGTCGGGTACGACCAGGTCCCCTCGGTGCTGCCCACGGCGCCCGGTGGTCGGGGGCTGACCCGCTCGCAGGAGCTGCGGCGCCGGGTCGGGTACGTCCTGGCCGGCGCGGGCCTGACGGAGGTCAAGACCTTCCCGTTCGCCGGCCCGGCGGACCTCGACCGTCTCGGCGTCCCCGTCGAGGACGCACGGCGCCGCCAGGTCCTGCTGGAGAACCCGCTGTCGGCCCAGGAGCCGGGCCTCACCACGACGCTGCTCATCGGGGTCCTACGGGCGTTGGCGCTCAACGTCGGACGGGGCCACGAGGACGTCGCGATCAGCGAGGTCGGACGCGTCTTCACACCGCGTCCTGGTGCTCCTGAGGCACCGATCTACGGCGTCGATCGACGCCCCACTCCCGCGGAGCTGGACGCCCTGGACGCCGCCCTGCCCGAGCAGCCGTTCCATGCCGCATGGGCTCTGGCGGGCCAGCGTGAGCGTCGCGGCTGGGCGGGGCCCGGACGCGACGCCACGTGGGCCGACGCCATCGCTGTGGGCCGACGTCTCGCCGATGCCCTGCACGTGAGCATCACGGTCGAGCAGGCACAGCACGCACCGTTCCACCCGGGCCGCTGCGCCGCTTTCTGGCTCCACGGTCCCGCCGGGGATGGCGGACCGGGAGCGACAGGGAGCAGAGTCATCGGTCACGCCGGTGAGCTGCACCCTGACGTCGTGCGCGCGCACGGCCTGCCCGAGCGGGCCGTCGCCGGCGAGATCGATCTCGACGTGCTCCTGGCTGCTGCGCCGGAGGTCGGGCCCAAACCGGACTTCTCGGCGTATCCCGTGGTCAAGGAGGACCTCGCCCTCGTGGTGGCTGACGATGTGCCTGCCGCGCGGGTCCAGCAGGCTCTGGAGCAGGCCAACGCCCTGGTGGAGTCGGTCCGGCTCTTCGATGTCTACACCGGCGAGCAGGTGGGTCAGAACCGTCGTTCGCTCGCGTTCTCGCTGCGTCTGCGGGCTCGCGACCGCACGCTCTCGGAGACCGAGATCAGTGCCGCGCGTGCCGACCTGGTGGCAGCCGCGGAGGCGGCCGGCGCCACCCTGCGCACCTGACCCTCGCGAGTCACTCCGTCACACGTGGCGAGTCACTGCGTCACCCGTCGCGAGTCACTCAGTGACGTGTGGCGAGTCGCTTGCGGACCGGCCACCCGTCCGCCTCGCGGTGCGAGGGGATGACGTGACTCCCGGGCGGTGCCGCAGTGACTCCCGGGCGGTGCCGAAATGACTCCCGGGTGGTGCCGCAGTGGCTCGCGAGCGGTGCGGGAGTGGCTCGCGACCGGAGGCGATGTGCACGAAATTGCATGGTTGTGCAAGACTATGCGTCATGTCCAAGGTTCTCACCACGCTCCCGGCCGGCCACAAGGTCGGCATCGCCTTCTCCGGAGGTCTCGACACCTCGGTCGCCGTCGCCTGGATGCGCGAGAAGGGGGCCATCCCCTGCGCCTACACCGCCGACATCGGCCAGTACGACGAACCCGACATCTCCGGGGTCCCCGGGCGGGCGATGCAGTACGGCGCCGAGCTCGCGCGCTCTATCGACTGCAAGGGGCCGCTGGTCGACGAGGGACTCGCCGCCCTTGCCTGCGGTGCCTTCCACATCCGCTCCGGCGGCCGGGCCTACTTCAACACGACGCCGCTCGGCCGGGCGGTCACGGGCACGCTGCTGGTGCGCGCGATGCTCGAGGACGGGGTGCAGATCTGGGGCGATGGCTCGACGTTCAAGGGCAACGACATCGAGCGGTTCTACCGCTACGGGCTGCTCGCCAACCCCGAGCTGCGCATCTACAAGCCGTGGCTGGACGCGGACTTCGTCGAGGAGCTGGGCGGACGCCACGAGATGAGCGAGTGGCTCCTCGAGCGGGGCCTGCCCTATCGCGACAGCCAGGAGAAGGCCTACTCGACCGACGCCAACATCTGGGGCGCCACCCACGAGGCCAAGAAGCTGGAGCACCTCGACGTCTCGCTGGAGACGGTCGATCCGATCATGGGGGTGAAGTTCTGGGACCCCGAGGTCGAGATCGCCACCGAGGACGTCACCATCTCCTTCGAGGCCGGGCGTCCCGTCGCGATCAACGGCACACAGCTCGACCCGGTGGCGCTCGTGCACCAGGCCAACCTGATCGGCGGACGGCACGGACTCGGCATGTCCGACCAGATCGAGAACCGGATCATCGAGGCCAAGAGCCGCGGCATCTACGAGGCGCCCGCCATGGCGTTGCTGTGGATCGCGTACGAGCGGCTCGTCAACGCCATCCACAACGAGGACTCCATCGCCAGCTACCACCAGCATGGTCGGCGCCTCGGCAGACTCATGTACGAGGGCCGCTGGCTCGATCCGCAGGCGATGATGCTGCGCGAGTCCGTCGAGCGCTGGATCGCCTCGCTGGTGACCGGTGAGGTGACGCTGCGGCTGCGTCGCGGCGAGGACTACACGGTCCTCGACACACAAGGCCCTGCGTTCTCCTACCACCCGGAGAAGCTGTCCATGGAGCGCACCGAGAACGCTGCCTTCGGCCCGACGGACCGCATCGGTCAGCTCACGATGCGCAACCTCGACATCGCCGACTCCCGCGACAAGCTGGAGATGTACGCCGGCCAGCCGCTCGACCAGGGCCAGGTCCTCGTCGAGAACGGCACCCTGTTCGGCGAGCTGCCGGCCGGGGGAGCGATGCGCATCGAGGCCAACCCGTCGGTGGAGGACGACGCTGCGCAGGCGCTCGATGCCGCCGCGATGGAGTTCGGCAGCGACTGAGCCGTGCGGTTCGCCCCCCGGCCAGACCATCTGCCGCCCACAGCCCGGCACCCCCGCCCGAAACTGTCCTCCACATCCCACACCTGACAGGATCATCAAGCATGACCACCATCTCCGTGGCCGTCGCCGGCGCCAGTGGGTACGTGGGAGGAGAAGTGCTCCGCACGCTCCTCGCACACCCCGGTGTCGAGATCGGGGCCGTGACCGCCGCATCCAACGCCGGTGAACGACTCGGGTCGCTGCAGCCGCACCTCACGCCACTGGCCGACCGCGTCCTGGAGCCGACGGACGCGCGCAGCACCTCCGTGGGCACGACGTCGTCTTCCTCGGCCTGCCGCACGGCGCCTCGGCCGAGATCGCCGCGACGCTCGGTGACGACGCCCTCGTCATCGACTGCGGTGCGGACTTCCGCCTGCAACGCAGCGACGACTGGACCGAGTTCTACGGCGGAGCGCACGCCGGCACGTGGCCGTACGGCCTCCCGGAGCTGCCGGGTCAACGCGAGGCGCTGGCCGGTGCGCGCCGCATCGCGGTGCCGGGGTGCTTCCCCACGGTCTCGACGCTCACGACGATGCCCGCCGTGCTCGCGGACCTGGTCCACCCCGACTTCACGGTGGTCGCGCCCACCGGCACATCGGGAGCCGGCAAGAAGCTCGCCACCACGTTCCTCGGTTCGGAGGTGATGGGTCAGGCCAGCGCCTACGGTGTCGGCGGCGTGCACCGTCACACGCCGGAGATCGAGCAGAACCTCCGAGCCGCCATGTCCCATCGCCGCCCACGGCCCGGCACCCCCGCCGGGGGCGCGGAGCCAGTCGTCTCCTTCACGCCGATCCTGGCCCCGATGGCCCGCGGCATCCTCGCCACGGTGAGTGCACCGCTGCGCGACGGTGTCGAGACCGGCGACGTCACCGCCGCCTACACCGACTCCTACGGTCGTGCGGGTGAGGGTGAGCCGTTCGTGCACGTGCTGCCCGAGGGCACCTGGCCGCAGACCAAGGCGGTGCTCGGAGCCAACACCGTGCACGTGC
Source organism: Aeromicrobium sp. CTD01-1L150 (assembly GCF_041951745.1). Classification (GTDB taxonomy): domain Bacteria; phylum Actinomycetota; class Actinomycetes; order Propionibacteriales; family Nocardioidaceae; genus Aeromicrobium. Next base: position 1,786,804 of record NZ_CP169555.1, read on the forward strand.
AGGCCACGGTGGACCCGCGCGCGGGCAAGCTGGTGGCCATCGGCGCGATGGACAACCTGGCCAAGGGCACTGCCGGTGGTGCGATCCAGTCGATGAACATCGCCCTCGGTCTCGCGGAGACGACGGGTCTGACGACGGTGGGGGTGGCTCCCTGATGTCAGTCACTTCCGCAGGAGGATTCCGCGCCGCGGGTGTGGCCGCAGGACTGAAGAGCTCCGGCGCCCCTGATCTCGCGATCGTCGTCAACGACGGCCCCAGCAAGGCCGCTGCCGCTGTCTTCACCAGCAACCGCTGCAAGGCCAATCCGGTGCTGTGGAGCGAGCAGGCCATCAAGGACGGTGCCGCGAGCGCCGTCGTCATCAACTCCGGGGGAGCCAACTGCTACACGGGGGCAGAGGGTTTCCAGCTGACCCATGCCACGGCCGAGCTGGCCGCCGAGCTCCTGGATCTGCCACCGATCGACGTGCAGGTGTGCTCCACCGGGCTGATCGGCCTGCTCAACGACGCAGACGACCTGCTTGCCGGTGTCCGCACGGCTAGCGGTGAGCTGTCGGCCGACGGCGGCGACGCCGCCTCGAGGGCCATCATGACCACCGACTCGGTGCCCAAGACGGCCGTGTCCTCGACGCAGGGAGCCGGGCAGGACGGCTGGACGGTCGGCGGCATGGCCAAGGGCGCGGGCATGCTGGCCCCGGCGCTCGCCACGATGCTGGTCGTCATCACCACCGACGCCGACCTGCCGGGCGAGGTGCTCGACGCCTGTCTGCGGGAGGCCACCAGGACGACGTTCGACCGGCTCGACTCCGACGGCTGCCAGTCCACCAATGACACGGTGCTGCTGATGGCCAGTGGTGCGAGCGGCGTCGAGCCGGACCAGGAGGCGTTCACCGGGGCACTCACCAGCGTCTGTCGTGACCTCGCGCTGCAGCTGCTGGCCGATGCCGAGGGGGCGGACCACGAGATCGCCATCGAGGTGCTTCACGCCGCGAGCGAGGAGGATGCGGTGGCCGTCGGTCGTTCGGTGGCGCGCAGCAACCTGTTCAAGGCCGCGGTGTTCGGCAAGGACCCCAACTGGGGGCGTGTCCTGGCTTCGGTCGGCACCACCGACGCCGTCTTCGACCCGGCCGACCTCGACGTCGCCCTCAACGGGGTCTGGGTCTGCCGCAACAGCGGTCTGGGCGAGCCGGCCGACTCCGTCTTGCTGGAGGATCGCGCGGTGTCGGTGACCATCGACCTGAAGTCCGGCGACGCCGCGGCGACCGTCTGGACCAACGACCTCACGCACGCCTACGTCCACGAGAACTCCGCGTACTCGACATGAGCGAGAAGGAAGAGCACGTCACGATGCCCCCAGCCCACGACGACGCAGAGATCGAGCAGGGCCACACCAGCGAGCAGTGGAAGCGACACCAGGAGAAGGCCGCCACCCTCGCCGGGGCGCTGCCCTGGCTGAAGCGCTATCACGGCAAGGTCGTCGTGGTGAAGTACGGCGGCAACGCCATGACCGACGAGTCACTCAAGCAGGCCTTCGCCGAGGACATCGTGTTCCTGCGGATGGCGGGCTTTCGTCCCGTCGTCGTGCACGGCGGCGGACCGCAGATCAGTGCGATGCTGGACCGGCTGGGCATCGAGTCGGAGTTCCGCGGCGGACTGCGGGTCACCACCGAGGAGTCCGTGGAGGTCGTCCGCATGGTCCTGACCGGCCAGGTCGGTCGCGAGCTGGTGGGCCTGCTCAACCGGCACGGCGCCCTGGCGGTCGGGCTCTCCGGGGAGGACGCGGGCCTGTTCACCGCCACCACCACGCGTCCGGTCATCGATGGCGAGGAGACCGACATCGGTCTGGTCGGCGAGGTCTCCCACGTGCGGCCCGAGGCGGTGCAGGACCTCATCGATGCCGGACGGATCCCGGTGGTCTCCACCATCGCTCCGGACGCCGTCGGACAGGTGCACAACGTCAACGCCGACACCGCGGCCTCCGCGCTCGCGACCGCGCTCGGTGCGGAGAAGCTGCTCGTGCTCACCGACGTCGAGGGTCTGTACCGCGACTGGCCCGACAGCACCGACGTGATCGGCGAGATCTCCCCGGAGTCGCTGCGTGAGCTCCTGCCGGGCCTGGCCTCGGGCATGATTCCCAAGATGAAGGCCTGCCTCGAGGCCGTCGAGGGTGGCGTCAAGGGCGCCACCGTCGTCGACGGCCGTGAGCCGCACGCCGTCCTGCTGGAGATCTTCACCGACGAGGGCGTCGGCACCCAGGTGCTGCCGGACGTCGAGACGCGGGTCCGTACCGCTCTGTACTCCACGAGTGCTTCCAAGGAGAGCTCATGACCAGTTCCCCCAGTCGCCCCCGTCCGGACGTCCCCGCCGGGACCTCCGGGGCACCGGAGAAGGCCGAGCTGCCCGTGACGTCGCAGGGCCGTCCCGTCTCCGGGGCCGAGTGGACCGACCGCTACACCAAGGCCGTCATGAACACCTTCGGTGCGCCGCAGCGCGTGCTCGTGAAGGGCGAGGGCTGCTGGGTGTGGGACGTCGACGGCAACCGCTACCTCGACCTGCTGGGCGGGATCGCGGTCAACGCGCTCGGCCACGCCCATCCGGCGATCGTCGAGGCCGTCACCTCCCAGCTCCGAACCCTCGGTCACGTCTCCAACTTCTTCGCGACCGAGCCTCAGGTGCGGCTGGCCGAGCGGCTCCTGGAGCTCCTCGGCGACCTCGGCGGCACGCGGGGGAGCCGGGTCTTCTTCGCCAGCACGGGGACGGAGGCCAACGAGGCGGCTCTCAAGGCCACGCGACGCACCGGGCGCACCACGATCGTCGCGGCCGAGGGATCCTTCCACGGCCGCACCATGGGCGCGCTCTCGTTGACGTCCAAGCAGGCCTACCGAGAACCGTTCGAGCCGCTGCCCGGAGACGTCCGGTGGGTGCCCTACGGCGACGTCGACGCGCTGCGGGAGGCTGTCGATGAGTCGGTCGCGGCCGTCGTCCTGGAGCCCATCCAGGGTGAGGCCGGCGTCGTCGTCCCGCCGGAGGGCTATCTGGCGGCGGCCCGGGAGGTCACCACCGAGCACGGCGCGCTGCTGTGGCTCGATGAGGTCCAGAGCGGCGTCGGACGCACCGGTGCCTGGTTCGACCATCAGCGTGAGGGCGTCACCCCGGACCTCATCACCGTGGCCAAGGGCCTGGGCGGGGGCATCCCGGTCTCGGCGTGCGTCGCCCTCGGGTCATGCGGCGCACTGCTGGGGCCCGGCAACCACGGCACGACCTTCGGTGGCAACCCGGTGGCCACGTCGGCGGCGCTCGCGGTCATCGAGACGATCGAGGCCGACGGGTTGCTGGATCACGTGGCAACGGTGGGGGAGCGGGTCCGTGCCGGGCTGGTCGACCATCCTTTGGTCGCCGGGGTCACGGGGCGCGGGCTGTTCCTGGGCGTCGTGCTCACCGCCGACGTCGCGCCGCAGGTGGTGTCGGCCGGCTACGACGCGGGCCTGGTGCTCAATGCTCCGACGCCGAACCGCCTGCGTCTCGTCCCGCCGCTCGTGCTGTCGGCCGAGGATGCCGACCGCGCCGTCAAGACCATCCGCTCGCTGCTGGACGAGGTGGACGTCGCGTCACAGGAGGGCGGCACATGAGGCACCTGCTGCGCGACGACGACCTCTCGCCCGCTGAACAGGCCGAGGTGCTCCAGCTCGCCCTGGAGGTCAAGGCCGACCCGTACGGGCGACAGCCACTGTCCGGTCCCCGCACGGTGGCCGTCCTGTTCGACAAGTCCTCCACCCGCACCAGGGTCTCCTTCTCCGTCGGCATCGCCGACCTGGGGGGCAACGCGCTCGTGCTGGACTCCTCGACGACGCAGGTGGGCCGGGGCGAGCCGATCGCTGACACGGCCCGTGTGCTCGGCCGGATGACCAGTGCTGTCGTGTGGCGCACGCACGCGCAGTCGGGCCTGGAGGAGATGGCGGCTCACGCCGGGGTGCCGGTCATCAACGCGTTGAGCGAGATCCTCCATCCGTGCCAGCTGTTGGCGGACTGGCTCACTCTGCTGGAGTACTTCGGCAGCCTGCAGGGTCTCACGGTCGCCTATGTCGGCGACGGTGCCAACAACATGGCGCACTCCTACCTCCTCGGTGGTGCGACCGCCGGGATGCATGTCCGGATCGGGGCGCCCGAGGGCTTCGAACCCCATGACTCGATCCTCGACGACGCGGAGCGCATCGCGGTGACGACCGGTGGTTCGATCAGCAGCACCACCGATCCGGTCGCGGCGGTCACCGGCGCGGACGTCGTCATCACGGATACCTGGATCTCGATGGGGCAGGAGGCCGAGAAGGAGCAGCGGCTGGCGACCTTCGGTCCCTACTCGGTCACGCAGGAGCTGCTGGGGCATGCCGCGGCGCACGCGGTCGTCCTGCACTGCCTGCCGGCCTACCGTGGTCTGGAGATCGCTGCCGACGTGGTCGACGGACCTCGTAGTCTGGTCTGGGAGGAGTCGGAGAACCGTCTGCACGCACAGAAGGCGCTGCTGATCTGGTTGCTGGAGAGGTCAGCGCCGGACACGAGCCCGCTGCCGACGAGCACCCGGGGCCCGGTGCCGGCATGAACGAGCGCGAGCGAGCAAGTCGATGACGATCCCGGACACCAAGGCAGCCCGACGCCAGCTCATCGTGGACCTGCTGGGCCGTGAGGCGGTGCGCTCGCAGAGCGAGTTGTCGCGCCTCCTGGAGGACCAGGGGGTGAAGGCGACGCCCTCGACGATCTCGCGCGATCTCGTGCACCTCGACGCCGTACGGGTGCGCCGTTCCGACGGCACTCTCGTGTATGCGGTGCCTGCCGAAGGCGGTGATCGTACGCCGCGTGCGGCTGAGGACAGTGCGGTCTCGCAGCTGCGGTTGAACCGGCTCGCCCGTGAGCTCGTGGTGTCCGCCGACGCCTCGGCCAACCTCGTGGTCCTGCGGACGCCGCCGGGCGCGGCGCAGTACCTCGCGTCCGCGATCGACCACACCTCCCAGCCGGACCTGCTCGGCACGATCGCCGGTGACGACACCGTGCTGCTGATGTGCCGTGAACCGGACGGCGGTGAGGCAGTCGCCCGCCGCTTCACGTCGCTGGCCGCGCTGCCAGACTGAGTCGTCCCCCAACCGAGGAGTTCCATGACCGTGCCAGAGGATGCGCCGGGCGAGACCGCGGCCGACACCCGCCTGTGGGGCGGCCGTTTCGCGGGCGGACCGTCGCCGGAGCTGGAGGAGCTGTCGCGCTCCACGCAGTTCGACTGGCGCCTGGCGACCTATGACCTCCGGGGCTCGCGTGCCCATGCCCGCGTCCTGCACGCTGCGGACCTGCTCGATGACGCAGCCCTGGAACAGATGCTGGAGGGGATCGACGCGTTGGAGGCCGACGTCGTCTCCGGTGCGTTCGTGGCCCAGCCCGGCGATGAGGATGTGCACTCCGCCCTGGAACGGGGCCTGGTGGAGCGGCTCGGCCCGGAGCTGGGCGGCAGGCTGCGGGCGGGACGCTCGCGCAACGACCAGGTGGCGACCCTCTTTCGGCTCTACCTGCGTGACCATGTGCGTCAGGTGAGCCAGCTGGTGAGCGAGCTGGCCCGCGCGATCGCCTCGCAGGCCGAGAACCACCTCGGGGTCGCGATGCCCGGCCGCACCCACCTGCAGCACGCGCAGCCAGTCCTGCTCTCGCACCACTTGCTCGCGCACGCCTGGCCGCTCGTGCGGGACCTGGACCGCCTGGCCGAGTGGGACGCCCGGGTCGGGGCCGACTCGCCGTACGGCTCGGGCGCGCTCGCGGGCTCGTCGCTGGGGCTGGACCCGGAGGCGGTCGCCCGCGATCTTGGCTTCACAGGATCCTCGGCCAACTCCATCGACGGCACCGCGGCACGGGACTTCGTCTCCGAGCTGTCCTTCGTGCTCGCCCAGATCGGCGTCGACGTCTCTCGGCTCGCCGAGGAGATCATCATCTGGAACACCAAGGAGTTCGGCTTCATCACGCTGCACGATGCCTACTCCACGGGCTCGAGCATCATGCCGCAGAAGAAGAACCCCGACATCGCCGAGCTGGCCCGTGGCAAGGCCGGGCGCCTGGTCGGCAACCTCACGGGGCTGCTGGCGACGCTCAAGGCTCTGCCGCTGGCCTACAACCGTGACCTGCAGGAGGACAAGGAGCCGGTCTTCGACTCCATCGACACCCTGGAGATCCTCCTGCCGGCCTTCACCGGCATGGTCGCGACGCTTCGCTTCGACACCGCACGCATGTCCGAGCTGGCGCCGCAGGGCTTCGCACTGGCCACCGACGTCGCGGAGTGGCTCGTACGGCAGGGTGTGCCGTTCCGTGAGGCCCACGAGCTGTCCGGTGCATGCGTCCAGAGGTGCGAGGAGCGCGGCATCGAGCTGTGGGACCTCACCGATGAGGACTTCTCGGCGATCTCCCCGCACTTCTCCCAGGCTGCCTCACGAGGTGGCGGCTCGGTGCGGGACGTGCTCTCGCTGCGCGGCTCGATCTCCTCACGCGACGGTCGCGGCGGCACCGCCCAGCGACGCGTCACCGAGCAGCTCGCCGAGCTGCGGAGTCGACTGTCCTGAGCCGGCCCGTGGCGACGTCGACCAGTGGGCCGCACGTCCTGGAGCGTGCCCGCAGTCTGCTCGGGCGCGTTCTGCACGGGCACGGGGTGGCGGTGCGCATCACCGAGGTCGAGGCCTACGGGGGAGTGGAGGACGCCGCCTCGCACGCCTTCACCCGCACGCCGCGCTCGGAGATCATGTACGGCCCTCCGTGGCGGTTGTACGTGTATCGCTCCTACGGCATCCACCTCTGTGCCAACGTCGTCACCGGCCCCACCGAGCAGGCGGCTGCGGTCCTGGTCCGGGCGGGGCGGGTCGTGCAGGGCATCGATCTCGCCCGTTCCCGCCGAGGCGACGTCCCTGATGTGCGGCTCGCGCGCGGGCCGGGCAACCTCGCATCGGCCCTGGGCCTGACGATGACTGACCTGGGCACCGACCTGCTCGGCGAGGGTCCGGTCAGGCTGGGCCCCGCGCCTGCGGTGACACCACCGGTCAGCGCCGGGCCGCGGGTGGGGGTCTCCCAGGAGGCGGATCGTCCGTGGCGGCTCTGGGTGGCGGACGATCCCACGGTGTCGGCCTACCGTAGGTCACCGCGGGCGCCGCTCTAGGATCGGGCGCAGTACCCAGAACACGAAAGGCACCAATCGTGACCCACGTCCTCGACGACCTCGAGGCGCGCGGCCTCATCGCGCACTCGACCGATCTCGACGCGCTGCGCGCGGAGATGGACGCTGGTCCGCTGACGTACTACGTGGGTTTCGACCCCACGGCCCCCAGCCTGCACATCGGCAACCTGCTGCAGCTGCTGACGGCCAGGCGTCTGCAGCTGGCCGGTCATCGGCCGTTGCTCCTCGTCGGCGGCTCGACCGGGCTCATCGGTGACCCCAAGGAGGCAGGCGAGCGGGTCATGAACTCACCGGAGGTCGTGGCCGAGTGGGTGGAGCGCATTCGCTCGCAGGTGTCGCAGTTCGTGGACCTGGAGGGCGAGCTGGGCGCGACCCTGGTCAACAACCTGGACTGGACACAGGACCTGAGCACGATCGACTTCCTGCGCGACGTGGGCAAGCACTTCCCCGTCAACCGGATGCTTGCGCGTGACGTGGTGAGCAGCCGCCTGGAGTCCGGCATCAGCTACACCGAGTTCAGCTACGTCCTGCTGCAGTCCATGGACTACCTGGAGCTGCACCGACGGTACGGCTGCGCTCTGCAGACCGGCGGAAGCGATCAGTGGGGCAACATCACTGCCGGGGTCGAGCTGGTGCGCCGTGCCGAGGGGACCCGTGTCCACGCCCTGGCCACGCCGCTCATCACCAAGGCCGACGGCACGAAGTTCGGCAAGACCGAGAGTGGGACCGTCTGGCTCGATGCCGACCGCACGAGCCCTTACGCCTTCCACCAGTCATGGATCCAGGCTGAGGACTCCAAGGTGGGGGAGTACCTCAAGCAGTTCACCTTCGTGCCGGTGACCGAGATCGATGCCCTCATGGCCGAGCATGCCGAGAAGCCGGGGCTCCGGATTGCGCAGCGTCGTCTGGCCGCCGAGATGACCACGCTCGTGCACGGACCTGCCGAGACGCAGGCCGCCGAGCTCGCGGCCGCCGCGTTGTTCGGTCGAGGGGACGTGGCGGACCTGGCGGAGTCGACGTTGTCTGCCGCACTGCGAGAGGCCGGCGCAGTGGATCTCAGGCGTGGTGATGCACCGACACTCACCGACGCGTTGGTGGCCACTGGGCTCGTGACGTCCCGGTCCGAGGCGCGCCGTGCCGTCAATGACGGTGGCGCGTACGTCAACAACGTGCGCGCCGACGATGCCGACCTGTCCCTGGCCGACGCGCCGGCCTTGCACGGCTCTTGGTTCCTCCTGCGGCGTGGAAAGCGTGCGATTTCAGGCGTCAGACTCCACTGATCGATCATGTGGTCGCCGTCACACGTTCTCGATTTGACCGTGTTGGGGCGGGTGCGTAATGTTCTGGTTGTTGCACCGCACGGCGGAGCGCAAGGCCAGAGGCCGGGCGCTCGGGCGGGCAGCCACCCCAACCGAAACGGTTAATGCCAGAGCCTCAACGAGGCTCGGAGATCTAGCCGCTGACAACGGGGGGTGAACACGGAGTCGGACCTGGTTTGACCGGGCCGAAACAGACCGTGTAAAGTTGGACGAGTTGCCCCGAGGTAGCCGCCGGAAGGTGGGCGCCAAGGTGTGCGTCTGATCCTTGAGAACTCAACAGTGTGCCAAAAGTCGACGAGATAATCAGTTATACCCCCGTCGATGGTGAAGGGCTTCGGCCCGACAGCATCGCGAGGGCAATTCCGACAAATTGACTGTCAGCAGTCAGTTCGTCAGGAATCAAACAGATGTTGACCCTGGTTCTTCGGAGCCTGGGGAGTAATTCAACGGAGAGTTTGATCCTGGCTCAGGACGAACGCTGGCGGCGTGCTTAACACATGCAAGTCGAGCGGTAAGGCTCCTTCGGGAGTACACGAGCGGCGAACGGGTGAGTAACACGTGAACAATCTGCCCTTCTCTTTGGAATAAGCGTTGGAAACGACGTCTAATGCCGAATATGACCTCGGAAGGCATCTTCTGAGGTGGAAAGCTCCGGCGGAGGAGGATGAGTTCGCGGCCTATCAGCTTGTTGGTGGGGTAACGGCCCACCAAGGCAACGACGGGTAGCCGGCCTGAGAGGGTGACCGGCCACACTGGGACTGAGACACGGCCCAGACTCCTACGGGAGGCAGCAGTGGGGAATATTGGACAATGGGCGAAAGCCTGATCCAGCAACGCCGCGTGAGGGATGACGGCCTTCGGGTTGTAAACCTCTTTCAGCAGGGACGAAGCGAAAGTGACGGTACCTGCAGAAGAAGGACCGGCCAACTACGTGCCAGCAGCCGCGGTAATACGTAGGGTCCGAGCGTTGTCCGGAATTATTGGGCGTAAAGGGCTCGTAGGCGGTCTGTCGCGTCGGTAGTGAAAACTCAGGGCTCAACCCTGAGCGTGCTTCCGATACGGGCAGACTAGAGGTATGCAGGGGAGAACGGAATTCCTGGTGTAGCGGTGGAATGCGCAGATATCAGGAGGAACACCGGTGGCGAAGGCGGTTCTCTGGGCATTACCTGACGCTGAGGAGCGAAAGCATGGGGAGCGAACAGGATTAGATACCCTGGTAGTCCATGCCGTAAACGTTGGGCGCTAGGTGTGGGGACCTTCCACGGTCTCCGTGCCGCAGCTAACGCATTAAGCGCCCCGCCTGGGGAGTACGGCCGCAAGGCTAAAACTCAAAGGAATTGACGGGGGCCCGCACAAGCGGCGGAGCATGCTGATTAATTCGATGCAACGCGAAGAACCTTACCTGGGTTTGACATATGCCGGAAAGCTGCAGAGATGTAGCCCCCCTTGTGGTCGGTATACAGGTGGTGCATGGCTGTCGTCAGCTCGTGTCGTGAGATGTTGGGTTAAGTCCCGCAACGAGCGCAACCCTCGTCCTATGTTGCCAGCACGTAATGGTGGGGACTCATAGGAGACTGCCGGGGTCAACTCGGAGGAAGGTGGGGATGACGTCAAGTCTTCATGCCCCTTATGCCCAGGGCTTCAAGCATGCTACAATGGCCGGTACAATGGGCTGCGAAGCCGCGAGGTGGAGCGAATCCCAAAAAGCCGGTCTCAGTTCGGATTGGGGTCTGCAACTCGACCCCATGAAGTCGGAGTCGCTAGTAATCGCAGATCAGCAACGCTGCGGTGAATACGTTCCCGGGCCTTGTACACACCGCCCGTCACGTCATGAAAGTCGGCAACACCCGAAGCCGGTGGCCCAACCCTTGTGGAGGGAGCCGTCGAAGGTGGGGCTGGCGATTGGGACGAAGTCGTAACAAGGTAGCCGTACCGGAAGGTGCGGCTGGATCACCTCCTTTCTAAGGAGCTCACTGGCGAGAGTTTTCGGACCTCGTCCAGGCGTGTCGTTCGCAGACAAGCGTTCTGCGCGACACAGCTCACTAGTGGACGTCGACTATTTGGCTCATCATCGATCGAACGCTGTCAGTACGCCCCTCGGGGAAGGAACCTCAGCCGGAAGTCGCGATGAGTCAGGCACACTGTTGGGTCCTGAGGGATCAGGCCCTAGGCTTGACCTCTCGGACCGCACCACCACGAACCACTCGAGTCATCGGGAAGGCGTGGATCATGGGGCGGGACCGACCGTATCTTGAGAACTTCACAGTGGACGCGAGCATCTTTGTAGTAACAACAAGCTACTAAGTGCACATGGTGGATGCCTTGGCATCGAGAGCCGATGAAGGACGTTGGAGTCTGCGAAAAGCCCCGGGAAGGTGACAACCGACCTGTGATCCGGGGATGTCCGAATGGGGAAACCCACCTGGAGGAAAGTCCAGGTACCTGCGCCTGAACACATAGGGCGTTTGGAGGGAACGTGGGGAAGTGAAACATCTCAGTACCCACAGGAAGAGAAAACAACCGTGATTCCGGGAGTAGTGGCGAGCGAAACCGGAAGAGGCTAAACCTCAGTGATGTGATAGCCGGCAGGCGTTGTCGCTGAGGGGTTGTGGGGCCGAACCGCTGATTCTGCCGAATCAGCAAAGAGTCACAAACCATGAGTGAAGTGGAAGCCGACTGGAAAGTCGTGGCACAGAGGGTGAGACCCCCGTACACGTAAGCTCATGGCTCTTGTTCGTCGCCCCGAGTAACACCGAACCCCTGAAATTCGGTGTGAATCTAGCGGGACCACCCGTTAAGCCTAAATACTCCTCGATGACCGATAGCGGACTAGTACCGTGAGGGAAAGGTGAAAAGTACCCCGGGAGGGGAGTGAAATAGTACCTGAAACCATGTGCATACAATCCGTTGGAGCTCTTCCTTGTGAAGAGTGACAGCGTGCCTTTTGAAGAATGAGCCTGCGAGTTAGCGTGGTGTAGCGAGGTTAAGGCGAGAGCCGTAGCCGTAGCGAAAGCGAGTCCGAACAGGGCGACGCAGTTGCACCATCTAGACCCGAAGCGGAGTGATCTATCCATGGGCAGGTTGAAGCGCGGGTAAGACCGCGTGGAGGACCGAACCCACCTAGGTTAAAAACTGGGGGGATGACCTGTGGATAGGGGTGAAAGGCCAATCAAACTCCGTGATAGCTGGTTCTCCCCGAAATGCATTTAGGTGCAGCGTTGCGTGTTTCTTGTCGGAGGTAGAGCACTGGATGGGCTAGGGGGCCTACAAGCTTACTGAACTCAACCAAACTCCGAATGCCGACAAGTGAGAGCGCAGCAGTGAGACTGCGGGGGATAAGCTCCGTAGTCGAGAGGGAAACAGCCCAGACCATCAGCTAAGGTCCCAAAGCGATTGCTAAGTGGAAAAGGATGTGGAGTCGCAGAGACAACCAGGAGGTTGGCTTAGAAGCAGCCACCCTTGAAAGAGTGCGTAATAGCTCACTGGTCAAGTAATTCCGCGCCGACAATTTAGCGGGGCTCAAGCAATCCACCGAAGCTATGGCATTCACGCGTGTACTCGGCCCCAGACCTTGAGTCTGTGGTCCAGGTGCGTGGATGGGTAGGGGAGCGTCGTGTCGCGAGAGAAGCGGCGGGGTAACCCAGCCGTGGATGCGACACGAGTGAGAATGCAGGCATGAGTAGCGAATGAAGAGTGAGAAACTCTTCCACCGGATGACCAAGGGTTCCAGGGTCAAGCTAATCTTCCCTGGGTAAGTCGGGACCTAAGGCGAGGCCGACAGGCGTAGTCGATGGACAACGGGCTGATATTCCCGTACCGGCGCTGAATCGCCCATGCCGAATCCAGTGATGCTAAGTGCCCGAAACCGACCTTCAGCTCCTTCGGGAGCACTGGTCGGCAGAGCGCACGACCCGATCTGGTAGTAGGCAAGCAATGGTGTGACGCAGGAAGGTAGCTCAACCGCGCGCGATGGTAGACCGCGGCCAAGGCTGTAGGGAGAGTGATAGGTAAATCCGTCACTCATGTTCCTGAGAGCTGATGGGGAGACTAATTGTCGAAGTGAGTGATCCTATGCTGCCGAGAAAAGCATCTAGCGAGATTCTGAGCCGCCCGTACCCCAAACCGACTCAGGTGGTCAGGTAGAGAATACTAAGGTGATCGAGTGAATCATGGTTAAGGAACTCGGCAAAATGCCCCCGTAACTTCGGGAGAAGGGGGGCCGGATACGTGAGTGGACTTGCTCCACAAAGCGTTGAAGGCCGCAGAGACCAGGCCCAAGCGACTGTTTACTAAAAACACAGGTCCGTGCTAAGTCGAAAGACGCCGTATACGGACTGACTCCTGCCCGGTGCTGGAAGGTTAAGGAGACGTGTTAGCGCAAGCGAAGCACAGAACTTAAGCCCCAGTAAACGGCGGTGGTAACTATAACCATCCTAAGGTAGCGAAATTCCTTGTCGGGTAAGTTCCGACCTGCACGAATGGAGTAACGACTTGGGCGCTGTCTCAACCATGAACTCGGCGAAATTGCACTACGAGTAAAGATGCTCGTTACGCGCGGCAGGACGGAAAGACCCCGGGACCTTTACTATAGCTTGGTATTGGTGTTTGGTTCGATTTGTGTAGGATAGGTGGGAGACTGTGAAGCTTGGACGCCAGTTCGAGTGGAGTCAACGTTGAAATACCACTCTGATCGTACTAGACATCTAACCTAGGTCCGTTATCCGGATCAGGGACAGTGCCTGGTGGGTAGTTTAACTGGGGCGGTTGCCTCCTAAAATGTAACGGAGGCGCCCAAAGGTTCCCTCAGCCTGGTTGGCAATCAGGTTTCGAGTGTAAGTGCACAAGGGAGCTTGACTGTGAGAGTGACGGCTCGAGCAGGGACGAAAGTCGGGACTAGTGATCCGGCGCTGGCATGTGGAAGCGGCGTCGCTCAACGGATAAAAGGTACCCCGGGGATAACAGGCTGATCTTCCCCAAGAGTCCATATCGACGGGATGGTTTGGCACCTCGATGTCGGCTCGTCGCATCCTGGGGCCGTAGCAGGTCCCAAGGGTTGGGCTGTTCGCCCATTAAAGCGGCACGCGAGCTGGGTTTAGAACGTCGTGAGACAGTTCGGTCCCTATCCGCCGCGCGCGTAGGAAACTTGAGAAAGGCTGTCCCTAGTACGAGAGGACCGGGATGGACGAACCTCTGGTGTGCCAGTTGTTCTGCCAAGAGCACGGCTGGTTGGCTACGTTCGGAAGTGATAACCGCTGAAAGCATCTAAGCGGGAAGCACGTTTCAAGATGAGGTTTCCCACTGGTTTACCAGGTAAGGCCCCCAGCAGACCACTGGGTTGATAGGCCGGAAGTAGAAGTGCAGCAATGCATGGAGCTGACCGGTACTAATAGGCCGAGGGCTTGTTTCTTACAAAGATTCTGCGCGTCCACTGTGAGGTTCCCGAGATATGAGTCGGGAACCAGATTGACCTGGTTCGAAATATCTCCATAGAGTTTCGGCGACCATGGCGAAGGTGAAATACCCGGTAACATTCCGAACCCGGAAGTCAAGCCCTTCAGCGCCGATGGTACTGCACTGGAGACGGTGTGGGAGAGTAGGACGTCGCCGGACTATATTTAGCGCGAGGCCGCTCCTTCGGGGGCGGCCTCGCTGCATTTGAGGAGCAAGACAATGACAGGTGAACGTAGGTCACCAGGCTCGGGCCCGCGTGGGCAGGGGCGGCCCCAGGGGAATCGTTCCGGAGGCGGCGACCGCCGACGACGCGATGATCGCGGCGCATCTCGCCGGCCGAGCGGACGTGGCACGGACCGTCGAGCACCGCGCGCGGCCGAGGAGCGGACCGCCGACCAGCAGATCTATGACGGTCCGCCGATCCCGGACGACGTGAGCGCCAAGGATCTTGACAAGTACGCCCGTCAACAGCTTCAGGGCCTGCCGGAGAAGCTCGCTGAACGCGCGGCTCGGCATCTGGTGATGGCTGGTCTGCTGATCGGGTCAGACCCCGAGACGGCCTACCGGCACGCCCTGGCTGCGCGCGCCCGTGCCTCTCGCAACGGCATCATCCGTGAGGCCTGCGGTGAGACGGCGTACGCCGCGGGCAAGTTCGCCGAGGCGTTGTCGGAGCTGCGTGCGGCACGCCGGATGAACGGCCAGCTGCTGTATGCCGCCATGATGGCCGACTGTGAGCGGGCTCTGGGTAGGCCGGAGAAGGCACTGGCGTACGACACTCCCGACATTCGCTCACACCTCGATGATGCGGGGCAGGTGGAGCTGTCGATCGTCGTCGCGGGCGCCCGACGCGACCTCGGTCAGGCCGAAGCAGCACTGCGGCTCCTGGAGAATGAGTCGTTGCACAGCAAGTCACGCGAGGAGTGGGTGGCCCGGTTGCGGTATGCATACGCGGACACGCTTCTCGATCTCGGCCGCGTCGAGGAGGCGGCTGAGTGGTTCCACCGGGTCGTGGCGGTCGACGGGAACCGGATCACCGATGCCGAGGAGCGGCTCGCCGCGCTCGGCTGACCCGTCCGTCCACAGCGGGCGCGCGGGCGGGCCGTTGTGCACATGCCGCGCGTTCGCTGCGTACGCAGGGGCACATCGACGTGACGATGGATCCATGTCGAGCTCAGATCCCGTTCACGTCAACTGTGTCACGCTGCGCGGCCGCCTGTCTGCTGATCCTGAGGAGCGCGTGCTCCCGAGCGGTGATCGGATCGTCACCTTCCGGATCGTGGTCCCTCGGACGAGCGCGGCACGTCGTCGGTCCCGACAGGCCTGCGACGTGATCGAGTGCGTGGCCTGGACGTCCCGGCTGCGTGCCAAGGCCGCACGGTTCAGGTCCGATGACACGATCGAGGTCACGGGCGCCCTGCGTCGGCGATTCACCAGGACTGCTGGATCGCTCGCCAGCTACGTCAGCGTCGAGCTGACGGGCTGTACCGCGTGGCAGAAGGTACGGCGGTAGCCTGCTTCATATGGCCCTGGCGACGACCACCGAGCCGCTGACGCGTGTCCACGACGTCGCGCTCCTCGACCTCGATGGCGTCGTCTACATCGGTCCAGAGGCGGTTCCCGGGGCCCGCGAGGCTCTCACCGGCGCCACGAACGCCGGCATGCGGTTGGCCTACCTGACCAACAATGCGTCGCGGGTACCGGGCGACATGGCCGGGCAGCTGCGTGACCTGGGGATGCCGGTGGCCCACGACGACGAGGTGGTCACCTCGGCACAGGCTGTGTCCAGGCTGATCGCCGATGCAGTGGCACCTGACTCCCTCGTCCTCGTGGCGGGCGGAGACGGACTGCGGCACAGCCTGCACGAGGCAGGGCTTCGCACGACTGATCGCTTCGATGAGTCAGTCAGCGCGGTCGTCCAGGGATTCGGTCCGGACCTGACGTGGGCCGACCTCGCCGAGGCGTCCTACGCCGTGCACGCCGGCGTGCCGTGGTTTGCCAGCAACACCGACCTCACGTTCCCCACCGCCCGAGGGGTTGCGCCAGGCAACGGCTCCATGGTCCAGGCGGTGGCCAATGCGACCCGCACTCGTCCCGTGGTGGCAGGCAAGCCTGAACGAGCACTGTTCGAGGAGTGCCTGGCACGCCTGCTGCCGAGCGCCCCGCTCATGGTGGGCGACCGGCTCGACACCGACATCGAGGGGGCCGCGCGCGTCGGCATCCCCAGCCTGGCCGTCCTCACCGGAGTCAGCTCGTTGCAGGACCTGGCCGAGGCGCCGCTGGCGGCGCGGCCTGACTATGTCGGTGCTGATCTGAGTGCCTTGCTGTTGCCACATCCGCCGTTCACCGTCCAGGGGAGCACGGCCCGATGCGGCGAGGCGAGCGTGCACCTGGCTCAGGGCGCGCTCCGTGTGGGACAGGCAGGCGAGCCGCTGCACCTGCTGCGCGCCGTTCTCGGCCTGGCCTGGGCGGTGGCCGACGACACCGGGACGCCACCTCGCGTACCGGAACACGTCGGGGTGGGATGATGGATCTCGTGAGCGACGAGGTACAGGACGAGGCACAGCAGGACGAGCAGGCGGCCACCGAGCCGGAGGTCGACCTCGCCGCGCAGCAACGTCGTGCCGAGCTGGTCGAGCTGGCGCGGGAGGCGACCCTCGAACGCCCTGACCTGGCGGCACTCCTCGACAGGGTCGCAGCCCTGGACGAGCTCGACCTCCCTCACCACGTGGGGGAGCTCGACGCGGTCCACCACGCCCTGCGTGACGCCTTGGCCGCGGCCGGCCGCGACGACACGCCCGCCTCGTGAGCCGACGTACACCATGAGCAGACGCGTCCGTCTCGACGCTGAGCTGGTCCGGCGCAGCCTGGCTCGCTCACGTGAGCACGCCAGCACGCTCATCGCCGACGGCCACGTGCTGGTCGACGGGCAGCGGGCATCCAAGGCAGCAACCCAGGTCCGGACCGATCAGGCGATCGTGGTGAAGGACGGCGACGACCCCGGCTGGGCCTCGCGCGGGGCCCACAAGCTCCTCGGGGCCTTGGAAGTCTTCGAGCCGCAAGGCCTGGCCGTCCAAGGACGCATCTGCCTCGACGCCGGTGCGTCGACCGGAGGGTTCACCGACGTCCTGCTGCGTCGCGGAGCGGGCCGCGTGCACGCCGTCGACGTCGGCTACGGACAGCTGGTGTGGTCCCTACGTACTGACGATCGGGTCGTCGTGCACGACCGCACGAACGTGCGCACCCTGGGTCCGGACGACATCGATGACCAGGTCGACCTGGTCGTCTCGGACCTGTCGTTCATCTCCCTTACGGTGGTCATGCCAGCATTGACCGGCATCTGCACCCAGGAGGGCGACATCGTGCTGATGATCAAGCCTCAGTTCGAGGTGGGCCGAGAGCACCTCGGCAAGAACGGTGTCGTCCGCGATGCACAGCAGCACGAACGTGCGGTGCTCGCGGTGTGCGAGTCGGCGCACGGGCACGGATGGGGCACCCGCGGTCTTGCGGCGAGCCCGTTGCCCGGTCCGGCCGGCAACGTGGAGTACTTCTGCTGGCTGCGCACCGACGCCGCCCCGGTCACGGCCGAGGCCGTGACCGACGTCGTGGCCGACGGACCCGTGGGGGCGGCACGGTGACCCGTCGTGTCCTGCTCACGGTCCACACGGCGCGCCCTGAGGCGACGTCCGTGGCCCGCCAGATCGCCACCGACCTGCGCGCCGCGGGGATCGCGGTGTGCGTGCCCGACACCGACGCCGACGAGCTCGCGGCAGCGCACGTCGGCGAGGTCGAGGTCATCAAGGCTGGCGAGGGGACCGCCCACGGCTGTGAGCTTGCCGTGGTGCTCGGTGGCGACGGCACGATCCTGCGCACCACAGAGCTGTGCCGCGGTACCGACACCCCGGTGCTCGGGGTGAACCTCGGACATGTCGGGTTCCTCGCCGAGGCCGACGTGGAGGACCTGCAGGCTGTGGTGAGCGGTGTCGTGGATCGCAGCTACACGGTGGAGGAACGTCTCACCCTCGACGTCGAGGTGCGCGTCGGGGGCGAGGTCGTGGCCACCAACTGGGCGCTCAACGAGGCGTCGGTGGAGAAGGCCTCTCGCGAACGCATGCTCGAGGTCGTCGCCGAGGTGGACGACCGCCCGCTGTCACGGTGGGGCTGCGACGGCGTCATCTGCGCCACGCCCACCGGGTCCACCGCCTACGCCTTCAGTGCCGGAGGTCCGGTGGTGTGGCCCGAGGTCCAGGCCCTGCTGCTTGCCCCGATCAGTGCGCACGCATTGTTCGCCCGTCCACTCGTGGTCTCGCCGGACTCCACCCTCGCCGTCGAGGTCGTGGGGCAGGGAGCCACGGGTGTGTTGTGGTGCGACGGTCGCCGGGCGGCGGAGCTGCCGTTCGGAGCCCGCGTCGAGGTGCGTCGCGGTACCACGCCGGCCAGGCTCGCGAGGTTGCACACGGCGCCCTTCACCGACCGGTTGGTGCGCAAGTTCGACCTTCCGGTGTCCGGCTGGCGCGGCGCTGGGCGACAGGAAGGCGGCACCCGCTGATGTGGCAGCACCTGAAGCTCTCCTCGCTGGGCGTCATCGACTCCGCCGAGCTCGAGCTCGACTCGGGGTTCACCGTCATCACCGGTGAGACCGGAGCGGGCAAGACCATGGTGGTCACGGCGCTCGGGCTGCTGCGAGGGGACCGCGCCGACCTGGGCCTGGTACGTCACGGCGCCGAACGGGCGAGCGTGTCGGCGAGCATCACCGTCCCCGAGGCCACGGACGTCGAGCGGTCCGTGACCGCGGCCGGGGGCGAGCTGGACGGTGACGTCGTCGTCCTGGGGCGTGTGCTGTCCGCCCAGGGGCGCTCGCGCGCCGTCGCCGGAGGGGCTACCGTGCCCGCGGCCCTGCTGACCACCCTCACCGACGAGCTGTTGGCCGTTCACGGACAGTCTGACCAGCACCGGCTGCTGCGTCCTGCGGCACAGCGTGCGGCCCTCGACCATCTGGCTGGCGATGCGCTGCAGAAGGTGCTCGACGAGTACGTCCCAGCCTTCACCCGCTGGAAGGAGATCGAGACCGAGCTGAGTGCTCTGCGCGATCATGCCCGGGAGCGTGCACAGGAGCTGGAGATGCTCAAGCACGGCCTCGAGGAGGTCGCGGCCGTCGAGCCGGTGCCGGGTGAGGAGGAGGAGCTGCGGGCTGAGGAAGGACGTCTCGCGCACGCCGAGGCACTCGTGCGGGCAGCCACAACGGCCCACGCCCTGCTGACCGCCGACGACGACGGAACCGACGCACGCACGCTCGTCGCCTCAGCCACCGCAGCGTTGCAGGAGGCAGCCGGCCACGATGACGGCCTTGACGACCTCGCCGGACGCGTGCGGGAGATCGGCATCCTGCTGGACGAGGTAGGAGCTGACCTCGGCTCCTACTCGGCCGGGGTCGAGATGGATCCAGCGCGGCTGTCCGTCGTGCAGGAACGTCTCGCGGCGTTGACGTCCCTGCAGCGACGCTACGGCCCCTCGCTCGAGGACGTGCTGGAGTGGAGCCGGGTCTCCGAGGCGCGGGTGCACTCGCTGGACCACGACGACGACACGATCACAGCGCTCGAGGCCGAGCGGGATCAGCTCCTGCCGAGTCTGCGCGACCTGGCCGAGCGGCTCGGTGAGATCCGCCGCGAGACGGCAGGTCGTCTCGCCGAGCTCACCGAGGCCGAGCTGGCGCAGCTCTCCATGCCGTCGGCCCAGCTGCACGTGGAGGTCAGCACCAGTGAGGAGCTACGGGCCCACGGCTGCGACGACGTCGAGCTGCTCTTCGCCGCCAACAACGGTGCGCCGCCGCGACCACTGGCCAAGGGAGCGAGCGGGGGAGAGCTGTCGCGCCTGATGCTCGCGCTGGAGGTCGTGCTGGCCGACCGCACCAGCGTGCCCACGCTCGTCTTCGACGAGGTCGACGCCGGTATCGGCGGCCGGGCGGCGGTCGAGGTCGGCCGACGCCTTTCCCGACTGGCCGAGCACGCACAGGTCCTGGCGGTGACGCACCTGCCGCAGGTGGCTGCCTTCGCCGACCACCACTTCCACGTGGCCAAGGACGACGACGGACAGGTGACCTCCAGCACGGTGCGTCGGTTGCCGGACCACGAGCGTGTCGACGAGCTGGCACGGATGCTGGCCGGGCAGGACGACTCCGCCGCGGCACAGGAGCATGCCCGCGAGCTGCTGGACCTCGCGGAACGTTCCTGAGAGCGCGCGTGGCAGGGCGCAGCGCCAGATGGTGAGCCTCACAGGCACGCCGGGCGCTACCTTCCCAGAATCTGGGGACCTGCGTGCAACGATGGCTGGCGATGTCCCGATGGAAGAGTCGCGAGCCGACACCACAGACCGATGACGCCACCGTGAGCGGTGTCGCGAAGTTCGCCCGGCCGGGCGACCACGCGGCCAAGTCGCTCAAGTCCGGCGACATCGCTGTCGTCGACCTGCCGGACCTGGATCGTGCCCAGGCCGAGGCACTCGTGGGCCGCGGGGTGCGTGCCGTGGTCAATGCCGCCGCCTCCAGCTCGGGCAACTACCCGAACCTGGGACCCAAGGTGCTGGCCGACGCCGGCATCCTGCTCATCGACAAGGTCGGCGCCGGCGTCTTCTCCAGCATGCGCAGCGGCGAGAAGGTGGCGATCAGGGACGGCAAGATCTTCCGCGGCAAGACGCTCATCGCCCAAGGCACCTCACTCGACGATGCCGCAGTCTCCGCCTCGCTGGGCGAGGCCGAACAGGGACTGTCGACACAGCTCGGGTCACTGACCGCCAATGCAGCCGACCACCTCGAGCGGGAGCGAGCCATGCTCCTGCAGGGCGAGCGAGTCCCGCAGCTGCGCGACCGGCTGCGGGGGCGTCACGTCGTGGTGGTCTCCCAGGGCTATGAGTGGGAGGCCGACCTCAAGAAGATCAAGCGGTGGATGCGGGAGCACGATCCGGTGATCATCGCCGTCACCGACGCGGCCGACGCCCTGCTGGCGCGCGGCACCACACCGCATGTCGTCATCGGACCCGTGGACGACCTGTCCGACCGAGCCGTGCGCAGCGGCGCCGACATCGTCGTCACCAGCGGTTCGGGCAAGGCAACCGGTCACGAGCGGTTCGAGAAGGCCGACGTGGACGCCCACACCTTCGTGGCGGCCGGCCTGCCGGCCGACCTTGCGCTCGTCCTCGCCGATGAGAACGATGCACCCGTCATCGTGCAGGTGGGGCAACCCAAGGGCCTGGTGCAGTTCCTGGAGCGTGGGGCCGCCGAGGTGGCCAGCTCCTTCGTGACCCGACTGCGGGCCAGCTCGCGTCTGGTGGACGCTGACGCCGTCGGGCACCTGAGTGGACGGGCCGTGCCGATGTGGCCGATCTTCCTGCTCCTGCTCGCCGGCGTCGTCGCGCTCGTCGTCGCCGTTGCTGCGACCCCCGTCGGCCAGCAGTGGTTCGACTCGCTGGGGGAGCGCGTGAGCGACCTCCGTACCTGGATCGAAGGACTCATCTCGTGATCAGCTTCCGCTACCACCTCGTCTCCGTCGCCGCCGTCCTGCTGGCCCTGGCAGCCGGCGTCGCGCTGGGCTCGGGTTTCCTGTCCGACTCCGTGGCGACGTCCTCGGGTGAGCGTGAGGGCGTCGACGAAGCGCTCAGGGAGTTCGAGACCGGCTATGCCGAGCAGACCTCCCCGGGACTGATCGAGGGTGAGCTGGGCGAGCGTTCCGTCGTGGTGCTGACCGTGCCCGGTGCCCGCGCCGAGGAGATCGAGGGCGTGACCCGCAACCTGGAACGTGCCGGTGCCACGGTGACTGGCCAGGTGGAGCTGACCGGCAAGCTCATCGACCCGGCCAACCGGCAGTTCGCCGAGAGCGTCGCGCAGGAGTCCGCCTCCGACGTCGATGCCGTCGGTGAGGCGGGGGACGCCTACAGCCGCGTCGGCGCCGCGCTCGGCCGAGCCCTGCTGGGCGACGAGGGCGAGCTCGATGACCAGGCGCAGACCATCAAGGCGGCCTTCGCCGAGGGCGAGCTGCTGTCCTGGGTCGACGAGCCCTCGCAGCGGGCGGACCTCGCCGTGGTCGTGGCCGGTCCGGGGCGTGCGGGCGAGAGCGGACAGAGCCTCAGCGGACTGCTCACCGCCGTCGACTCAGTCGGCAGCGGCGCGCTGGTGGCCGGTCCCTCCCAGGCGAGCCAGGACGGCGGCCTGATCGCTGAGATCCGTGACTCCGAGACGGCCGCGAGCGTCTCGACGGTGGACGTCACCGACACTGCCGCCGGGCAGGCTGTCGCCGCGCTCGCACTGGCCCGCGCAGCAGCCGGCGAGGACGGCGCATGGGGCACGTCCCGCAGCGCTGACGGCGCGCTGCCCAACTGAACCACCACCGCTGGCCGTGTCCTGTCCCGAGCCGGGGCCGGCGTTGGTAGGCTGGAACCCCGTGGAGCCGTGATGGATGGCGGTTCGCACCCCGACCGATCCGACCACGGGAGATCCCTTGTCAGGTAGCACCGCAATGACGGGCAGCGCCCGCTCCGGGGGCCCTCGCTCCGACAGCACAG
Organism: Aeromicrobium sp. CTD01-1L150; assembly: GCF_041951745.1. Lineage (GTDB taxonomy): Bacteria > Actinomycetota > Actinomycetes > Propionibacteriales > Nocardioidaceae > Aeromicrobium. The sequence continues at coordinate 1,809,313 of NZ_CP169555.1, forward strand.
TCACCAGGCACGTCTTCGTCACCGGAGGCGTCGCCTCCTCACTCGGCAAGGGCCTCACCGCCTCCAGCCTCGGCCGGCTGCTGAAGTCCCGGGGCCTGCGGGTCACGATGCAGAAGCTGGATCCGTACCTGAACGTCGATCCCGGGACCATGAACCCGTTCCAGCACGGCGAGGTCTTCGTCACCGAGGACGGCGCCGAGACCGACCTGGACATCGGACACTACGAGCGCTTCCTCGACGAGGACCTCGTGGGGCGGGCCAACGTCACCACCGGGCAGGTGTACTCAGAGGTCATCGCCCGGGAGCGGCGCGGTGACTACCTCGGCGACACGGTGCAGGTGATCCCGCACATCACCAACGAGATCAAGGACCGGATGCTCTCCATGGGCGGCCCGGACGTCGACGTGGTCATCCACGAGATCGGCGGCACGGTCGGCGACATCGAGAGCCAGCCGTTCCTGGAGTCGGCACGTCAGGTCCGTCACGAGATCGGCCGCGGCAACGCCTTCTTCCTGCACGTCTCCCTCGTGCCCTATCTCGCCCCCTCCGGTGAGCTGAAGACCAAGCCGACGCAGCACTCCGTCGCGGCGCTGCGTTCCATCGGCATCCAGCCCGACGCCATCGTGTGCCGCTCGGACCGGCACATTCCGGAGAGCGTCAAGCACAAGATCTCGCTCATGTGCGACGTCGAGACCGAGGCCGTGGTCACCGCCAGCGACGCTCCCTCGATCTACGACATCCCCAAGGTGCTGCACTCAGAGGGTCTGGACGCCTTCGTCGTACGCCGACTCGACCTGCCGTTCCGGGACGTGGACTGGACTGAGTGGGATGAGCTGTTGCGCCGCGTGCACAAGCCCGCCGATGAGATCACGATCGCCCTCGTCGGCAAGTACATCGACCTGCCCGATGCCTACCTCTCGGTGGCAGAGGCCCTGAGGGCCGGTGGCTTCGCCCACGACGCGCGGATCAACCTCCGCTGGGTGCCGTCCGATGAGTGCGCCACCGAGGCGGGTGCCTCGCGCCTGCTGGGTGACGTCGACGGGGTCTGCGTGCCTGGTGGCTTCGGCATCCGCGGCATCGAGGGCAAGATCGGCGCGCTCACGTACGCCCGGACACGGGGCATCCCGGTCCTGGGACTGTGCCTGGGGCTGCAGTGCATCGTGGTCGAGCACGCCCGCGTCGTCGCCGGAATCGCCGATGCCAGCTCCTCGGAGTTCGACCCGGACGCGGACGCCCCGGTCATCGCCACGATGGCCGAGCAGGAGGCCTTCGTCGACGGTGCTGGCGACCTGGGCGGCACCATGCGTCTGGGATCCTGGCCGGCCACCCTCCAGCCCGGCAGCATCGTGGCCGAGCTGTACGGCACCGAGCAGGTCGAGGAGCGCCACCGACATCGCTACGAGGTCAACAACTCCTTCCGAGACGCACTGGAGCAGGCCGGTCTGGTCTTCTCGGGGACCTCCCCGGACGGCTCGCTCGTGGAGTTCGTGGAGCTGCCGCGCGACGTGCACCCCTTCTACGTCGCCACCCAGGCTCATCCGGAGCTCAAGTCGCGCCCCACGCGACCGCACCCGCTGTTCGCCGGCCTGGTGGAGGCCTCGCTGCAGCGCCAGCGCGAGACGCGACTGCCCGTCGAGACAGAGCTTGCGAGCCCGGACCCGGCGGAGGTCTCGTGAGCGACCACCCGTACCTGCCCGGCCGCGTCGTGCACCCGGACGACGTGCGAGACCGGCCGGACGCGTGGCCCGTCAGCGACAGCACCACCCACTACGACACCTCCTACCTCCGGCTGACCCACGAGACGATCGTTGCTCCCGACGGGAGCGAGCACGGCCGAGCCGTCGTTCGTCCACACGGGGCCGTCGCGGTGCTGGCGCTCGACGACGACGACCGACTGCTGCTCGTCCAGCAGTACCGACACCCGGTGGCGGCGCGCCTGGTCGAGCTCCCGGCGGGCACGCTGGACGTCGCGGGGGAGAGCCCTGAGGATGCAGCTGCCCGGGAGCTGGCCGAGGAGGCCGACGTCGTGGCGCGCCGCTGGGAACCACTGCTGCAGCTGACGGCCACCCCGGGCTACTCCAGTGAACGGTGGCAGGTCTTTCGAGCCAGCGGGCTCACCGCTGTCCCCGAAGCGGACCGCACCGAGCGTCAGGCCGAGGAGGCCGAGATCCAGCAGTGGTGGCTGCCGTTCGATGACGCCGTGGACGCGGCGCTCGCCGGCGCGTTCGGCGACGCCCTGTCGATCGCCGCGGTGCTGGCGGAGCAGACGCGAAGAAGCAGGGCATGAGCGGGTGAACAGTTCCGCATGAGCGACCTTGAGCGCGCCGTTGCCGACTACCTGAGCCACCTGGGGGTCGAACGCGGACTCTCCACCAACACGATGGGCAGCTATCGACGTGATCTGCGCCGCTACGTGGCCTTCCTCCTGGCTCGAGGGACGGACACGGTGGCCGCTGTGCAGGAGGCCGACGTGCTGGCCTTTCTGGCCGCGTTGCGCACGGGCGATGAGGACCACCAGGCCCTCGGGCCGGCCAGCTCGGCCCGTGCGGTGGTGGCCGTGCGCGGGTTCCACCGGTTCTGCCTGCGCGAGCAGATCGTCGACACCGACGTCTCCGCAGCCGTCAAGCCGCCGCGGCCTGCCGCCCGTCTGCCCAAGGCGCTGCCGTTGCACCAGGTCGAGTCGATCCTCGAGGCCGCCAGCGCGCCCGGGACCGTACTTGCCTCCCGTGACCGTGCCTTGCTGGAGGTCCTCTACGGCACCGGGGCCCGCATCTCGGAGGCGGTGGGGCTCGACATCGATGACATCGACCTGCAGGAGGGGACGGCGCTGCTGCAGGGCAAGGGCGGCAAGCAGCGGGTGGTGCCCGTCGGCTCCTACGCACTGGAGGCACTCGCCGACTACGTCCAGGTCTCGCGTCGTGCGCTGGTCTCGGCCCAGGCGGCCTCCCCGGCGGTCTTCCTCAACGCCCGTGGCGGACGGCTGAGCCGCCAGAGCGCCTGGACGGTGCTGGTCAAGGCGGCCCGTCGAGCCGGTGTCGACCAGGAGGTCTCCCCGCACACGCTGCGACACAGCTTTGCCACGCACCTGCTCGACGGTGGCGCCGACGTCCGGGTGGTGCAGGAGCTGCTCGGACATGCGTCCGTCACGACGACCCAGATCTATACGCTGGTCACCGTGGACAAGCTCCGCGAGATCTACGCGACGGCGCATCCTCGGGCGCGTGGCTGAACGCAGCTCGACGTGGGCGGTACAGTGACCCGAACGTGTCGAGCAACAGGGGAAGGACATCGATGAGTGACGAGCTCGGTCCCACCGGACGTCCACTCCCCACCTTTGCAGAACCGGCACCTCGACGACCCGGCCAGCGCGCCCAAGTCATTGCCCTGTGCAACCAGAAGGGCGGCGTGGGCAAGACGACCACGACGATCAATCTCGGGGCCGCCCTCGTCGAGGCCGGACGCCGCGTCCTGCTGGTGGACTTCGACCCGCAGGGGTCGATGACCGTCGGTCTGGGCTTCAACGCCCATGAGATGGAGCAGAGCATCTACCACGTGCTCATGGACTCCGATCTGTTGCTGCGCGACATCGTCATGGAGACCTCGGTCGACGGTCTGGACCTCGTGCCGTCCAACATCGACCTCTCGGCGGCCGAGATGCGACTGGTCACCGAGGTGGGCCGCGAGCAGGTGCTCGCCCGCGTGCTGCGGCCGGTGCTCCATGAGTACGACGTCATCCTCATCGACTGCCAGCCCTCGCTCGGTCTGCTCACCGTCAACGCGCTCACCTCCGCCGACGGCGTGATCGTCCCGTTGGAGTGCGAGTACTTCGCGCTGCGGGGTGTCGCGCTGCTGAAGGAGACCATCGAGAAGGTCCGCGACCGCACGAACTTCGACCTGCGCATCATCGGTCTGCTCGGCACCATGTTCGACAGCCGGACCCTGCACGGCAGGGAGGTCCTGCAGACCCTCGTGCAGGGCTGGGGCGACCTGGTCTTCCACACCGTCATCAGACGCACCGTGAAGTTCTCCGACTCCACCGTCGCTGGAGAACCGATCACCGAGTACGCGACGTCCTCGGCCGGCGCGGACTCCTACCGGCAGCTGGCCAGGGAGGTGCTGCAGCGATGCCCCGACGCGTGAACCTGCCCGGGGCCGACGAGCTGTTCCGCTCCACGGCCCGCCCGGCCCGCGACGGCGAGGACCAGGCGCCACAGGAGCCGTCGCCGAGCCAACCGGCTCCCGAGGGTCCGCGACGCGGCAGCGGCCGGGTCAAGCACGATGAGAAGATGACGGTGTACGTCACCTCCGAGGAGCTGCTGGCCATCGAGCAGGCACGGCTGCGGCTGCGCGGCAGCCTGGGACGCAACGTCGATCGCGGACGGCTGGTCCGCGCAGCCCTTGCCATCGTGCTGGAGGACCTCGAGGACCGCGGTACCGACAGCGACGTCGCCCGGCGGCTCAGCAGCTCATGACCGCGACGTCCGACGAACCGGTCGCGGACGCGCCTGTGGGGGACGGGGCATCAGGCTCGCCGGGATTCATGGTCGACGTCGGCGTCTTCGAGGGTCCCTTCGACCTGCTGCTGCAGCTGATCTCCAAGCACCAGCTCGACATCACCGAGGTGGCACTGTCCACCGTCACCGATGAGTTCGTCCGCTACATCGCCACGATGGACGGCGACCTGGAGCAGACCACCCACTTCTTGCTGGTGGCCTCGACGCTGCTGGACCTCAAGACGGCCCGGCTACTGCCCCAGGGTGACGTCGAGGACGAGGAGGATCTGGCGCTGCTGGAGGCGCGTGACCTGCTGTTCGCGCGGCTGCTGCAGTACCGGGCCTTCAAGCAGGTGGCGACGATGCTGGGGGAGCGGTACGCCCGCGAGGGGCGCCGGTACCCGCGGACCGTGTCGCTGGAGCCGCGCTTCGCCGACCTGCTCCCGGAGGTGCTCATCTCCGTGGGCCCGCAGGAGCTGGCGCAGCTGGCAGCCAAGGCCCTGGAGCCCAAGCCGGAGCCGATCCTGTCCCTGGCGCACCTGCATGCTCCCGCGGTCAGCGTCCGGGAGCAGGGGCACCTCATCGTCGATCGGCTCCGACGCGACCGGAGCACCACGTTCCGTGCGCTCACGGCCGATGCCGACCTCATGACCACCGTCGCGCGGTTCCTCGCGCTGCTGGAGCTGTTCCGCGAGGGCGTGATCTCCTTCGACCAGGCCTCACCGCTGGCCGACCTGCATCTGCGGTGGACCGGCACCGACGAGGGCGACATCGACGTCGGCGAGGAGTTCGACGAACCCAACGTCCCTGATGAGCCCAGTCTCCCCGACGAGGAACCCACACCCATCCCGGAGGACCCCGATGACTGACCAGGACTATCCCGGCGGGGGTGCCGGGCCGTGGGCGGCGAAAGGCACCGACCGCCCGCACGAGCTCGAGCTGGAGATGCTCGAGCTGCGGCCGGCGCTGGAGGCGGTCCTGATGGTGGCCGACCAGCCGCTGGACCACTTGACGCTGGCCCAGGCCGTCGGTCATCCGCCCGTGGACATCGAGGATGCGCTGAAGGCTCTGGCGGCCGAGTACGACGAGCAGGGTCGTGGCTTCGAGCTACGCGCGGTGGCCGGCGGATGGCGTTACGTCACCCGCGAGGAGCTGGCTCCGGCCGTCGAACGGTTCGTCGTGGACGGCCAGCAGGCCCGACTCACCCAGGCGGCGCTGGAGACGCTCGCCGTGGTCGCCTACCGTCAGCCGATCAGCCGTTCGCGCATCTCGGCGATCCGTGGCGTGAACGTCGACGGCGTCGCCCGCACGCTGGTCACCCGTGGGCTCATCGAGGAGGCTGGGACCGACTCCGAGAGTGGTGCCATCCTCTACCGCACCACGAGCTACTTCCTGGAGCGCATGGGGTTGGACTCGTTGTCACAGCTTCCGGAGATCGCCCCCATGCTGCCGGAGCTGACCGAGATGGACGACGAGGCGGAGAGCATCGCGGCCGGGGCGGCCGACGACGGGGGGCCGGGACCCGCGCCGGAGCCTGAGCAGATCCCCGAGGGGGACCAGCGCAGTGAACAGTGAGCAGGACGGGGTCCGGCTCCAGAAGGTCCTCGCCCAGGCCGGGGTCGCGAGCCGGCGTCGCTGTGAGGAGCTCATGCTCGCGGGCCTCGTGGAGGTCAACGGCGAGGTCGTCACCCGCATGGGCACCCGGGTGGACCCGGTAGCCGACGTCATCCGGGTGGAGGGTCGCCGGCTGCCTCCGGCCAGTGACCACGTGTACCTGCTGCTGAACAAGCCGCGAGGCGTCGTCTCCTCGATGGCCGACGAGCAGGGGCGCCCGGACCTCTCCGAGCTCGTGGCGGACCGCCAGGAACGTCTGTTCCACGTGGGTCGGCTCGACACCGATACGTCCGGCCTGCTGCTGCTCACCAACGACGGGGACCTGGCCCACCGGCTCGCTCACCCCGCCTTCGAGGTCACCAAGACCTACGTCGCACTCGTGGACGGAGCGGTCTCGGACTCCCTCGGCCGTCGGCTCCGCGACGGGGTCGAGCTGGACGACGGACTGGCGGCCGTGGACCGCTTCGTGGTCAAGGACCGGGCACGGGGCCGTTCGATGGTCGAGCTGGACCTGCACATCGGGCGCAACCGCATCGTGCGGCGGCTGCTCGAGGCGGTGGGTCACCCTGTGCGTGAGCTGACCAGGACCGCCTTCGGGCCACTCACGCTCGGCTCCCTCGCGGTGGGCGATCTGCGAGAGCTGACCCGCGACGAGACTGGTGCCCTGTTCGATAGCGTTCAGGCATGACTGCCGTACTGCCGCCGACCCTGGTGGTCGGGTGCGGGCTCATCGGGACGTCGGTGGCGCTCGGACTGCGCTCACACGGTATCGACGTCCACCTCGTCGACGCCGACCCGGAGCATGTGCGTGTGGCCGTCGCACGGGGTGCGGGGGTCGCTGATCCGGTCTCCGATCCCGCACTCGTCGTCGTGGCCGTCCCACCCCGCGCCACGGCTGAGGCCGTGCGCGCGGCACTGCGGGACTGGCCGGATGCCGTCGTCACCGACGTCGCGAGCATCAAGGGGCGGATCCTGGCCGCCGTCAAGGGCGACCCCGGCGCCGAGCGGTACGTCGGCGGACATCCGATGGCCGGCAGCGAGCGTTCGGGTCCGCAGGCTGCCTCCGGGCAGCTCTTTGAAGGCCGCCCGTGGGTGCTGACACCGACCAACGGTTCGGCCGACGCCTCGGTCCGGCTTGTCGAGGAGGTCGCCGTGATGCTCGGGGGCGTCCCCATCACGATGGACGCCGACGCGCACGATGATGCCGTGGCTCTCGTCTCGCACGTCCCGCAGGTGGTGTCCTCGCTCACCGCGGCCCGACTCCTGAACGCGCCGACGAGCCACCTCGCCCTCGCCGGGCAGGGACTGCGCGACGTCACCCGCATCGCCGGCAGCGACCCGAGCCTGTGGCAGGACATCCTCGGCGGCAACGCCACAGCGGTTCGCGACGTGCTGGGTGCCGTGCGGGCCGACCTGGACGTCGTGCTGGAGGCACTGGACGCCGGACGTGACCTGTCGGCGGTGCTGAAGTCCGGGCGGGAGGGGGCCGAGCTCCTGCCGGGCAAGCACGGCGGTGCACGACCGGAGCTGGTCACCGTCTTCGTGCAGGTCTCCGACGCACCGGGCGAGCTCTCTCGTCTGTTCGCACGCGTCGGTGGGTCCGGTGTCAACATCGAGGACCTGCGCATCGACCACGAGCTCGGCCGTCCGGTCGGTCTCGTCGAGATCGCGGTGCTGGCCGCTCGCGCCGAGCATCTCGTCGACGTCCTGACCCAGGACGGCTGGACGGCCTACCGATGATCCCCATCCCACCCTCATCCTCCAGGAGAAGAACGTGAGTACCCCGCTGGTCGTGGCCGTTGACGGACCCTCGGGCTCGGGAAAGTCGAGCACCGCACGTGGTGTCGCCCAGGCACTCGGCCTGTCCTACCTCGACACCGGCGCGATGTACCGCGCGGTCACGTGGGCGATGCTGCAGCAGGGGACCGATCTGCAGGACCCCGCGTCGATCGCCGGGGCGGCTGCCGACGTGCGCCTGGTCTCCGGAACCGATCCGCAGGCACCGACCATCGAGGTTGATGGCACGGACGTCTCCGCCGCGATCCGGGGTGCCGACGTGACCGCCAGCGTCAGCCCGGTCTCCGCCGTCCCCGCCGTGCGGAAGCTGCTCGTGGAGCGTCAGCGGGAGATCATCGCCGGGGCCACCGACGGCATCGTGGTGGAGGGACGGGACATCGGCTCGACCGTCGCGCCGGACGCCGAGGTCAAGGTCTACCTCGTGGCCGACCCGCAGGCACGGGCGGCACGCCGTGCCGCCGAGGAGGGGGGGAGCGACGCCGAGCAGACGCTCGCCGCGCTCGCACGGCGTGATGCCATCGACTCCTCACGCACCGCGTCGCCGCTGGTGCGCGCCGACGACGCCGTGCTCGTGGACGGCACCCACTTGAGCCTCGACGAGGTCGTCGAGGCGGTGGTGGGACTCGTGCGCGAGGTGCGGCCGTGAGCGAGCGCCAGCGAGCGAACCGTCCAGGTCACTTCATGCGGTCACGTTCCTATCGTGGTTTTTCTGAGGGTGTGGTCGCGTGAGCGCTGCCCCCGACATCGTTCCCCAGCCGTTGCCGGAGGCCGGCCTGCGGCTCCTGCGGTTCGTGGCGTCGTGGTGGATCAGGCGACGCTGGGATCTGCACGAGCAGGGCCTGCATCACGTCCCCGACCGCGGTCCGGTGATCTATGCCAGCAACCACATCGGCTGGCTCGACGGACCACTGCTCATCGCCCGCACCCCGCGTCCTGCCCATGCCCTGGCCAAGCGAGAGGCCTTTGACAGCCGCAGTGGCGTCCTGCTGCGCCTCAGCGGACAGATCCGCCTGGATCGCCAGGCCCGGGACGTCGGAGCCCTGCGGAGGGCAGCCGGAGCCCTGGCTGCCGGTCAGAGCGTCGTCGTGTACCCCGAGGGGCTGCGTGGTGCGGGGGACTTCGCCAGCATCCGTCGTGGCATCGGCTGGCTGGCCGCGGTCAGCGGAGCCCCGGTCGTGCCGGTGGTCATCGTCGGTACCCGGCTCGCCGGGCAGGACGCCGAGACGCGTGCCGCCAAGGGTGCACGAATCGACATCGCCTATGGCCGGCCGCTGCTCTTCCCGGCCCAGCCGTGGCCGCGCTCGCGTGAGACAGTGGACGACGTGACCGACCAGATCCACGACCACCTGCGCGCGCACCTGCAGCGCACCCTCACCGAGAGTTCGCTGCAGCTGCCCGGCCCGCTCCCTGCGGGGAGCTCCGATGGCTGAACCGTCGGGTCCCGAGCCGTCCGGGCGCCTGCCCGTCCTCGCCATCATCGGTCGCCCCAACGTCGGCAAGTCCACCCTCGTCAACCGGATCATCGGTCGCCGTGAGGCGGTCGTCGAGGATGTCCCGGGTGTCACCCGCGACCGGGTTCCCTACGAGGCGGAGTGGAACGGCAAGGCCTTCACCGTCGTCGACACCGGCGGCTGGGACCCCGACGCCCGCGGCCTGGCCGAACGGATCGCCGTCCAGGCCGAGCTGGCTGTGCAGGCCGCCGACGCGGTGCTGTTCGTCGTCGACGCCAACGTGGGGATCACCGATGCCGACGAGGCCGTCGTGCGGATCCTGCGCGCCGCCGACAAGCCCGTCGTGCTGGCCGCCAACAAGGTCGACGACGAACGGGGCGAGCTCGAGGCCGCGGGGCTGTGGAACCTCGGCCTGGGTGAGCCGCACGTCGTCTCCGCCCTGCACGGGCGGGGCAGCGGAGATCTGCTGGACGTCGTCCTTGCGGCCCTGCCGAACGCCCCGGACGACGAGGACGAGCTCGAGGGCGGTCCGCGTCGGGTGGCCATCGTCGGCAAGCCGAACGTCGGCAAGTCCAGCCTGCTGAACAAGCTGGCGGGGCAGGATCGCGTCGTGGTCGACGATGCCTCCGGGACCACCGTGGACCCGGTCGATGAGCTGGTCGAGCTGGGCGGCCGGACCTGGACCTTCATCGACACTGCCGGCATCCGGCGGCGGGTGCGCGAGGCCTCGGGGCACGAGTACTACGCCAGCCTGCGCACCAGCACCGCCGTGGAGCGCGCTGAGGTGGCCGTGGTCATCATCGACGCCAGCGAGCCGCTGTCGGAGCAGGACACCAGGATCATCACGTCGGTCGCCGAGACCGGACGCGCCCTCGTCGTCGCCTTCAACAAGTGGGACCTGCTCGATGAGGAGCGCCGCTTCTACGTCGAGCGCGAGATCGAGCGTGAGCTCGTGCAGGTGGCGTGGGCGCCGCGCGTCAACATCGCGGCCCGCACCGGCTGGCACGTCGATCGGCTCGTGCGTGCCCTCGACACTGCCCTGGCCGGCTGGGAGACCCGGGTGGGTACCGGGGCACTCAACTCCTTCCTGGGACGACTCGTCTCCGAGCATCCCCACCCGGTGCGTGGCGGGAAGCAGCCCAAGATCCTGTTCGGCACACAGGCTTCCATCGCTCCGCCGACGTTCATCCTGTTCACCTCCGGAAAGCTTGAGGCAGGCTACCTGCGCTTCGTGGAGCGTCGGCTGCGTGAGGAGTTCGGGTTCGCGGGGACACCGATCCACATCCAGCAGCGGCCGCGCGAGAAGCGCGGGCGTCGCTGATGACGTCCTGACGAGCCTCGTGCCGCCGCGTCCTCCGCTGCCGCCACGCCATGGACTCGGCCCGGCCTGGCTCCGCACGCCGGACCGGGTGCCGGGGGAGCGGGCACCGTGGCCGACGATGGGGGCGTGGTTGCGTCACCGGCTCCCTGAGCGGGTCGACGTCGACGCCATGCTCGCCGAGCAGCGTTTCGTGCTCGACGACGGTCGGGCACTACGTGAGGACGAGCCGTACAGTCCGCACACCTTCGTGTGGTTCCACCGCGACCTGCGTGAGGAGGCCGTGGTGCCGGGACGCATCCACGTCCTGCACCGCGACGAGCGACTGGTCGTCGTGGACAAGCCGCCGTTCCTGTCCACGATCCCGAGGGGGCAGCATGTCGCCCAGAGCGTCGTGGTGCGACTGCGCGACGAGCTGGGTCTGCCGGAGCTGACGCCGGCGCACCGGTTGGACCGCGTGACGTCGGGTGTCCTGGTGCTGGTCACCGAGCGACGCTGGCGCGGCGCCTACCAGCAGCTGTTCGCCCGGCGGGAGGTGCGCAAGACCTATCTCGCGCTCACGCAGCACCGTCCGGAGATCGCTCTGCCGACGGCGGTACGCAACCATCTGCGCAAGGATCGAGGGTCCTGGCAGGCCGCTGTGGTGCCCGAGGCGCCGGTGAACGCCGAGACGCTGGTGGAGCTGGACCACGTGGTGGGCGAGCATGCGGCGCTTCGACTCACGCCCACGACGGGCCGCACCCATCAGCTGCGCATGCACCTGTGCGGTCTGGGCCTGCCGATCGTGGGCGATCCGCTCTACCCGGAGGTCGTCGACGTCGCGATCGACGACTTCTCCACGCCCTTGCAGCTGCTGGCCCACGAGCTGGCCTTCACCGACCCCGTCGAGGCGACGCAAAGGTTCTTCACGAGCCGCCGCAGGCTGCCGTTGGAGCCTGAGCGGTAGGAGCCACGGCACAGGTCCACCTGCCCGGCGTCGGCAGGATTCGGTGGGGTAAGGTTGCCGAGGTTCAACGGGCTGTGGCGCAGCTTGGTAGCGCACGTGACTGGGGGTCACGGGGTCGCAGGTTCAAATCCTGTCAGCCCGACCGTGTGATGTCTCAGGACATCGGCAAGCCCCGAACCCACGGATGTGGGTTCGGGGCTTGTCATTTCTGGGGTTGGTAGTCCCGTTCTGGGTCAACTTTCAGTTCGCGGAGGAGTTCTCCGGTGGTGGCGTTGACGATGCGGACGTGGAGGTCGTGGATGAGCATGATGACGTGGGTTCGGGCGTGGGTTCGGCCGATGCCGATGTGGTGGAGTCGGCCGGCGATGCGCAGGGTGACGACGCCGCTGGCATCGACGCGGTCGTGGCGGACCCGGTCGTGGGTATCGGGGTCTCGGGAGTCGCCTGGGAGGGCTTTGGGCATGGTGTCGTAGCGGGCTGCTGGTGTGGCCCTGAGCGGCAGCGACCGGTGCGGGCGGCGGTGGTTGTACTCATCGACGAAGGCATCGATCAGTGCCTGGAGCTGGTCAATCGTGGCGGGCTGGTCGGGCTGTTTGCGGAGCCACTTCTTCATCGTTTGCTGGAATCTCTCCACCTTCCCGCAGGTGGTCGGATGGGACGGTCGGGAGTTCTTCTGGACCACGTGCAGGCGCCTGAGTTCGCTCTCGAAGGTGTTGCGTCCGCCGCGGCCGCCGGCGAACCGTGCCGTGTAGACCATGCCGTTGTCGGTCAGCGTGGAGGCCGGGATCCCGTGCTGGGCCAGGGTTTGGCGGAAGGTAGCGGTGACGATCGGCCCGGTGATCCGGGAGTGAGCGGTGACGTGCAGGGCGTAGCGGGTGCAGTCGTCGAGCCAGGTGATGATCTCCACGTCGATTCCGGTGGAGAGTCGGTAGTGGGTGGGGGCACCGCCCTGCACGGAGTGCTTGGGGGAAAGTCGGACTGCCAGGTCTGGCTCGGCATCGCTGCTTCGAAGCGGATGTAGGAGGACTTCGGTCGCTTTCTCGGCTCGGGGGTCACGAGTCCGGCGCGGGCCAGGTGACGGCTGATGGTCGATCTCGATACCTGGTGTCCGTGGTGGTGCTCGAGGTGCCAAGCGATCGTGTCGGGGCCGGCGTCCAGCCCCGCGGTGCTCAGCTGCTCGCGGAGCTGGAGGATCTGCGCAGCTACTCCAGGCGCGAGGGCACCTGGTGAGGACCTCGGACGACGAGATCTCGGTTCGAAGGCGCCCTCACCCTCGAGGTGGTAGCGGGCGATCAGCTTGGAGACCCAGCCCTTGGAGACGCCGTAGCTACGGGCGACTTCGGCCTGGGTGCGGCCCTCGATGATGACGGCGATGATGACCAGTCTGGCTTTCGACATGGCCGAGCATCGAACCCACGACCGGGTTTCCTATGTCTTGAGACATGGGTTTCCTATGTCCTGAACCAGCACACTGTCAGCCCGACCGTGTGATGTCGTAGGGCATCGCTGGACAGAAAGCTCCCGGACCCTCATGGGTTCGGGGGCTTTGTCATGTCGGCACGGTTGAGATGACCGGGCCCGTGTAGAGGCGCGCTCAGTCCTCGCGGTCGCTGGAGCGCATGCCCGCCCGGATGATGAGGACGAAGATCACCATCGCGATGGCGAAGAAGATGAGGATCGTGGCGACGCTGTAGACGTCCGCTCCCTCGTCCTCGGTGGGAATCTCACGGATGCCGTCGCCGGGCGGGGGTGATGCTGTGGGGGAGAGCGACGGCGCGGGCGTCGGCTCGGTGGCGTCGGTGGCGGCGGCCGGGCCGTGCAGGACGAGCACGGCGAGCAGGAGGGCCGCGATGGCTGCGAGACGACGCATACGACGCACGGTAGTACAGCGGCCCACATGACGGACGTCGTGGGCAGGTCGATAGATTCTTCAGCGTGAGCCTGCCTGCCGACGCCCAGCTGGCCCTCGACCTCGTGCGTGACGCGGCCGGGCTGGCCGCTCGGATGCGCGACGAGCCCGGGCTGGCAGTGAGCCGCAAGACGTCGGTCTCGGACATCGTGACCGCAGCCGACCACGCTGCCGAGGAGCTCATCGTGGGACGACTGACGTCCGAGCGCCCGGCCGACGGCCTGCTGGGCGAGGAGGGGACGCGGCGCGACGGAACCTCCGGACGACGTTGGGTGATCGATCCCGTGGACGGCACCTACAACTTCGCCAGCGGCTCGGACTACTGGTGCTCTGCCGTTGCCCTCGTCCAGGACGGTGCCGATGGTACGGAGGTGTTGCTCGGGGCCGTCGCCCACCACACCAGTGGCAGCGTCATGGTCGGTGGACCGGACCTGCCCACCACGCTCGACGGCGCACCGGTGGGTCCGGTCCACGACGAACCCATGGAGCAGATCAGCCTCGCCACCTACCTGCACCCCGGCGCAGTCGAGGACCCGAGCATCGCGCCGGCACTCCTGCGCGTCGCCCGGCGCCCCGCGACGCTGCGGATGCTGGGCAGTGGGTCGATGGACCTGCGGGGCGTGGCCCGTGGACGGCTCGGAGGCTGGGTGCAGCACACGACGCCCGAGTGGGACTGGTGGCCGGGGTGCGCACTCGTGCTCGGAGCCGGCGGCAGCGTCCGCCAGGTGCAGGCGCACGGGCGGACCTGGTCCGTCGCCGGGGGCCGACGCGTCGTCGAGAGCATCGTGCAGGAGATCGGCTCATGAGCGGGGCACTGCGGTCCCTCGCCGTCTTCTGCGGCTCGACTCCCGGCAACGACCTGGCCTACGTGGAGGCTGCCCACAGCACCGGGCGTGCCCTGGCCGATCGCGGTATCGAGCTGGTCTACGGCGGAGGTGGGGCCGGACTGATGGGAGCGGTCGCCGACGGAGCACTCCACGCGGGTGGGCGGGTCACCGGAGTGATCCCGAAGTCGCTCGTGGATCGTGAGCTCGCCCACCCCGGCGCCACCGAGCTCGTCGTGGTCGACTCCATGCATGAACGCAAGGCCCAGATGGCCGAACGTGCCGACGCCTTCCTGGCGTTGCCGGGGGGAGCAGGAACTCTGGAGGAGATCACCGAGCAGTGGACATGGGCGCAGCTCACCATCCACGACAAGCCGTGCGGGTTCCTCGACGTCGCCGGGTTCTGGCAACCCATCGTGGCCATGCTGGAGCGGATGACCGCCGACGGGTTCCTGCGGCGGAGCCAGTCCGGCATCGTGACCGTCGACGACGACCTCGACGTCCTTCTCGAGAGGCTGGCCGATCCGCCGAACTGGACCGACAAGTGGGGCAATCCCCGTACCGATCGGCCGCCCACGACCCGCCAGGCCGCCCGGGGACCTTTGTCGTGAGGTTCATCGAGGTCGTGGCGGCACTCCTGGTCGATGAGCGCGGCCGGGCACTCATGGTGCGCAAGCACGGAACGACCGCTTTCATGCAGCCCGGCGGGAAGCTGGAGCCGGGTGAGGAGGCGCTGGACGGACTGCGTCGTGAGCTCTGCGAGGAGCTGGCGCTGGAGCTGCCCCGCGCTCGGTTCGAGGAGGTCGGGCGCTTTGAGGAGGACGCCGCGAACGAGCCCGGTTTCCGGGTGCGGGCGCAGGTGTGGCGGGCCGAGCTGACCGCAGCGGACACTCACCGCGTCGGTTCGGAGATCGCCGAGGCGCGGTGGATCGACCCGGTCACGCCGGGCGAGGTGCGCCTGGCGCCGCTCAGCAGTGCCGCACTGCTGCCCTTGCTGGCCGACTGACTCATCGACCGCGGAAACGGTCGATCTGGCGGCGTTCGCGCTTGGTGGGTCGGCCGGCACCGCGCTCACGGCGCGGCATGGCGAGCCGCTCCTCCTTGGGCGGGGGAGCAGGGGAATGGTCGGTGTAGCACTCGACGGCCACGGCGGCACCGACTCGCTTGGTCAGCAGCCGGGTCACCACGACGACTCGGGGGCCTCCGGGCGTGGTGGCCTCCACCCGGTCGCCCACCGTCAGAGCGGCGGCCGGCTTGGCGCGCTTGCCGTTGACGTGGACATGGCCGCCCTTGCAGGCGGTGGTGGCGGCCGACCTGCTCGGGAACAACCGCACGGACCACACCCACACGTCGGTGCGCACACTGCTTGGTTCCACGGTCCGAGGCTATCGCTGGCACAGTGGAGCCATGGATGACGTGGAGGACGTGCCGATCGCCGATGAGATGATCCGACTCGGGCAGTTGCTGAAGTTCGCTGGAATCGCAGCCTCCGGTGCGGACGCGGGTGCCTTGGTGGCCTCTGGCGACGTCCTTGTCGGCGGTGAGGTCGAGACGCGCAGGGGACGCCAGCTGCACCGCGGCGACCTCGTGGAGGTGGCCACTCCGGACGGGCGGATCACCCTGCGCGTCAGATGAGGTCCTCATCTGCGGCGGCGAGGGTCCGCGCGGGATCGATACCGTTGCCGATCCACGCGACGAGGGCCACGACGACCGCGACCGCGGTCATCGCCTCACCGATCTGCTCGATGACCGTGATGACCAGCCACGACGTGGTCCCTCGCTCCACCTGGTTCTGGATCGCGTCGGCGCCCACGCCGAAGAAGGCGCCGACCGCGAAAATCACGATGAGCGCCGTGTGCACCCCACGCGTCATCGGCCTGGCCACGCCCCTGGCGACCAGTGCGACGGCGAGGCAGAGTGCCCCGATCGTCCCGAACACGATCAGCTCCGAGAGCGTGGGCATACCGGGCAGCAGCTCTGTGGCCAGGCGCCTGGCCAGGTACTCGTGGAGCTCCAACGCGTCGTCGTACAGCAGCAGCGCAAGGATCGCGCCCCACACGAGCAGGGACCACGCATGCTCGCGCATCGCGAGACCGATCGCGAGCAGAACCCCCCAGAACCACATTCCCCAGCCGAACAGCGAGAGCATCCCGCCCTCGAGCCAGATGTCCCAGATCCCCCGCTCACCCCAGAGACGGACCGAGACCTGGTGCATGGCCAGCAGGCCGGCGACGGTGATGACCAGGAGGGTCGCGAGCGCTCCGACGGCACCGTCGGTGCGCAGGATCCTGGCGAGCTGGCGGAGATGATTCACATGTGGTCCTGTCTGTCAGTGGGGGGAGACTACCGGGGGCGAGCGCCCGAGGTCGTGAGGCCGCGCGGGATCTCAGGAGATGCATGCGACGTGCCCGAGGCCGCGGGAGCCGCGCGAGTGGAACGGGAACCTGTGGTCCCACCGGTGCCCCTCTCGTCGCTCGGTGTCACCGATCATGGCGAGTGAGCGTGAGGTGCACGTGAGGCGACGATGAAAGGATTCTCATCCGGGTCCTATGCTTCGAGGCATGCTGCGAAAGCTTCTCGCTCGGGGGATCGCTCGAGTCATGCGGTACCGGATGGTTGGTGACCTGCCGTCGACCGGCGTGCTCGTGGGCGCCCCCCACACGTCCAACTGGGACTTCGTCAGCATGATCCTGGTGATGTGGCACCAGGGCGCGCACCCCCACGTACTCGTCAAGGCCGAGCTCTTCCGCGGACCGGTGGGCTGGTTGCTGCGCCGTCTCGGTGGTGTGCCGCTGGACCGCAAGAACCCGAGCGGAGTGGTGCAGCGCTTCGTGGACGAGGCCGGCACGGGGGAGTCGTTCCGTCTCATCATCGCCGCCGAGGGCACCCGGACCAAGGGCGACTACTGGAAGTCGGGCTTTCGCCGCATCGCTGCCGACACGGGCCTGCCGATCACGCTGGCCTTCTTCGACCCGCCGACTCGCACCATGGGCTTCGGGCCGACCTTCCACCCCAGCGACGACGTCGTGGCCGACATGGACCTCGTGAGGGCGTTCTATGCCGACAAGCCAGGCCTCAGGCCGGGCAACGCCACCGTGCCCCGTCTGCGCGAGGAGGAGACGCTCGAGGCGTGAGTCTCAGTCCTCGTCCGCGGTGGTGGGGGTGAGCGGCCAGTCATCGGGGTAGTGGTCGGCGAGCTCGCGGTGCTGCTTGTGCAGCTTCTTGCGCGACTTCTCCGGGATGCGGTCGCCGAAGACAGTGCCGAACAGGTGGTCGGTCTCGTGCTGCAGGCAGCGTGCCAGCAGACCCGTGCCGTGGAACTGCACCGGCTGCCCGGTCTCGTCGACGCCGGTGACCGTCGCGACGTCGGGCCGTGAGCAGGGGATGAACGCCCCGGGGAGCGAGAGGCAGCCCTCGTCGGTCTCCTCGAGCTGGCGGGCGGTGCCCTCGGGCAGGGTGAGCACGGGATTGCACACGACCCCGGTGACCCGCACGTCGTCATCGTCGGGGCAGTCGAAGACGAAGACCTTCAGGTCGACACCGACCTGGTTGGCGGCCAGCCCGACGCCGTTGGCAGCGGCCATGGTGGCCGCCATGTCCGCGACGAGCGTCGCGAGCTCCTCGTCGAACTCCGTGACGTCGGCGAGCTCGCGATGCATGACCGGCGTCCCCCACCGCGTGATCGGACGAACGGATCCGTCGCTCGGCAGGGGACGGGACGACGCGTGGGACACCTGGGCTCCTGGAAGAGGTTCGAAACGGGCGGGACCAACCTATCTCTCCCAGCACGGAGCGTGATCTGTGGCACCGCCCCGTACCTCAGGGTGCAACTCTGAGTTACAGTAGGCGGCGAGGCGGGCACCACGGCCCGACCAAGCACGTTCTGCCGAGAACGTCGAGCAAGGAGCTTCCATGGCCAATCGCAAGGACCCCATGGGCATCGGTCTCGCGGTGCTGAACCGCATCGCGAGCTCGCCGGCCATCGATCGCCTCGGACTGCGCAAGGCAGCCGAGCGCGCCGTCTACCAGGGCGCCAAGTCTGGTTTCCAGGCCGCGGGGACCGCGAACCGCACCTTCAAGAAGGTCAAGGGGTCGGGCAAGGCCCGACGCCAGGCCACCGTCGGTGACTCCGGTCGCTTCGACCTCACACCCACCGAGGACCAGGAGATGATCGTCGGCGTCGTGCGTGAGTTCGCGGCCGAGGTCCTGCGTCCGGGTGCGGACGAGGCCGACGCTGCCGACGTCACCTCCAAGGAGGTGCTGACGCAGACCGGCGAGTTCGGCCTCACCCTGCTGAACGTCCCCGAGGCGCTCGGCGGACTGTCCGAGGAGCGTTCGGCCGTCACGGGCGTCCTGGTCGCCGAGGCGCTGGCCGAGGGCGACATGGGCCAGGCCGTCGCCTGCCTGGCACCGGCCGCCGTCGCCACTGCGATCTCCCTGTGGGGCACCGACGAGCAGCAGCAGACCTACCTCCCGGCCTTCACCGGCGACGACGTCCCGGCCGCGGCCCTCGCGCTCGGCGAGCCGGCCGCACTCTTCGACCCGCTCGCGCCGTGCGCCACTGCCCGCCGCGAGAACGGACAGATCGTGCTGGACGGCATCAAGTCCGGCGTCGTCCGTGGCACCGAGGCCGAGCTCTTCGTCGTCGGGGCACTCCTGGACGGCGAACCGCGTCTGATCATCGTCGAGTCCGGCACCGACGGTGTGTCCCTCGCCGAAGATCCCAGCATGGGCCTGCGGGCGGCGTCGCTGACGCGTCTGAAGCTCGACGGTGTCACCGTGCCCGAGAACGCGGTGCTCGGTACCGCCGATGACTATCGGGAGGCCGTGCGGCTTTCCCGCGTCGCGTGGGCCGGACTCGCGCTCGGCACCGCCAAGGCCGTGCTCGACTACACCAAGGAGTACGTCAAGACCCGGGAGGCCTTCGGCGAGCCGATCGCCCACCGCCAGTCCGTCGCGTTCATGGTCGCCAACATCGCGATCGAGCTCGAGGGCCTGCGTCTGGTCACCCTCAAGGCAGCCTCCCGCCTGGAGCAGGGCCGTGACGCCTCCCGCGAGGTGGCGCTTGCCCGACGCCTCGCCGCCGACTACGGCATGAAGATCGGTACCGACGGCGTCCAGCTGCTCGGTGGCCACGGTTTCGTCAAGGAGCACCCCGTCGAGCGCTGGTACCGCGACCTGCGCGCCGTCGCCGTCATGGAAGGAGTCGTCCTCGTCTGAGGGCGGAGAAACACATGATCAATCTCGAGACTCCCAAGAAGTTCCGGGCCTTCGTCGGCCAGGCCAACCAGGTTGCCAGCGAGTTCCTGCGCGCCAACTCCCGCAAGTACGACCTCGCCGAGCACGCCTACCCCAAGGAGCTGGACCTGCTCGCCTCCCTCGTGGACGGCATGGGCGACTCCGGCCAGGGTCAGGGCGCCGGTGCTGCCGGCGTGCGTCGCAGCGAGGAGGAGGACGACAAGGGCGCCGTCAAGAACGGCACCAACATGTCCTCGGTCCTGTCCGTCATCGAGATGTGCTGGGGCGACGTCGGCCTGCTGCTCTCGATGCCCCGCCAGGGCCTGGGCAACTCCGCCATCGCCTCGGTCGCCACCGACGAGCAGCTGGAGAGGTTCAAGGACACCTGGGCCGCCATGGCCATCACCGAACCCAGCTTCGGCTCGGACTCGGCCGCCATCAAGACCACCGCGGTCAAGGACGGTGACGCCTACGTCCTCAACGGCGAGAAGATCTTCGTCACCTCCGGTGAGCGGGCCGACTCCGTCGTCGTGTGGGCCAGCCTGGACAGGAGCCTGGGCCGTGCGGCCATCAAGAGCTTCGTGGTGCCCAAGTCCCTGCCCGGCATCCGCGTGGAGCGGCTGGAGCACAAGCTGGGGATCCGGTCCTCGGACACCGCCGTCATCGTGCTGGAGGACTGCCGTGTGCCCGCCGAGAACCTGCTCGGCAACCCCGAGATCGACACCAACCAGGGCTTCGCGGGTGCGATGGCCACCTTCGACAACACCCGCCCGCTCGTGGCCGGCATGGCCGTCGGCTGTGCGCGTGCCTCCCTGGAGCTGACCCGCACGCTCCTGGAGGACGCAGGCGTCGACATCGACTACGACCGGCCGCTGGCCGCGCAGTCCCACGCCGCCGCGACGTTCATCCAGATGGAGGCCGACTGGGAGGCCGCGCTGCTGCTGACGCTGGAGGCCGCATGGCTCGCCGACAACCGCAAGCCCAACTCGGTCGAGGCGTCGATGTCCAAGGCCAAGGCCGGCCGCGTCGGCAACGAGATCACGCTCAAGTGCGTCGAGCTCGCCGGGACGCTCGGCTACGGCGAGACCGAGCTGCTGGAGAAGTGGTCACGCGACTCCAAGATCCTCGACATCTTCGAGGGGACGCAGCAGATCCAGCAGCTCATCGTCGCGCGGCGCCTGCTGGAGCTGTCGTCCTCCCAGCTGCGCTGAGGTTGCGCAGGTCGTCGGGTGGGCTGGCACTTAGGATGACTGCATGAGCCGCCAGCTGCCTGACGACTTTCACGTCGACTACGAGCTTGCCCGCCTCGTACGGCATGTGCGGGCCCGTTCGCTCGCCAAGCTCGACTCCTTCCACCCGGAGCTGGACTACAACACGTTCGTCATCTTCATCGCCGTGTGCGACGCCCCCGGAGGGGTGCGTGCCTCGGACCTGGCGGAGAACCTGAAGGTGCACAAGTCCACGATCAGCCGTGCGGTCTCGGCGATGGAGCGCATGGAGCTGGTCCATCGGGTGACTGACCCTGAGGACGGCCGCGCCCAGCTGCTGACGCCGCAGGAGAACGCCCGTGCGGCGCTCGAGCAGTTCCGTGCCGAGAGCCACGACTGGCTACTCACGCTGATCGCCGACTGGAAGCCCAGCGAGCTGGCGACCTTCGCCGCCCAGCTCGGCCGTCTCAACGACGCGATGGACGACAGCACCGGCATCTGAACCCGTCGTGCCCGGCTCAGGGGCGCAGCAGTGCCTTGACGGCGGTCCGCTGGTCCATGGCCGCGTAGGCGTCGGCCACGCGATCCAGCGGGTACTCCGCGTCGAAGACACGTCCCGGCTCGATCGCGCCGGACAGGACGTCGGGCAGCAGGTCCTCGATGTACGCCCGCGCCGGGGCGACACCTCCGACGAGGCCTGAGTTGGTGAAGAACATCACCGGCATGTTCAGCTCCACGCCGTGCGGGATGCCGACGTACCCGACCGTGCCCCCGGGGCGGACCGACTGGAACGCCTGCTTCATCGACTCCTTGGTGCCGACGCACTCCAGCACCGAGTCGGCTCCGATGCCGCCCAGGATCTCCTTGACCTCCCGGGCGCCCTCCTTGCCACGGGTGGCGACGACATGGTCGGCGCCGAAGGCCCGGGCGATGTCCTGACGGGGTTCGTGGCGTGACATCGCGATGACGGTCCCGGCGCCGAGCCGCTTGGCCGCGAGGACACCGCTGAGCCCGACGGCGCCGTCACCGACCACCACGGCCGTGCCGCCCTCGGTGACGCGAGCCGAGACCGCCGCATGATGGCCGGTCGGCAGGACGTCGGAGAGCGTCAGCAGGTGGGGCACCAGGGCCTCGTCGACCGGTGACGGCACCGTGACGAGCGTGCCGTCGGCGAAGGGCACCCGCACGAGCTCGCACTGGCAGCCGTCGTACCCGCCCCCGTTGACGCACGAGCTCTGCACGCCCTTGGCGCACAACGCGCAGGTGTTGTCGCTGTAGAGGAACGGCGCGATCACGAAGGTGCCCGGTGTGAGGCCGGCGACCGCGGACCCGACCTGCTCGACGACGCCGACGAACTCGTGCCCGATCTGCTGCGGCTCACCCTGGTCGCCGTTGAGGCCGCGGTAGGGCCACAGGTCGCTACCGCAGACGCAGGCGGCGACCACGCGCACGATGGCGTCGGTGTCGTCGATGAGCCGTGGGTCGTCGAGGGTGTCGAGCCTGATGTCGCCGGGGGAGTGCAGAACGGTCGCGCGCATGGGCCGATCCTGTCAGAGAGGGTGGCTGTGCGAGGATCGGGACCATGACCTCCAAGCCTGAAGTCGACTTCATCGAGGGCCCGGCGCCCACTGAGCTGCAGATCAAGGACATCACCGTCGGTGATGGCGCCGAGGCCGTGCCCGGCGGCGTCGTCGACATCCACTACGTGGGTGTCGAGTTCGACACCGGGGAGCAGTTCGACGCCTCGTGGGACCGCGGACAGTCCGCCAAGTTCCCACTCCCACACCTCATCGCCGGCTGGCAGGAGGGCGTCCCGGGCATGAAGGTCGGCGGACGTCGCCAGCTCATCTGCCCACCCGAGCTCGCCTACGGCCCTGCGGGCGGCGGTCACCGTCTCTCCGGTAAGACCCTCATCTTCATCATCGACCTGCTCGACGTCGGCTGAGACCGCTACCCGTTCTGGAGCGAGTCGAGCATGGCGCGGACGCGCTTGTGCGAGACCGGATGAGCGGTGCGGAGGTTCTGCGCATACAGGCTCACCCGCAGCTCCTCCAGCGCCCACCGGGCCTGCTGCACGTCCGGCGCCAGGCGGCGCAGCGGTGACCAGCCCTCGGTGATCTCGTGCAGCTCGGCCTCGAGGTCCTGCACGTCGTGGGCCGGTGGCGCCGTGGGATTGTCCAGGCGACGTCTCGCCGCGCGCAGGTAGACGGGCAGGCGACGCAGCTGTGCCCGTCCGACCTCGCGGACGAATCCCTCGAACACCAGCCAGCTGACCTGTGCACGAACATCCTCACCTGCCTCGTCGTCGCCGGGCGAGACGTCGGCCAGGGCCTCCAAGGTGCGCACGACGTCCAGCACCACGGACTCGGTGACCTCGTGGACGTCAGGGCGCACGGTCTCGCGTAGCGTGTCGAAGCCGGCCTCGTCCCACGCCGCGCCGTGACGGGCCACGAGGTCGTCGAGCGCTGCCAGACGGGCGTCATCGATGACGGCGGCGGGGTCTCGGTAGGGCGCCGCGGCGAGGGTGAGCTTCTGACGCATGTCGAGGGCCTTGCCGATGCGTGGCGTGGTCGTGGGCAGCAGCAACGAGAGGAGCCGAGCCTGGCCGCGCACCATCGCCACGTCCTGCTCCACCTGGGTGCGCAGCACCCGCAACGCGACTGTGCTGCCCTCGTCCACCAGGGCGGGGAAGCCGTCCACCTGGCCGGCTCTGAGCACCGGCTCGATGGTGCCCACCGTCCACGACGTCAGCCCGGTCTGTTCCTCCTGCGCGGCGGCTCTGTCCAGGTCGCGACGCAGCTGCGGCTCCAGCTGCTGGCGCAGGACGTCGAGGTCGCGTCCGCGGGCCAGCTCGGCGCCGTCGGTGTCGAGCACCCGGAAGACGACCCGCAGGTGGGCCGGAATAGCCGTCAGGTCGAAGTCGTCGGCGCTGACACGTGCCTCGGTGCGTCGCCCGATCTGGCGGACCAGCTCGGCGGTGAGGTCGTTCGCCGCAGGGTCCATGGCGGCGACGAGCTCCTGTGCGCGCTGCGGTGCCGGGACGAGCTGGCGTCGTAACGGCTTGGGGAGTGAACGGATGAGCTCGGTGACCAGCTCGATGCGATGGCCGGGGACGTTCCAGACGAACTCGCGGGCGTCGAGCGTGAGCAAGTCGTCGAGGGGGACGTCGAGCGTGACGCCGTCGCTCTCGGTGCCCGGCTCGAAGGCGTAGCTGACGGTGTAGTCGCTGCTCTCGGAGCTCCACGTGGTGGGGAAGTCCTCGTCCAGACGCTCCACGTCCACCGCCACGAGGGCCGGGTCGAAGGTGAGCAGGTCCGGCTGCTGCTGACGGGTCTTCTTCCACCAGGAGTCGAAGTGGCGGACCGAGACGACGTCGGCTGGGACTCTTCCGTCGTAGAAGGCGAACAGCGTCTCGTCGTCGACCCGCAGGCCGCGTCGACGCACCCGGTCCTCGACCTCCTCGCTGTCGGCGAGCATCCGCTGGTTCTCGTGCCAGAAGGAGTGCTGTGTGCGCCACTCGCCGTCCACCAGGGCGTGCCGGATGAACAGCTCACGGGCGAGGGCGGCGTCGGACCGGGAGAGCGGCACGAGCCGGTCGGCCACGAGTGGCACGCCGTAGAGGGTGACACGCTCCTTGGCCATGGCAGCGCCGCGGCGCGACGACCAGTGCGGCTCGGCGTACTGGCGCTTGACCAGGTGGGTGGCAGCCTGCTCGATCCAGGCAGGTTCCACCTTGGCGACGTCGCGCCCCCACAGGCGGCTGGTCTCCACCAGCTCGCCGGCGACGATCCAGCGGGGTGGCTTCTTGGCCAGCCCAGATCCCGGGAACACCATGAACTTCGCGCCGCGAGCCCCGAGGTACTCCTTGCCGTCTGCCTCGCGCAGCCCGATGTGGGAGAGCAGCCCGGTCAGCAGGGCGCGGTGCACGTCGTCGGGATCGGCGCCGAGCTTGCCCGGCCGCATGCCGAGCTCCTTGGCGGTGCGGCGCAGCTGGGCGTGCACGTCCTGCCACTCGCGGATGCGCAGGTGGTGCAAGAACTCCTCCTTGCACATCCGGCGGAAGGCGTTGCCGGACAGCTCGCGTCGTTTCTCCTGCAGGTAGGTCCACAGGGTGAGGTAGGAGAGGAAGTCGGAGTCAGGCTGGCGGAAGCGGGCGTGCTTGGCGTCGGCGGCCTGGGTCTGCTCCAGCGGCCGTTCGCGTGGATCTTGGATGGACAGCGCCGAGACCACCACGAGCACGTCGGCGAGGCAACCCTGGCGGTCGGCCGCCAAGAGCATCCGCGCCATGCGGGGGTCCAGCGGCAGGCCGGCCATGGCGCGGCCGAGGCGGGTCAGGCGATCTGTGTCCTGTGCCGCCCCCGGCCCGGGACCCCCGCCGCGACGTCGCGTGAGCGCCCCGAGCTCGCGCAGCAGGTTCAGCCCGTCGCTGACGGCCCGTGAGTCCGGTGGGTCGAGGAACGGGAACTCGTCGATGTCGCCGAGATCCTGCGAGGCCATCTGCAGCAGCACCGAGGCGAGGTTGGTCCGCTGGATCTCCGGGTCGGTGAACTCCGGCCGGGCGTCGTGGTCGTCCTCGGCGTAGAGGCGGATGCAGATGCCGTCGGCCACCCGCCCGCAGCGGCCGGCCCGCTGGGCGGCGCTCGCCTGTGAGATCGGCTCGATGGGCAGGCGTTGCACCTTGAGCCGCTGGCTGTAGCGGGAGATGCGCGCGTAGCCGGTGTCGATGACGTAGCGGATGCCCGGCACGGTCAACGACGTCTCGGCGACGTTGGTGGCCAGCACGATGCGTCGCCCGGTGTGGCTGCTGAAGATCTTCTGCTGGTCCTGCGTGGACAGGCGGCCGTAGAGGGGGAGGATCTCGGTGCGGGAGAGCTTGCGGCCTGCCAGCACGTCGGCGGCGTCGCGGATCTCCCGCTCACCGGACAGGAACACCAGGATGTCGCCCTCACGGGGAAGCTCGTCGACGGCCGAGGAGATGGCGTCGAGCATCCCGTCCTCGCTGTCGGGCGGCCGGTAGCGGACCTCCACCGGATAGGTGCGTCCGCTGACCTCGATGACGGGGGCGTCGAACATCTCGCCGAACCGCTCGACGTCGATGGTCGCGGACGTGATGACGACCGTGAGGTCGGGCCGGCGGGGGAGAAGTCGCTTGAGGTAGCCGAGCAGGAAGTCGATGGACAGGGTCCGCTCGTGTGCCTCGTCGATGATGATGCAGTCGTAGCGGCTCAGCTCGGGGTCGTGGTTGATCTCGGCCAGCAGGAGACCGTCGGTCACGAGGCGGACGGCGGTGTCGGGGGTGGAGGTGTCGTCGAACCGCACGGCGTAGCCGACCTCCGTGCCCAGCTCCACCTCGCACTCCTGGGCGATGCGGCGGGCCACGGACCGGGCCGCGATGCGTCTCGGCTGCGTGTGGGCGATGCGTTTGCGGCCGGTCTGCAGCGCGATCTTGGGCAGCTGCGTCGTCTTGCCGGACCCGGTCTCACCCGCCACGACGACCACCTGGTGGTCGCGCAGGGCGTCGGCGATGTCGTCGCGGCGCTCGGTGATCGGTAGCGCGGAATCGAAGGAGAGCTTCACGGCGCGGCCAGTCTAGGCGGTGCCACCGCAGAACCGTCAGCGCAGACCGAGCTGCCTGCCGACCAGCAGAACCCCCACGAACGCGAACACGTCGAGGACCGTGTGGGCGATGACGAGTGGCAGGACCCGGCGCGTGCGCAGGTACCACCAGCCGAACACCAGCCCCATGACGAAGTTCCCGACGGCCTGCCCGAACCCCTGGTACAGGTGATAGGTGGCGCGCAGGGCGGCACTGGTGACGATGATCTGCCAGCGGCCCCACCCGAGCTGGCCGAGCCGGGTGAACAGGTAGCCCACCATGACGACCTCCTCCAGGAGGGCGTTCTGCAGAGCGGCGAGCACGAGGATGACGATCGTCCACCAGTAGACGTTCTCTGGGACGGTGAGGATCTCCGCAGTGACACCGAGTGCCCGGCCGCCGAAGTACACTCCGATGCCCGGCAGGCCGATGACCGCGGCCAGCAGCAGACCGTGACTCATCGCGCGGACGGGGCGCGCATCGGTCAGGCCCATCCCGCGCACCAGCTTGGGGTCGTCGCGCCAGAGCAGGTAGAGCGCCAGGAGGACGGGGACGATCGCGAAGCCGATGCCCAGCAGCTGGTAGGTCAGGTCGAGCCACTGTCGGTCGCTGCGCGAGGAGTTGAGGGTCGCGATGGAGTCCCTCAGCGGGCCGCGCGTCAGCTGGGCGACGAGGCTGACGACGGCATAGACCGCCGACTGCCCGAGCGACAGCCCGAGGACGATCCAGACCTCCACGCCGATCAGGCGCCGGCTGGGCCCAGAGGTCGGCGGCGTCGACGTGCTCCCCGCGCCGTCGTTGAAGCGCATGGCGGTGAGTCTACGCAGGTCAGGAAGCGCGGCCGGGCTCACTACGCTCGTGCCGTGAGCACACAGTCAGTCCCTGTACCGGGGCTCAGCATCGGATCCTCCGCAGCCGACGTCGAGCGTCGTCGCCGGCTGCGACGGATGCGCATCGTGGCCACCTCTCTGCTGGTGGTGGCGGCCGTCATCTACGTCCTGACGCGTGAGCGAGACGGCGGCTGGGGGTACGTCAACGCCGCAGCGGAGGCCGGGATGGTGGGGGCGATCGCCGACTGGTTCGCCGTCACCGCGCTGTTCCGTCACCCCCTGGGGCTGCCGATCCCGCACACGGCGATCATCCCGCGACGCAAGGAGACACTGGGGGAGAGCCTGCAGGAGTTCGTGACGGAGAACTTCCTGCGGGCCGACGTCGTCAAGGAGCGGATCCTGGGTGCCGGTCTGGCAGCGCGCACGGGTGCATGGCTGGCTGACGGCCGGCATTCCGAACGGGTGGTGGACGAGGGCTCGCGCATGGCGGCTCGTGCGCTGGGGCGGATCAAGCCGGAGGACGTCAGTGCCGTGGTGGGCGAGGCGATCATCCCGCGCCTGCTGGAGGAGCCGCTCAGCCCGGTCGTCGGGCAGGCGCTCAAGGAGGTGGTGGACGAGGGTGCTCACGTGGGTCTGGTGGACCTGACGCTCACCGAGCTGCACCGCTGGTTGCTGCTGAACGAGCACGAGGTGACCGGGCTCGTCGTGGAGCGGGCGCCGTGGTGGACTCCGCAGTGGATCGACGACCGCGTGGCCGTGCGTCTGCACGAGGAGGCGGTCACCTGGGTCCAGGAGATCCGCGACGACCCGGACCATCGCGCCCGGCAGGCGCTGGACCACTGGCTGGCCGACCTGGCTGACGACCTGCAGTACGACGAGCAGACCCAGGAGCGGGCTGAGCGTCTCAAGCATCGTGTGCTCACCCAGCCTCAGGTGGCACGGACGTCGGTGGCCATCTGGGACGCCCTGCGGCAGGCGATCATCGGGTCCCTGGAGGACCCGGACGGCCTGGTGAGGCGACGCGCCCTGGAGGAGCTGCGCATGCTCGCCGAACGACTGCAGGAGGACACGACGTTGGGGGAGCGGGTCGATGCTCTGGCAGCCGATGCCGCCGCGTACGTCGTGGAGCGCTACGGCTCGGAGGTGGCCACGATCATCTCGGCCACGGTGAACCGCTGGGACGGCAAGGAGACGGCGCAACGCATCGAGCTGCACGTGGGTCGCGACCTGCAGTTCATCCGGATCAACGGGACCGTGGTGGGAGCCCTCGCCGGGGTGACGATCCACGCCCTCAGCCACCTCATATGACCCCACATGTGCACAAGGTGTGGACAGTCCTGTGCAGAAGCGCCCGGCGCCTGTGCGTATCTGCCGCGGCACTGTGGACGACGTGAGAATACTGAAGGTAGGGAGCGAGAACCCCTTGCGCACGGGTGGCCGCGGGCGTAGAACTGTCTCACGCACTCCTTCGGGAGAGCCGATCGGATCGAAGATTCGGATCCAGGCCAGCTGCTTCGGCAGCAGGCCGCCACCCGGTGATGCGGATGGTGGACCGAACCCCTCGAACCGTGACTGATCCCAAGAGCATCACGCTTGGATCACAGAGGCCCCGGGAACTCATACTTCCCGGGGCCTCGTCCATGCTATCGCCAGCTCATCGGCACGCCAGGCAGCGGTGCGTCGCCCGACGACCCCTGCGTGGGCTTGCGAGCCGGTTTGCTAGAGTTGGCGATCGCGCGCCGCTGGTGCGCAACACTCGAGTCCGGGTGGCGGAATAGGTAGACGCGCTAGCTTGAGGTGCTAGTGGCCCGATAGGGCTGTGGGGGTTCAAGTCCCCCCTCGGACACCAGGATCTATACCCCGCGGTTCATTTGAATCGTGGGGTGTTTCCATGCCGGTCGGCGCATCGCGCTCATCTCGCGGATGCGGTTCAGGGTCGCCTGATGTTCCTCCGGTGACAGGTCGGTGCTGGCCGTGGTGTTGTTGAGCCAGAGACCGTCGGCTGCCAAGAGCGCGATGCGTTGCTCGGTGGACAAGGGCTGATCGGGGTCGTCGGTCCACCGGCGCACCAGGGCACGCCAACGGCCTCTGCTGTGTTCGTAACGCATCGCATCGATGAGCACTGCCAGTTCTGCCGACTGTGGCGGAGTCGTGGCGGCGGCGGTCGCGAAGGCGATCACGCGGTCGGTCGCTGTGCCCTGGTCAGGGTGGGTGCCGAGCGCTTCGGTGACCTGTTCTTCCCAGCTGTCGGCAATGTGATCGAGAACGGCAGTGATGAGATCGTCCCGATGGGAGAAGTGATAGAGAACGCCGGCTTTGGTGAGGCCGGCCTCAGCGGCCACAGCGTCGATCGTCAGGCCGCGAATCCCCACGTCACCCGCCAGCTGCAGGGCCGCCTGCAGGACCTTGGAACGCTTGCTGGGTCTCATGGGGCGTCACCTCAGTGAGTTGCTCCTGCCAGTTCGATGATCAAGACACCAGTGACGATCAGGGCGATGCCGACGCCCATCATCGCGGTGAGGGCATCATCGAAGATGAACTTAGCCAGAATCGCCACCGCAGCGATGCCGCAGGCGGCCCAGATCCCGTAGGCGGCACCGACCGCCATGCCCATCGACAAGGTGACGCCGAGCAGCGTCAGCGCCGCCGCATAGCCGGCCAGCACGGGAATGATCCAGATGCGCTTGCGGAACCCGTCAGAGGCACGCAAGGACAGGGTCGCTATGACCTCCAGGACGATCGCGCCCGCGAGCGTCAGCCACATCATGCCGACACCTCCGCGCGATGATTGGCGCGCTGGGAACCGAGCTCGACCAACAGGACTCCACCGATGATCAAGGCGATACCGGCTGCGATCGCTGCGGTGAAAGGATCACCGAAGATGAGTGCGGCAAGCACTGCGGTCAGGGCGATGCCACTGGCGGCCCAGACGCCATAGGCGACCCCGACCGGCATGCCCTCGCGCAGGGTCAGAGCCAACAGGACGAACGCGGCGAGATAGCCCAAGACGACCGCGACCAACCACCACGGAGCGTCCTGGGACGCTCGAAGCGACAACGTGGCGATCACCTCCATCACGATTGCGCCCGCCAGCAGCATCCATCTCTTCATGCCTCGAACTCCTCGTCGTGTCGGCGCTGCTTGTATCGTAACTATACCATCCGGTCAGTTACTAGCCAACGCGCTGCCCCGCCCGGACGCACCGTCTGAGGCCATGTCTCGCGTGGGGTCTTGCCTGACTGTCGCGCGAGCCGCTACAGCATCCGGTAGAAGCCCGGAAATGCCTGCATCTCGTGACGCTTCAGCGTGCCTCTCACCACGCGGTGAAAGCTCGGCCGCAGGAGCTGGTTCAGGAGGAACTTGGGCGGGTTGGACGGCAACCTCGCGTAGTTCACCAAGGGGAATCCCGGGCCGACTGTGCGCAAGGCGGTGGAGTTGTCGACGCCGATCTTGGAGACGTACCAACGGGTCAAGCTCAGCCACGCCTGGACGGGGTCGGCATCGCCGGTCACCGTGAAATGGTTGAACAGGAACACCGCACCGTCATCGGACTCGGTGTGCCCGAAGCGGGCGGCGTTGTGACCCACGAGGACTTCCCGGCCGCCAAGGTCGGTGATCTGCTTGTGCTGGCGCACGGACTCGAGGTCGCCCTGACCGGTGGTACGGATGAGCATCGCCAGGTCATGTCTGGGGGCTCCAGGTATCGGGGGTACCAGATGGGCGCGGAACGCTCGGACCGATTCCACGTGGGGCTCATCGGTGATGACTTCCGCCGCTTCGAGCAGGCGGGCGGCCGCCTCGCGCCGTCGAGGCGTTGTCCGGTAGAGCGGTGCCCGCTGGGGTTCCTCGGCGTTGAAGCCGAGATAGATGAACCCATGGGGCTCGGGGTCGCTGAAGGCAGGGCCGTGAGTGTCGTTCATGGTCGCTCCTACGATGAGTGGGTACTCACTCAGATTAGCATGGGTGAGCACCCACTCAGGTACGCTGCGGGAATGGCAGAGACGACCCCCATGCGCCAGCGCATCGTCACCGCAACCCTGGAATGCATGCGTGAACACGGCGTGCGGACCACCACGACGAAGGTGGTGGCCCGTCACGCTGGTGTGTCGGAAGGCAGCATCTACAACCACTTCACCAACCGGTCTGAGCTGATTGTCGAGGCGTTCGTGACGGCCACCCAAGGGATACGCCATCACGCTGAGGGACTCACCGATGTGGTGGGCGCGAACACCGTCGAGCAGAACCTCATCACGCTCATGAACGAGGTGATCGGCTTCTTCCGTGAGGTCATACCCATCGTGGGATCGATCCTCGGCGATCCAGAACTTCGATCCTGGTTCACCGGAGGGAAGGTCTCTGACCTCAGCGGTGATCCGTTGACGCCACTGACGGGTGTCCAGGAGGTCGCGGCTTACCTCGAAGCCGAACACCGGATCGGACGTCTGCCAGATCGCCGATCCTGGTCCGTGGTCGGTGCGATGCTCATCGGGTCCTGTCTGCAGTACGTCTACCTGGAGCTGCTCTCGCCGTCGGGTATTCACGCCGTGAACTCTGAAAGCACCTCGTCTCAGGCCGACTACGTGCGTGAGGTCGCCCGCACCCTCCTTGGTGAGCAAGACGCCAGTGAGTGAATGCCTCGCTAGGGGTTCAGCACCGCTTCTTCGACCTCGGCTTGCACGAGCGTGCGATGGCGATCGAACGTGGAGCTCATCATCAGCGGAATCCAGTTGAAGCACCAGATCCACACCACGACGATCCCGAGCGTGAGCACACCGGCGACCGTCGTGAACACCAGGATGAGGATGCCTTTCCTGCCTGGAATGAGGTACGCGAGGTGCGCGTTGAATCCGCCCAGGAACACCCAGAGTACCCAAGCATTGCGCTTGGCGTTCTTGGTTCGCCTCAGGACCTCCCGGTCGATGTCCGCTCGTTCTTGTGACCTCGGGTCCGGCCGGCTCGAGCCGTGGCGCTCGTCTTCATTCCCCCGCCTTGACTCAGACATCGAGCCTCCTTTCGGGCGCGCCCTTGCTTGTCGCGCCTCTGTGGGCGGCCACCGGCGAGTAGCTCAGCGGCATCGTCGTTCGTCGGCGGTCCGCCGAGGTAGGGGAGTGCGATCACGTAGCCGAGCTCGTGCGTAGCGGCTACTCGATCACCGAGACCACCGTCCCTCCTCGGGCCATCTCCTGCTCATAGCTCGCCTTCAGTGACCGTCACATCGAGGTGTGAACGGGCGCCGCCACCGACGCGCAACTGGTACTCGACCGGGGCCCCGGTGGTCGCCGTCCACGAATCGCCCTCGGGATCGATGACCGGCATCCATCGCGGGAAGCAGCTCGCCGCGATCTCGAGCCGAAGTCGATGGCCAGGAAGGATGCGGTACCCGATGTCGGAGAGCTTTACCACCACGGGCTCGGTCGGATCGGGTCGCTCCAGCTGGTGGACTCCTTCGGTGATGCGTCGGGCATGGCCGTCGGGAAAGACGTCGACGAGCTTGGCGGTGACCTGGATGACCGGAGCGTCACCACTGACCTGAAGGCTCGTCTGCGCAAACCCCATCAGGTCGAGCGGAATCCGCATGGCCTCGCTGGTGAAGGTCAGGACATCGGGACGTTCCTCGACCGGTCGTTCGTCCGGTAGGCCGCCGTAGAGACCCTGGATCGGGTCTTCGGCCAGGAAGGGCACCAGATCATCGGGATCGTGGGTCCAACGTTCGATGTGCTCGTCAGAGTCAGAGCTGTCGGCCAGCGCGCCTCCGTCCGGCCCCTTCGCTGCTGCTGCACCGTCGGCCAGATGGAATCGCTTGTTCCTGGCCGACGGCGGTGGCCAGGTCTCGCCTTCCCAGATGCCGCCCTCGACGACCTCGACGCGGACGGGCGGCAACGACTCGTCGACCATCCCTCGTGCCTCGCGATCGTAGAAGGCGACGATCGGATCAAGGTAGCGAGGCAGGTAGTCGCGGATTCCCTTCTCGGTCTCGTGGAAGTCCACGAACGTGTCGCCGTGGGGTGGGAGCTGGTTGCCGGTGTGGTCGGCGACGTCGATACGCAGATACTGGTTGGATCGTGTCGATCGGCCGGCGACGCGCCAATCGCTGATCTGTGAGCTGCGGTACTCGTCGTACCAGCCCGTCAGGTGCATCCCAGGGATTCGGATCTGATCGGCCCGGACCCGCCAGAAGTGCTCCTGGCGCCAGTAGCGGTCTCCTGGCTGCGCCTGCCGCCACTCCTCGAACGACGAGGACGTCCGGCCGGGCAGCCAACTGCTCAGCAGATCCTGCAATGGGCGTGTCTGCCAATCCAGCGGCAAGGTGTACGGATAAAGGCGACCGTCGACCGTCATCGTCGCGAAGAAGGTCATCATCGCGAGGTTGAACGCACCGTTGGTGTAGATCACGTCGCGAGGGCCGTTGGTCGAGATGCCGCGCGGCGCCACTGCCCGCAGGGCGGGATGCCCGGACGCGATAGCAGCCCACTGCGTCAGCCCGAAGTAGGAATCACCGAGCATGACGACGCCGCCGTTCGACCACCGCTGCGCGGCAACCCAGTCCAGGGTGTCGTAACCGTCGTCGATCTCGACATACGGTCTGAAGTCACCCTCAGAGCCCCCGGTGCCCCGGACATCCTGGGTGACCACGGCATAGCCGCGTTCGTTGAGGTACTCAGCGACCAGGGGCAGGAACGTCAGCGCGCTCCGGTGCCCGTAGGGCGTGCGGATCACGACAGCCGGACCGCCGTTCGGACGGGCGGGACGGTAGACGTCGGTCTCTAGCCGCGCACCATCGCGCATCGGGACCATCACGGCGTCCGCGCGCTCAGGGGTGGGATCGATGGGCAGCGGTTCGGTGTGCATCGGCATGCGATCACGCTCCTTCGGCGAGAGCAGGTCGCAACGCGTCCCAGACGTGCCGTTGGAAGGACCCGATGACGCGCTCGGGACCCTGCATGAGAGGCCCGGGGGAGTAGTAGCCGGATTCCAGGCCGGTCTGTGTGGCCTCGACCACGGCCATGTCCTCGTCGTTGCCCTTGACGAAGAGCACGTCGAGCATCTCGTTCAGCACTCCGAGATCCTGGTCCGGTCGGCTGTAGCTGCGCGCCCAGTAGCGAACACCTCCCGGCCCGGCCGGCTCGTAACGCGTCAGGTGCTCCCCGGCATGTCCGCTGAACAGGATCGTGTTCGGCCAGAAGGAGTAGATCGCGAACCCGAACGGGCTGCCGGCCTTTCCTGATGGCACCCGCTCCTGCCACTCGGGCTTGAGCGGCAGCCCCGCGACCATCCCGAAGCGGCCGGTCGGGTTGACCTCGATCTGGATGTCCTCATCACGCATGACCTCGCAGACCGTCTCCTGGTGAACCGAGGGGCAGTGATAGCACTCGCTGCTGTTCTCGTAGAAGACCTTCCAGTTCCCGCGGACCACACCGTCGTAGTCGGCTGGACCGCCGAGCGACTGCAGCTCCAGGTCCGGATTGTCGAAGGGGAAGTCGTAACCGGCGCGTTCCAACATCTGTGGCATGTCCCCGAGTTGTTCGGCCAGGGTCTCAATCGGCTCCAGCGCCACGAAGACCAGACCGGCGAACGTCTCGAGGTGGATCGGTCGGAGCCCCAGCGTCTCGAACGGGGGAAGGTTGCCCTCGGCGAACTTGGGTACACCTCGAAGACTGCCGTCGAGGCCATATGTCCATCCGTGGTAGCCGCATTGCATCCGCCGACAGCTGCCAGAGCCCTCCATCACCGTGCTTGCACGGTGCCGGCACACGTTGACGAAGGCGTTGAGCTCGCCGGAGTCATCGCGAACCACTACGACAGGCACCTGTGCGATCTTCGTGGTGACGTAGTCGCCGGCCGCAGCGAAGTCGAGCCGGCTGCCCACCAGCTGCCACGCATGAGCGAAGATCATCTCGTCCTCGAGTGCTCGGAACTCCGGCGAGGTGTAGAAGGCCGCTGGCAGAGCACGGCCGTCAGCGATGATGCTGTCGATGTCCTCTACGGTGAGCCCGGCGATGGTGCGCGGGCCTGCAACGGTTGCTGTGGGTGACATGTCGATGGTCTTCCTCACTGTCAGGGGTCGGGCCGCCGGCCACGGGGTTGAGGGGCGAATCGAGAGTGATCGTCGCCGACCGGCGAACGCACCGTACGAACGGAATCTGATACGTGTGTGTCAGTAGCGGCGCGAAGGCCAACCGATACCCGGGCACCACTTACCTGCTCTACATTGACCGCCCGACGTGCGGCGGACAGTCGCTCTGACGATGGACACAAGAGGAGCACCATGACCGAGAATCCGGATGACGCACTGCCTGCCTCGGGGGTCGCAACGGCCCGCAATCGACTGCCGCTCGTGCAGAATCGAAGGCTTCAGCAGTGACCCGGACGACACGCGACGCCAGCCTCGATCTGGCCGCGAGATATCTGCGGGCCATGGATGAAGCGCGCTTCGACGCGGTGCACGCGCTCTTGAGCGACGGAGCCGTACACGAGGTGCCCTTCGCGCCCGAAAGCCTGGGCCGGCGCCACGAAGGACGCGAGCAGATCGTCGCGTTGTACGCGCAGGCCGCGGACATGCTGGTGAACACGCGCGTGGAGAATCTGAGCATCGACACGCTGGCCGAGACGCCGACGACGGTCGTCTGTCGTTACGACTTCGATGCGACACTCTCCTCAGATGGTGTGTCGTTCCGGAGCGCGTACGTGCTCTTCCTGCACGTACGCGACGGGCTGATCGAGAGAGTCGTCGAGCTCTTCGATCCGGCACCCTTGCAGGCCGCATTGAGCGGGCCGTCCTGACAGTGTCGGCTGACCACACCTGGTGAGCTGGTGCAACACGGAGGGCGATGAGCCATCGCGACGTGACACCAGTGCGCCTCGTGCGTCAGTTCGTCCGATCGTTCTCCAGCTGGTCGAGGACTCCGAACGTGTCGACCTGCGTCCAGTGTTCAACGAGCTTGCCACCGGCAACGCGACCGAAACTCATGCCGTGGATCGTGATCTCTCGTCCGGTGGCGGGGACCTCCAAGTACCGACCGGTGTGGCGACCGGTGGTGGTCCAGCGTGCCGCGACACGATCGCCCTGGGCAATGAGCTCATGGATCTGTGTGTGGGTCTCGCTGAGGCCCTCGCGGCCGCGCTTGATCATCTCGACCAGCCCTTGCCGATCGGGACGGACTCCGGGCATGGGGGAGTGCTCCAGGAAGTCGGCGGCAACCAGCTCGTCGAGTCGGTCGAAGTTGGCCGCGTTGAACAGCTCTTCGGTGACCTGCCGCATGACCTGTGCCGTGGCGGCAGCGCTTGCGTTCGGTGACATATCGGTGTTCTTCCTCAAGATGGGATGTGGACTGTTCACCAGTCCCGCGGGATGCGACCGTGCCTGTAGAAGTGCGGGCAGTGGTCCGGCCGCTGCGCACGAAGGTAGGGCTGCGATCTGATAGCCGTGTATCAGCGGCGAGCTCGGCGGGTTCTGAACTGATACTCGGTCATCACTTCTGCGCACTACCTTGGCCGCCCGGCCTCACGATCTGAGCCCGGCTGAGCCGAACCGTCGTCGACGGTCGATCCCTTGAACCATGCGGAAGTTGGTTGAGCAGATGTCCGAGAACCTGAACGCACCACTCGAGCGAGCAGCGTTGCTGCACGGCGACCGCATCGCCGTCGTCGACGGGGACCGCCGCTGGACCTACCGCCAGCTGCGTGATCAGGTGGCGGCGTTCGACGCAGGCCTGGACCGTCTCGGATTGGAGCAAGGCGACGTGGTCGGTCTGCTGGCCCTCAACTCTGCCGAGCACCTCATGGCTTGGCTCGGGGTGCCTCGTTCAGGGCGAGTCCTGAACGATCTCAACGTGCGTCTCGCCCCGTCGGAGATGGCATTCATTCTCGATGACTCGAAGACCCGCGTGCTCATCGTCGACGATGCGTTCGTGGAAGTGGGGCGACAGCTCGCCGAGGCCGCACAGACGCCCCTGCAGCTGGTCCATGCGGGCACGGCCCCGCAACCGTCCGAGGGCCTGCTCACCTTCGCCGAGCTCTGTGCAGAACCGGGCGAGACCGCACGAGGCGTCGATCCCGATGCAGCTGCTGGCCTGTTCTACACAGGAGGCACCACGGGATTTCCCAAGGGCGTGATCCTGACGCATCGCAGTCTGGTCCACAATGCGAAGAACACGCTGATCGCACTCGGCTACACCACCGAGGACAGCTATCTGCACGCGGCACCGATGTTCCACCTCGCCGACGGCGCGTCGACCTATGCGCTCACCTGGATCGGCGGGACGCACGTGATGCTTCCAGCGTTCGAACCCGGTGCCTGGCTGAGCGCGATGTCTGAGCACCGCGTGACTCGTGCTCTGCTGGTCCCCACCATGGTGAACATGGTGGTGCATCACCCCGATGTGCAGACCCATGACATGTCGGCCCTGCGCTCGATCCTCTACGGCGCCTCACCGATGCCGTCGGAGCTGCTCCGGCTGGCCATGGAGCAGTTCCCCTGTGACTGGTATCAGGGGTACGGCATGACCGAAGGTTCTCCGCTCGTCGCTGTCCTGGGTCCGGCGGAGCACCGGGCAGCAGTGAGCGGACGTGGCGAGGATGCCCGCCTTCTGGAGTCAGCGGGCCGGCCGATCGTGGGCGTCGAGGTCGAGGTGCGCCGCGCGGACGGAGCATCGGTGTGCAAGCCCGAGGAACCCGGCGAGCTCTACGCCCGTGGTCCCAACTTCATGAGAGAGTACTGGAACAGGCCGCAGGAGAGCGAGCAAGCGCTCCGAGAGGGCTGGTACCGCTCTGGGGACGCGGCCATCATGGATGACAAGGGATATCTTTACATCATCGATCGCGTGAAGGACATGATCGTGTCCGGCGGAGAGAACGTGTACTGCAGTGAGGTCGAGAACGCGATCTACCAGCATCCCGAGGTGCACGAGTGTGCAGTCTTCGGCGTACCCGACGAACGGTGGGGCGAGCGAGTGCACGCCGCTGTGGTCCCGAGAACCGATGACGCGCTCACCGAGGAGGACCTGATCGCGCATTGCCGACCGCGGATCGCCAACTACAAGCTGCCCCGCAGCTTCGAGTTCCACGACGCTCTGCCGAAGTCCGGTGCAGGCAAGGTCCTGAAGCGAGAGCTCCGCGCCCCGCACTGGGAAGGTCAGAACCGTGGCGTCTCGTGACCGCGGTATCACGGCGATCATGGCCGAGAACCGTGGCAGCGCCACCCGATCAGGACGCCGGAAACCAGCCGCGCGGGGCGGGCTGCGGCGACGCCCGACGTCGCCACGTCGACGGGCCTGTCCAGGCTAGGCCAGGTGATGCCTCATGCGCGCTGACGCAGCCGACAACCGCGAGCGAATCCTGGCGGCCTATCTCGATCTGATCCGATCAGGTCATGCGCAACCCTCCGGAACCGACGTCGCAGCTGCGGCCGATGTTGCACGCATCACCCTGTTTCGGCACTTCGCCAGCCACGACGTGATGCGACACGCAGCGATCGAGCAGACCCTGTGCGAGCTCGACGCGACCTTCCACGACGCACTCGAGCACCCGACCGCGGAGAGTGTACTCACCAACGTCGTCAAGACCACGCTGGAGTACACCCGGGTGCTCCACCGTTTGACCCGCGGCGAGGACTACTACGACCGTCAGCTGGTCCGAGCATGGATCAAACACGTACGGCCGGTCGTGGACTTCATCGTTGAAGCCCAGGAACGCGGAGAGATCCGCTCTGACCTGCCTGCAGCGTGGCTGGCCGACGCACTCCTGTCCATCGTGGTGGTCGCCGGCAGCAGCCGCAGTGTCGCGGCGGATGCGCGCGATCCGAGTGACCTGGTGCTCGCCCTGTTCCTTCATGGCGCGGCTCCGCAGCCCAAGGAACCATCCACCAGCTCACACGTTGTCAACTGATACATCTGTCAGTCTTGTGCTGGCTACGGTGTGCCGGTGTCTCAGCGCCTCACACTGCCTACTGCCGACGCGGGCCAGGACGTGCGATCGGCGCACGCCCGTCACGTCGTGGTGGAGCGCATCCATCGCGAAGCCGACGGCGTCCTCTCCTTGGTGCTCACCGATCCGGGTGGTCACCCGCTGCCATCATGGTCCGCCGGCGCCCACATCGACCTGTTGCTCGCTCCGGGCCTGGAACGCCAGTACTCACTATGCGGCGACGTCGACGACGCGTCGCAGTGGAGAGTGGCGGCGCTACGCCATCCCCACAGCCGCGGCGGCTCCCGCTTCATCCACGAGGAGCTGAGCGAAGGCGACCGTCTGCAGGTACGTGGGCCTCGCAATCACTTCCCTCTGACCTTCGACGCCGAGTCCTATCTACTGATCGCGGGCGGGATCG
The DNA here is from genome assembly GCF_041951745.1 of Aeromicrobium sp. CTD01-1L150. Lineage (GTDB taxonomy): Bacteria > Actinomycetota > Actinomycetes > Propionibacteriales > Nocardioidaceae > Aeromicrobium. The sequence goes on from NZ_CP169555.1 coordinate 1,848,859, forward strand.
GGATCACACCTCTCCTGCCGATGGCGCGCCAGCTCACCGAGCACGGGGTCGATTGGACACTGCTCTACGGGGGACGTCATCTCGACTCGATGGCGTTCGTCGACGAGCTCGGCCGTGATGGAGACCGCGTGTGCATTCGTCCGCAGGATCGCTTCGGGCCACTCGATCTCGACGCCGCGCTCGGCGACCCCCGACCCGGCCTGGCCGTCTACTGTTGCGGACCCGAAGGGCTCCTGACTGCTGTCGAGGAACGCTGTGCACGCTGGCCCGACGGGACGTTGCGCGTGGAGCGCTTCGGCGCGAGAGAACAGGTGCCCACGAACGCGGCCACCGACCAGCCGTTCGAGCTCGTCCTCGCCCGGACGGGACACGTCGTCACGGTGGGTCCTGGCCAGTCCATCATCGACGCTGCGTCTCGCCTCGGGGTCCGCATTCCCACGTCGTGTCGCGAAGGCGTATGCGGAACCTGTGAGACGGACGTGATCGAGGGCATCCCGGATCACCGAGACTCCTTGCTCACGGACAAGGAGCGTGAGTCCAACGCGACGATCCTGCCTTGCTGCTCGTGGTCACGCACGCCGCGGCTCGTCCTCGATTGCTGAACTGACGTCGACTGGATCATGCGGCTTAGGGTGGTGAGATGCTGATCGAGGTGCTGGGTTCGGTTCGGCTCCGTACCGACGAGGGCGTCCCGGTAGAGGTGGCTGAACGCCACCTGCGCCTGCTGCTGGCCTCGCTGGCTGCGACCAACGGCGAACCGGTATCGGCCGACACCTTGGTCGACCGCCTCTGGAGCGGTGACCTTCCCGCCAACCCCAAGAAGGTGCTGCAAGCCAAGCTCTCCCGGTTGCGCACGATCCTGGATCTAGCGCGACCGGGCGCCCGCGAGCTGGTGACCCATACCCCTGTTGGTTACCGGCTCGCTGTGGAACGAGGTGACCTTGACGCCGGGCGGTTCAAGAGTGCAGTCGAGAACGCGCGGCAGATGGGCTCGTCCTTGCAGAAGGTCGAGGCCCTCGCTGAGGCGCTGGAGGTGTGGCGCGGTGATCCTTTCGGCGATGTCGCCGATGAAGTCTGGCTGGCGCCGGTGGTCGCGGAGTTGCATGAGGTGCGTGGTGATGCACTGGAGGCCCTGGTCGAGACGCTCGTGGAGCAGGGCGACCCGCAGCGGGCACTCAGTCAGGCGAACGGGGCCATCGAGGAGTACCCCGCCCGAGAGGGACTCGTGGGCTCGATGATGATCGCGCTCTATCAGGTCGGCCGCCAACACGAGTCGCTGGAGCTGTTCGAGACCCTGCGCCAGCGTCTTGCTGAGGACCTCGGCGTCGATCCAGCCCCTCGAACGCGGGAGCTGCACGGTCGCATTCTGCGCCATGACGCGACCTTGGCGCAGAAATCCGTTCCCGGCCCAGTGGCCGGGTCGATGGCCGGACGGTCGAACATTCCGGCCCAGACCAGCACGTTGATCGGGCGAGAGCACGAGAGCCAGCAGATCGAGGCGCTGCTCGCCGGCTCTCGTCTGGTCACCCTGACCGGGATCGGTGGTGTGGGCAAGACCCGCCTGGCACTGCACGTCGCCCGTCAACAGGAATCTGAGTTTGAGCGCGGCACGTGGTTCATCGATCTGACCGAGCTGGCGATGACGCAGGAGGGCCACCTCGGCTCGGGTGAGCGCGTCGCTTCCCTGGCGGCGGCCCTGCTCGGCCTGCCCGAGCCCGCCGGAACGACGAGCACCATCGACCAGCTCAGTGAGGGGCTGGGCTCACGGCCGGCGTTGCTGGTGCTGGACAACTGTGAACATGTCATCGCCGAAGCGGCTGTCTTCACTGCCGAGCTGCTACGGAAGGCGCCTGGTGTGCAGGTGCTGGCCACCAGCCGCGAGCCACTGGGGCTGCCCGAGGAACAGCGTTACGACATCAGGACCCTGAACACCGAACCCGGCGAGGATGGCCAGGTCAGTGAGGCGGCAGCGTTCTTCACAGAACGCGCTCAGGCCAGCGATCTGAGCTTTCGGCTGGAGGGCGAGACGGCCGATGTCGTCGCTGAATTGTGCCGACGTCTGGACGGTCTGCCACTGGCGTTGGAGTTGGCTGCGGCCCGCATCCGTGGGCTCTCCGTCCGTGACCTCCTCGAACGGCTCAGCGAGCGACTGAACATCCTGCGCCGTCCCGGCCACGCGGCACCACGACGTCAACAGACCCTGCGCGGGATGATCGACTGGAGCTGGTCGCTACTCGACGAGACCGAACGAGCAGTGCTGCGTCGGCTGGCAGTCCACCCCGGGGCCGTCGATCTGGAGGCTGTCGAAGCGATCTGCGCAGACGAACCTACGGAGCTGGACACGGCGACGGTCGGGCGCGCAGAGGTCACCGAAGCCCTTGTTAGGTTGGTCGATCGCAGCCTAGTCACGACGACGACCACCCCGACCGGCGTGCGCTATGGCCTCCTGGAATCGATCGCCGTCTATGCGGGCGAGAAGCTCGACACCTCCGCCGAACGAGAAGCCACCGCTCGACGACACCTGCACTACTACTGTGACCTCGCACGTGAAGCCGACGATGGCTTACGCACTCGGTCGCAGCGCTACTGGTTGGCTCGCTTTGCCGCCAACCGCGCTCAGCTGCGTCACGCGTTTGACGAGGCCGTACGAACGCACGACGGTCACAGCGCTGTGACGTTGTCGCTCGCGACGTTCTGGTATCAGGTCTGCGTGCCCGGCTTCTCAATCAGCCCATGGATCGATGGATATCACACGCGCCTCGCCCGGGATCTGTGCGCGGTTCTCGGACTGCCGGGCGTGCCTGGTGATGACTACGCGGCCGCGGCGACGTTGGTGGCATGCATGAGGGCCAGCTCACCAGATGCGGCAAGCAACGTCGAGGAAGCCCTGAAAGGGTTTGATGCTGAGACAGTGACTAGGGCCCGCGTGCAGTGGTTCGCTGGCGCTTCTCTGCTGTCGGCTGGCTCGCGGGAGACGGGTGAACGACACGTGGATCAGGCACTGTCGATTCTGGCGGACCACGGCGAGGATTGGGATCTCGCTGTGGCGGCGTGTCGGCGTGACTGGCTGCTGGTCACTCTATGGCGTGAGGCTCCCCGCGGGCTTCCAGACGGTCGTGAGGTGTGCGACGCCCTGCGCGAGGTGGACGACGGCTACGGAAGCATGTATGCGTTGGCGGTCGAGCACCGCTCCGCTGAGCTGGTCGGCGACCATTTCCGCTCGGCGGCTGCGGTCACCGCGGCACTGGAGATGAGCCGAGAATGGGGCATCGAGTCGGAGACCTCGCTTTGGCTCACCGGGACGGCGATCGCTGCCATCCGTCAGGGCGACCTAGATGATGCGCTCAGGCAGCTGGCGGAATCACGGGTGATCTCGGCGGAGATCGGTTTCACTGTTGGCGTCGCCTACGCCGACTTCGCTGAGTCGATGATCGCGCGCTACCAGCACGAGACGACCCAGGCACGCACGCTGCTCGACCGGTGGCGAACGCATACCCAGGCGGCGGGCGCTGAGTTGCTGACCGAGTTTGAGCAGGGGTTCCTGGCGGTCCAGGAAGGCAACCTGGTCGAAGCGCTTGCGGCGTTCAACGCACTCGTCTCCTCGACCCCACCGATCCGTAACACTGGCACGATGGCACGAATGCTTGAGCTAGCGGCTGCGATCCGTGTTCTGGACGAGGACGCATCAGCGGCTGCTGAGCTGTTGGGAACAGCCGAAGCGGTCCGCAACCTGACGAACGCCGAGCCGTCTGTACCCGAGGACCGAGACATCCAGCGGGTGTACGAACACGTATCCGAGAGATTGACCGAGCCGGCGCTGGCCGATGCCATGGCTCGAGGCCGATTGGCCGAACCCCTCGACCAGCTGGAAGCGGGTGCGTACGCCGATCCCGCCTGTGCTCCGGGCCAGTGATCATCGCGTAGCCGGTCGGCGGGTCAGGACGAGTACGCCGATCGCGCTGACGGCGATGATGGCCGCGCCGACTGCACTGGCGTGGCCGTAACCGGTCAAGGTGGCCTCCAGCTCACCGGCCTGATCGATGTGCCGACGGGTCGTGGCGGCCATGATGGCGGTCAAGAGCGCTGTGCCGAGGGCCGCGCCGATCTGTTGTCCGGAGTTGACCAGAGCGCTGGCCATCCCGCTGTCCGTGCCGGCACCCAGGGTGGCGGTGTTGGAGCCGGTGACCATGACGATGGTTCCGCCGGCGCCGAGCAGCAGCATGGCAGGCAGGATGCCGGTGACGTAGGTCGAATCGCCACTCAGCAGCATGAACGAGGCGATCGCGACGGCCGCGATCAACAGTCCCACGCCCAGTCTGGGGCCGGGCTGAATCCGGGGGGAGACGATGGTGAGCAGCTGTGAAGTCGCTATGGCGCTCAGACCGAAGGGCAAGAAGGCCAACCCCGTCATGAGGGCGCTGTAGTCGAGAACTCCCTGCAGGAACGTGGTGAGAATGAACATCCCCGCGAACATGCCGATCCCCACCACGAACACCGCCGTGAACGCCGCGAGCCGCTGCCGGTCGGCCAGGAGCCTGGGCGGGATCAGTGGGTTCTGCGAGCGTCGCAGGAGCAGGGAGAACAGGCCAAGCAGAGCGACCGCGCTGGCCAGCAGCACCCACGTGAGCGGATGAGCCCAACCCAGGGCACTGGCGCGGTCGAAGCCGAGCACCAGCAGACCCAGAGCGGCGGTGACCAACAGTGCGCTGCCCAGCCCGAGTCTGGAGCGCCCGGCGGTGGGTGCGGGTGGTGCGGTGCGTACCAGGCCGAATGTCACTCCAAGGGCCAGGGGCGTGTTGATGAGCATGACCCACCGCCAGGAGACGCCGTCGACCAAGACGCCGGCCAGGACGAAGGAGGCCGCGGTGCCCATGCCCATGACCATCCCGAACAGCGCGAAGGCACGAGCCCGTTCGGGACCGTGGGGGAACATCACCGAGATCATGGCCAGTGCGGTGGCCGCGACCAGCGCACCCGTCATGCCCTGCAGAGCGCGGGCGGCCAGCAGCACCTCAGCGGTCGGAGCCAGGCCCCCGAGCAACGAGGCGGCGGCGAATCCGACCAGGCCGGCGGTCAGGCACCGACGCAGACCGAGGACGTCGGCGAGACGACCTCCCAGCAGCATGAACGCCCCGAAGCACAGCGAATACAGTGTCACCACCGCCGAACGTGAGGCGTCGGACAGTCCCAGAGCGTCCTGGGCATCGGGCAGTGCGACGTTCATCATCGTCACCGCCGCGAACACTGCCAGGTTGCCGGCCAGGACGAACCCCAGTGCCCACCAGCGTCGACGGTCCCCGGTACGGGTGGTTGCTGGTTCAGCGGTCATCGGTCGTTCTTCCTGTGTCGGGTCAGGCGAATCGGCCTGGGGTTGCATCAGTGGGTCTGTTGTGGACATGGGATCTCCTCACGGGCGGTTTCGGCTGCCGGGGTCGGGGCAGTGCTGGCGTAGGTCATCGGTGTCTCGACGTGTGGGGGCCGGGTGAGAGGCGGCGCAGTGTCCACCGCGCGGTGCTCGGTGTCGGGCTCGTCGGTCTCTGAGGGGAGCTCGACGCCGCGTAGCCCGCGCAGGATGAGGATGATGGTGGCGATGCCGAGCACGATGGCGGTGGCGTAGGCGGCGACGGTTCCCCAGGACAGGGCGTCCTGGGCCGAGGTGAGTAGATCTTGGCCCGTTCGCCCGTCGATGTCCTCGGCGACGGCAACGGCTCCGCCGGGGCTCTGTGTGGCGGCGTCGAGATCGGCGTCGGTCACACCTGTGGGTGCGGTGACAGTCAGGACTCGGCTGAAGACAGCCATGGCGATGCTGCCGACGAACGCCATGCCCACCGCGCCACCCAGCCCGGCGCTGACGTCCTGGATCGCGACAGCCGATCCGGCGCGTTCCTTGGGAGCAGAGGTCACGATCAACTGGGCGCCGAGCAGCATCAGCGGCGTGAATCCGAAGGCCAACGCAGTGGTGCCGAAGATGAACAGCCAGGTGACCTGCGCGGCCAGCGGAATCGCGGTGATGATCGTCAGCGCCCCGATCAGGGAGATCACCAAACCGGCGGCCATGAGATGGGAGAGCGCAAGTCGGCGTGCCAGCGGCAGGGTGAACGTGGTGCCGACGACGGCGGCGAGCCCGGGTGCGGCAAGCATCAACCCGAGCTGCGCGGTGGGAACGCCGGTGACGATCTGGAGGTACTGGACCAGGATGAAGTCCACGGCCACGAACGCCAAGGACGACAGCACGAACGCGGTGGCCGCGATGCGCAGGGGTCGGATGGAGAACAGGCTCAGGTCCAACAGAGGATTGGCGACGCGGCGTTGGCGCCGTACGAACCACACACCGAGCCCGAGGCCAGCCGCGGTCGTGCCGACATACAGCGGGGACACGCCTTGATCAGCGATCTCCTGCAGCCCGAAGACCGCCAGCATGATCGCGGCGATGGAGAGCATGACGCTGGTCATGTCGATCCGCTCATCGGTCCGGTCACTGGACCGAGGAAAGAGCCGGAGTCCCGCCAGCAGCACCACAGCGGCGACCGGGACATTGATCAGGAAGACCGAGCCCCACCAGAAATACTCCAGCAAGACTCCGCCCAGCGGTGGTCCCAGCGTGCCACCGGCAGAGAAGGCTCCCATCAGTACGGCGAAAGCGATGCCGAAGTACTTGGTGCTGGTGAACATCGAGCGCAGCATCGCGATCGCCGCCGGAGATGCCGACGCTGCTGCCAGGCCGATCAGCACGCGCGCGACCAGCAGGGTCTCCGGATCCGTCGCGAACGCGGCCATGGCTGACGACAGACCGTACAGTCCCATGGCGGCCAGGAGCAGCAGGCGAGGGCCGGTCCTTCCGGTGAGCCAGCCCATGGTGATGACCAGGCCGGCAGCCACGAACTCGCCGATGTGCATGATCCACAACGTCTGCGTGGTGGAGGGAGCCAGATCTGCGGTCACAGCGGGCATCGCCATGAACATCGCGGTGAAGTCGGTGGCCATCATGAACATCGGCAGCACCAGCAGCGCCAGGCCAGTGCACTCGCGCCACGTCGGACGGTCCGGAACCTCGACGGAGGTCATGACGTGCCGCCCTTCTCGAGCAGGTCGTGACCAGCGTCGGACGGTGCTGGCGCAGACACGGTGCGTGGCTCCGACGTGCTCGCGGCGAGGTCTCGTGACGATCCAGTCGCGGGGCTTGCCGGCTCGGGTTCGTCGTGGTCGTCGGTGGGCAGGGTGACTCCGCGCAGCCCGCGCACGATGAGCAGGAGCGTGGCGATACCCAGGACGATCGCTGCGGCGTAGGCCGCCAGGGTTCCCATCCACCAGGCGTCCTGGACGACGGTGAGCAACTCCTGGCCGGTGGAGCCGCCGATCTCCTCGGCGACGCCCACGCCACCACCGGGGCTCTGGGAGGCGGCATCCAGCTGGTCAGCGGAGACCATGGCAGGCGCGCCGGTTCCGAGCACTCGGCCGAAGACAGCCATGGCGAGGCTGCCGATGAACGCCATCCCCATCGCCCCACCGATGCCCGCACTGATGTCCTGGACGGCGACGGCCGAGCCGGCCTGTTTCCTGGGAGCCGAGGTGACGATGAGTTGCGCTCCGAGCAGACGCATCGGGCTCACGCCGAAGGCCACCAAGCTGGTGCCGACGATGAACAGCGCGACCATGCTGGGCGCCAACGCGATGGTGGCCATCACGAGCCCGGCACCGGCCAGCGACACCAACAAACCGATGGCGATCACCTGCGACGGAGCGAAACGTCGTCCCAGAACCGGGGTCACGATCGTGCCCAGGACAGCGGAGATGCCGGGGATGGCGAGCATCAGCCCCAACCGTGCGGTGGGAACGCCGGTGACGATCTGCAAGTACTGCACCAGGATGAAGTCCACGGCCACGAACGCCATCGAGGACAACACAAAAGCGGACGCCGCGACGCGCAGCGGTCGGATGGAGAACAAGCTGAGGTCCAGTAGAGGGCTGGCCACCCGGCGCTGCCGACGAACGAACATGACCCCTAGTGCCGTGCCGACCACGACAGCGAGCACGTAGGGCACAGAGGCGCCTCGGTCAGCGATCTCCTGCAATCCGAAGACGACGGCGATGATCGCGGTCAGGGACAGCATGACGCTGGTCATGTCGATCTTCTCCCCGGTCCGCTCATTGGCGCGAGGGAACAGCCACAGGCCGGCGATGAGCACGACCACGGCGAGCGGGACATTGACCAGGAAGACCGAGCCCCACCAGAAGTACTCCAGCAGCACCCCGCCCATCGGCGGCCCGAAGGCCACCCCTGCGGAGAAGGCACCCATGATGACCGCGAACGCGATCCCGTAGTGCTGGGCGCTGGTGAACATCGAGCGCAGCATCGCGATCGCTGCCGGTGAGGCTCCCGCGGCCGCAGCGCCGATCAGCACGCGCGCCACCAGCAGGGTCTCCGGGTTGGGAGCGAATGCCGCCAGCGCCGACGCCAGGCCGTAGAGCGCCATGGAGGCCAACAGCATCTGCTTGTGGCCGAGCCGACCGACCAGCCATCCCATCGTGATGAGCAGTCCCGCGGCGACGAACTCACCGACATGCACGATCCAGAGCATCTGCGTCGTCGATGGGCCCAGGTCCGCGGCCACCGACGGGATCACCATGAACATCACCGTGAAGTCGGTGAGCATCATGAACATCGGCAGCGCTAGCAGCGCCAGGCCGGTCCACTCCCGCCACGTCGGGCGTGCGGGGGCGCCGGTGAGTTCGTCGGTGGTTGCCATGGGGACTCAGCTCCTGGTGACCGTCGAGGGGTGGATCGTCATTCGGATTCGACGAAGGGGTACGGACGCTCGGTCCGGGCCTGCTGCAGGGTCCGCGCCCACCAGGCGAGCTGGTCGAGGAACCCGTCGGCGAGCTTGGAGGTGCGCTCGACGTCGGCGGGTCGCCCGTCGTGGTCGAAGTTCTGCCAGAAGTTGGCGAAGGTGATTGAGTCGCGCAGCGGGACACTGTGGAACTCGGTGAACACACTGCGCAGGGCGTCGATGGATTGCAGCCCACCGGTGATGCCGCCATAGGAGATGAACCCGACTGGCTTGAGCTGCCATTCGGTGTAGAACCAGTCGATCGCGTTCTTCAACGACGCCGGGTACGAACGGTTGTAGATCGGGGTGACGACGACGAACCCATCAGCAGGTGCGAGGCGCTGGCCGAGTTCGGTCACGGCCTCGGGCTGGGGTGCGTTCTCGTCGTTGCCACCGAGGACGACCGGCAGGTCGTAGTCGGCGAGGTCAACCAGATCCACCTCCATGTCCTCACGCTTGCGGGCCTGATCGGCGATCCAGTTCGACGGGGTTGGACAGAACCGGTCCGTGCGGATGCTGCCCACGATCACCGCGACCCGTACGGGCGCGCTGTCGACTTGCTCGGCGGGAGCGGTGGAGATGGTCATCGGAATCGACTCCTTCGTGTCGTGTTCTGCGGTTGACACTGATCGTGCGATGCACCCCCTTCGGAATGGTTTCGGAACCCTTCGGTTCCACCAGAGGACCGTGCGCAACGCGTCGCATCGAGGCGGCCGTTGTGGGTGTGCCGGAGGAGTACCGCGGGGAGACGGTGCTCGCGTTCGTGTCGCTCAAACCCGGTGCGGCGGTCACCGAGTCAGAACTGATCGACTACTGCCGGGATCGGATGGCGGCCTACAAGTACCCGCGTTCGGTGGAGTTCGTTGCCGAGCTGCCGAAGACGGCGAGCGGCAAGATCCTGCGGCGCACGCTGCGCGAAGGATGACGGCGAACTCCTAGCCCGCTGGCCGACGTCTGAAACCCGCCTGCGGGTTCGGAGCCTGGTGAGGCACCCACTGCGGCATTGGTAGTGTGTCACACACCAAAGGGGGCAGTGCTGATGACTACTGGAGTGCCGGTGGGGCGGGGCGTGAGTCTGCGCGAGCAGGTCGAGGAGGTCCTCACGGCTGCGATCATCTCAGGATCGATCGCGCCGGGTGAGATCATGACCGTACCGGTGCTCGCCGAGCGCCACGGCGTCTCCGCGACCCCGGTCCGCGAGGCCATGTTGAACCTGGCCCGGCGGGGGTTCGTCACTCCGATGCGCAACAAGGGCTTCCAGGTGCGAGCCGTGGACCACGATGAGCTCGTGCAGCTGGTTCATGCCCGACGCTTGCTGGAAGCGCCTCCGATGGTTGATGTTGCCGCGATCTTCACCGCTGATCATCGTGCTGATCTCGACGACCTGGTGCAGGCCATCGGCAAGGCCGCAGCAGAGCGGGACTTTCCTGCCTACGTGCTGGCCGACAAGGAGTTCCACCTCAAGGTCTTGGGCCTGCTGGACAATCCGCTGCTGGTCAGGCTGGTCAGCGACCTACGGGACCAGACGCGCACGATCGGTATCGCTTCCACGATCTCGCCCGAGCATCTGGCGGCCTCGATCGAGGAGCACGCCGAGCTTCTGGACCTGCTGCAAGAAGGCGACGGGAGCGGGGCGGCAGCCTTGATGGAACGTCACATCGGTCACGTGCTCGGCTGGTGGAGCGGCCGGGACGAGGACGGCGAACAGCGATGAAGGTGGCCGTCATCGGCCTTGGCTCCATCACCCGTGGGGTCCTGTCTGCACTGTCCCAGGCCACCGAGGTCGACGAGATCGTCGCCACCCGCCGGAGCGCGCAGGACAATGTCCACCTGCCGGCGGGCGTGACGGTGATCTGCCAGGAGCAGCGAGCCGACGCCAACGTCGTGGCGGTCCGCGACGCGGACGTCGTGATGATCTGCACCAAGCCACACCAGGTCGGTGTGGTGCTGCAGGAGATCCGTGCGGACCTGGCCCCGGGGGTCACGCTGATCAGCGTGGCGGCCGGCCTCGGTTTCGACACGCTGCGATCGAACGTCGGACCAGGCCCGCAGCTGGCCCGACTCCTGCCGAACACCGCAGCCGGCGTCGGCGAAGGGGTGATCGGCCTGTTGCTGCAGGAGCCCGATCCGGCGTGCAGTGAGCTGCTGGCGTCCTGGTTCGCCCCGGTGGGGATGGTGGTCCACCTCGCGGACGAGGCCGCCGTCGACGTGCTCAGCGCAGTCTCCGGCAGCGGCCCCGCCTACGTCTTCCGGCTCATCGAGGCGATGGCCGGGGGAGCGGTCGCGATGGGTCTGGACGAGCAGGAGGCCGAGCGCATCTGCCGGCAGGTCGTCGTCGGCGCGGCGGCTCTCCTGGGTGATGCCCCCGACACGAGCGCACCAGAGCTCCGCCGCGCCGTGACGAGCCCGGCCGGAACGACCGAGAAGGCGATGGAGGTCATCGACGGTGCGGAACCGGAAGACCTGATGACCAGGGCCTTCCGTGCCTCGGTCGCTCATGCGGGACGGTTGAACTCGGCCTCCTGAGCGGGCTGCTCGGCCGCTTCGTCAGGCCTGCACCAGGTGACCGGCGCGAATGACCGTCCGAGGGCGTCGCAGATCCCACAGGACCGAGACGTCGTCGCGTGGATCGGCGGAGAGCACGAGCAGATCCGCGGGCGAGCCACTCTGCAGCGTCCCGAGCTCCGGACGGCCGATCAGGTCAGCGTTGACCGTCGTCAGCGATCGCAGCAACGAGGCCGAGTCCTGGGCCTCTGCCTGGAGCCGGACTCCGCTGAGCTGGTCGTCCTCCAGCTCGCCCATCAAGTCGCTGCCGAACCCGACGGGGACCCCTGCCGCAATGGCCAGGCGCACGGCACCGATACCCGCATCGAGAACTTCCGCGTTCTTGGCCCTGCCGACCTCCGAGAGGCCCGCGGCCTCGCCGCGGCGACTCATCGTGTCGTAGGCGGCCAGCGTCGGAACGAGGAAGGCACCGTGCTGGTTCATGATCTGCGCGGCTGCCACGTCGATCAGGTTGCCGTGCTCGATTGATCGCACTCCGTTGGAGACCGCGTGGATCACCGCCTCGCTGGAGTACGCGTGGGCCGCCACGTAGGACCCTCGACGCTCGGCCTCCTCGCAGACAGCACGGATCTCCTCTGCGGAGTACTGGGGGATCCTCAACGGATCGGTGGGCGAGATGACGCCACCGGAAGCCATGATCTTGATGACGTGCGCGCCCTGCCGGAACCGCTCGCGCACTGCCCGTCGCAGGTTGTCGACGCCGTCGACGACCTCGTTCATGTGTCCGTGACCGAAGCACACGTCGAGGTCCCCGGGACGGGGGTCGCCATGACCACCGGTCTGGGTGAGCGCCGGTCCGCTGTACAGGTACCGAGGCGACGCGAAGAGGTCCTCCTCGACCGCGCGAGCCAGCCCGGCGTCACCGCCGGCCACGTCTCGGACGGTCGTGAACCCCCGCGCCAGGGCAGCCCCGAGGCGGCGCGTCGCGTTGACCGCCACATAGCTGAGCGAGCGACGCTCGAGCTCCAGACCGCCCATGCACGTGGCGTAGGCGTGGAAGTGGGCGTCGATCAGCCCTGGCACGACGGTGGCACCGTCGAGCTCAACCGACGGCAGGTCCGAGGCCTGGACGTCGCCCAGCTCGGTGATCACGCCGTCGTTGATCCGAAGGTCTGCCTCGACCACGTCACCTGTGGACGGCTCGAGGAATCGCCCTGACCTCAGGACCATCGAGCCGCTCATGCGCGGGCCCGCTCGGCGCGCACCTGCAGCGTCGCCTGCTCGTCGAGTCTCCCGGCCTCGTCGATCACCACCGCATAAGCGGAGAGGGCGGCCTCGCGACTCACGAAGCCGTCGATGACGTCGGACAGGACTCGTTCTGGTTCGCGCTCCAGCGGGTCGCCGAATCCGCCCCCACCGCCCGTCACGTTGGCCAGCGTGGTGCCCGCCGGCCGTGGGTACGTCCCACCCTGGGTGGTCAGCTCATCGGTGGTCCCTTCGTCCAGCACGATCCTGGCCGGACTCGCCTCGAGGCCGCCCTCCAGCGCCCACGGCGCGGACTTGGTCTTGTACACCAGACAAATGCCGGTGGAGTCGGCCTCGAAGCCGTAGACGCGGCTGACGCCGACGCCGCCCCGGTTGCGGCCGGCTCCTGCGCTGTCGGGGACGTACCCGTAGGACTCGATGAACAGTGGCGCCTTCATCTCCAGGACCTCCACCGGGTTGTTGCGGCATCCGGGCTCGGACAGGTGCATGATGCCGTCCTCTCCGTCACCGCCCGCGTGACCGCCGAAGCCCACGGCCTCGTTGGTGGCCTCCAGCCATGCCTCACCGGAGCGCGGATCGGTGCCCCAACCCATCATCGAGGAGACATCGCCCCCGGAGCAGGCAGGCACGCGCTCGGGCATGCCCTGGGCCAGCGCCTTGAGTGCCACCTCTCCGGCCAGCAGACCCGTCCACAGCGTGAACGTCGGCATGGGATGGACAGCGTGCATGAGGGACCCCGGCTGGGTGACGACGCGCAACGGTGCGAAGTTGCCGGCGACGACGGGGGAGTCCGGCGTGGTCATGGCCTTGAAGATCAACGACGACAGGGCCTCGGTCTGCCCGACCGGCAGGTTGATCGGTCCACGGACGTCCCGCTCGCTGTCCGACCAGTCGATGACCATCTCGTCCTCGGTGATGGTGACCGTCGCCCGCATGGCGACGGGCGCATCACGATCGATGCCGTCGCTGTCGATGATGTCCTCGGCCGACCAGGTGCCACGTGGGAGCTTGGCCAGCGCGATCCGTGCGAGCTTCTCCCCGTGCTCGTTGATCGCGCTCATGGCCTGCACCAGCTCGGCGGCGCCGAACTTGGCCGCGATCTCCTGCATACGCCGTGTGCCGGTGATGCAGGCGGAGACCTGGGCCTGGATGTCGCCGATCGTGCGCTCCGGCATACGGCTGTTGAAGCGGATGAGGTTCAGGATGTCCTCGTTGGGCTCGCCGTCGCGGTACAGGCGACTCGCGGGAAAGACCAGGCCCTCCTCGTACGCGTCGACCGAGTCCAGCACGTAGCCCGGGTTCTTCTGCTTCAGGTCCAGGACGTGGATGCGGCAGGAGGCGAACCCGATCAGCCGGTCGTCGACGTGGACGGGTGCGAACACGAGCGGATCGAGGGTGTGGGCCGAGGACCAGTAGGGATGGTTGAGGATGAACACGTCCCCGGGATGCATCGCCTCGACGCCGAGGTACTCGATCGAGCGCTTGATCCCGTGGTCGTTGCCGCGGGTGAAGATCGCGATGCCGGGCGCGTCGGCGACGACGTCCCCGTTCGCGTCGTGCAGTCCGATGCCGTAGTCATGGATCTCGTACACGACGGTGTTGTAGGCCGTGCGGCACAGGTTCCGGGCCATCTCCTCGGCGCTGGCCAGCAGAGCGTGGCGGATGACTTCGAGGGTGATCGCGTTGCTCATCGGGACTCTCCTTGTGCCTTGAGGTGGATCACGAGCTCGCCGATGGCGCCGACGACCAGGTGATCGCCCTCGTGCATGACCGTCGTCGCGGTGTGCTCTGCGATGATCGCGGGTCCGTGGATCTCGTCGGTGGCGAGCAGCTGCTCGCGGCTGTAGACCGGGTACTCAGACGTGCCGTCCGGCCCCTGGACGACGCGATGCGTCAGCGGCTCCGGCGCGCCGGAGGTTCGGGCGTCCAGACGCGGCCAGGCCGGTTTGGTGACGTGCCCCGTGGCCTTGACCCGCAACGTCGTGATCTCGACGGGATCGGACATGGTGTGCCCGAAGAGCCGTTCGTGCAGAACGGCGAAGTCGCGCTCGAGTGCCTCGATCAGGTCCTCGGCCCCCTCGGGGAAGGTCACCGTGGCTGAGTGCTCCTGACCGCGGTAGCGCAGGTCGACGGTGCGCTGGTAGCTGCTCTGCTCGGGCCCGAAGCCCTCGTCCAGCAGGGCGGCCTGCGCCTCACGTTCCATCGCCTCGTACGCGTCGATGAAGTGCTGGGCCCCGGACTCCCGCAGCAGGTGCACGCTGGTGCGTGAGAAGTCGTGCTGCACGTCGGCCATCAGCATGCCGAGGGCGGAGAACGCGCCCTGTCCCGGCGGGACCACCACGCGCGGTATGTCCAGCTCTCGGGCGACGTCGACAGCCACCAGGCCACCGCCGCCGCCGAAGGACAGCAGCGCGAAGTCATGGGGATCGCGCCCGAGCTCGACGGTGATCGCCCGCACGGCTCCTACGATCTTGGTGCCGGCGATCTGGACGGCGCCACGCGCCAGCTCCTGGACCTCCATGCCGAGCGGTTCTGCCACGGTCGCCAGAGCCTTGTGTGCGAGGGCCTCGTCGAGCTGCAGGTCCCCGCCCAGGGCGAGATCGGCCCCCAGGTAGCCGAGGGCCACGGCGGCGTCGGTGAACGTCGGAACCTGACCGCCCCGTGCATACGCGGCGGGCCCTGGGTCCGCGCCGGCACTCTGGGGTCCGACCTGCAGCGCCCCCGCTTCGTCCAGGGCGACGATGGAGCCGCCGCCGGCACCGATGGTGTGGATGTTCAGCGACGGGGTGTTGATCGGGAGTCCCTCGAACTCCGCGCCCTGGTACATGACCGGCTCGTGGTCGAGCACGAGTGATGCGTCGAGGCTCGTGCCGCCCATGTCGATGGTGATGAAGTTGGGCTCACCGAGCTCGCGGGAGAGCGCTGCGGCTCCGACGACCCCTCCGGCCGGGCCCGAGAGGATCAGGTTGACCGGCTGCTCGGCCGCTGCGCCGACCGTCATCGCGCCGCCGCCGGAGCGTGACATCAGGAACTGTCCGGCGAAGTCGTCCGCGGCGAGGTCCTCGCTCAGCCGGGTGAGGTAGCGGCGCACGATCGGCTTGATGTACGCGTCGAGGACGGCGGTGCTGGTGCGTTCGTACTCCCGGTACTCTCGCGAGAGCTCGTGGGAGAGCGTCACCTCGACCTCGGGGGCCACCCGGCCGAGGACCTCGCCCATCGCGATCTCGTGGTCGGGATTGGCGTAGGAGTGCAGGAACCCGACCGCCACGGCCTCATAGCCTCGGTCCCGGATCTGCTCGGCGACCTGCTCAGCCTCCTGGTGGTCGAAGGGCGTGCGGACCGAGCCGTCGTGCAGGCTTCGCTCCGTCACCTCGAAGGTGTCGCGTCGCCGGACCAACGGTGCGGGCTTGCGGTAGGTGAGGTCGTACATGGCGCGACGGTCGGTGCGGCCCAGGAGGTACACGTCGCGGAACCCGCGTGTCGCGATGACCGCCACCCGGGCGCCGTTGCGGGTCAGCAGGGAGTTCAGGCCCAGTGTCGTCCCGTGGTTGAAGGCGGAGACCTCGCTCGGCGCGGTGTCTGCCTTGGCGAAGGACGCCAGCACACCACGACGTGGGTCGTGGGGGGTGGTGGCGACCTTCTCAAAGCGTAGGGCTCCGGTGTCGGGATCGAGCCTGACCACGTCGGTGAAGGTGCCGCCGACGTCCACCGAGAGGCGGGTACTGCGAGGCATGTGTGCTCCGTTCGCGAGAGTCTGATCCACTGTAATATGTCACATCGCACAAGCGTTGGCGAGCCACGCCGACGACGCCGTACTGATCGGAGCACGCCGTGATTCGCACCATCTTGACCTTTCGTCTCCCTGCAGAGGACGTCGAGGCCGTTGAACGGATCTACGCCCACCACGACGTGCTGGGGTACTCGCTCGAGCAGACGCGGGGAGAAGTCTCCGAGCTCGCGGTCGCCGTGGACGGCGACGACGACGACGACGAGCAGGTCGAGGTCGTCGTCACGGCGACGTGGCCGGATGAGCAGGCCTACCAGGAATGGCTCGATCATCCGCGGCGCGGCGCAGTGGCAGAGGGCCTGCCCGAGATCGTGGGGCCCGTGGGGTCGGCGCGGGTGTACGAAGTTCGTCAACGCGCCACGGCCCGTCCGGTGGCCGACGGGGGCCGCCAGGTGGACCGCAACCTCGAATTAACGTCCCCGATCGCTGACGGTGACCTCTCCGGTATGTAATATGTGACACAGCAGTGGGTGCGGCCCACATCACTCGGAAGGTAGACATGATGCGTACACGCAAGACGACGGCCCTGGGAGCGGCGACGCTCGCCGGGATGCTCACACTGGGCGCTTGTGGCGCTGGCGGCGGCGACTCCGACGGCTACACGATCGCCTTCCTGGCCGCGTCCAGCCAGAACGGGTACAGCCAGGCGGTGTACGAAGGCATCCAGAAGGCCGCCGAGAGCGCCGACGCAGAGGTCGAGGTCGAGATCCTGGACGGACAGTTCGACGCCAACACGCAGCTGTCCCAGCTTCAGAACGCCACCACCACCGGGCAGTACGACGGCATCGTGATCGTGCCCAACGACGGACCCAGTCTCGCGGCGGCCTTCCCGCTCGCCGAGGAGATCCCGGTCGCCACCGTCCTGCAGCCCATCGGTTCGGACATCAACGACATGGAGCCACAGGTCGAGGGTGTCACCACCACCGTGGCGGTCTCACCGGTGGCAGCGGCGACGCGGCAGGCCGAGCTGGTCGTCGACGGGTGCGAGGACAAGGATCCGTGCAAGGTGGTCCAGATCCTCGGTCAGCTGGACACCCCGCTGGACACGGCGCGCCGAGATGCCTACGAGGCCGTCTTCGAGGAGGCAGGCAACATCGAGGTCGTCGCGACCACCGAGGGCGGGTACGACCGCGACGGCGCCATGACGGCGATGTCGAACGTCCTGCAGTCGAACCGTGACTTCGACGTCCTCATCTCCAACAACGACCAGGACGCGCTCGGCGCGACGCTGGCGATCGAGGCAGCCGACATCGACCCCAGCTCCGTGTTCATCATCGGCGGTGGCGGGACGACCGAGGCTGTCGAGAAGGTCAAGGACGGCACCTGGGCTGCCGACTACCTCAACTTCCCCGTGAGCATGGGGGAGGCGGCCATGACGCAGGTGCTCAACGGCCTCGAGGGCGACGACGTGGAGGCGGTCGTCGACGCCGACGAGGTGGGCCCCATGGACCCCTACGTCACCACCGAGACCATCGGTGACTACACCGGCGAGTGGGATGGCTGATCGGCTGACGGAGGACGCGGCAGGCCCCTCGACTCCAGGGGCGAGCGTGACCGTCGCAGCCCGTGGCATCAGCAAGCGCTTCGGGGGGACGCTGGCGCTCGACGACGTCAGTGTCGAGCTGCGCGCCGGGGAGGTGCACGCCTTCGTCGGGGAGAACGGGGCCGGCAAGTCGACCCTGGGCAAGATCGTGGCCGGGATCTACCTGCCGGACGGCGGGCACGTGGAGGTCGACGGTCAGGAGGTCGACCGATGGGATCCCGGAGCCGCCCAGGCGG
The DNA here is from genome assembly GCF_041951745.1 of Aeromicrobium sp. CTD01-1L150. GTDB lineage: Bacteria > Actinomycetota > Actinomycetes > Propionibacteriales > Nocardioidaceae > Aeromicrobium. Next base: position 1,867,024 of record NZ_CP169555.1, read on the forward strand.
GCGGCGTCGCGATGGTCGCGCAGGAGCTTGCGCTGGTGCCCGACCTGACCGTCGCCAAGAACGTCTTCCTCGGCATCGAGGACCATCGCGGCGGCGTGCTGCGCTCCAACCTGCTGCACCGCTTCGAGGCACTCGAGCAGCAGATCCAGTTCGGTCTGGACCCCGAGGCCCACGTCAGGGACCTCAGCATCGCCCAACAGCAGAAGGTCGAGATCATGCGTGCCCTCGCGAGGGACGCTCGCGTCATCGTCATGGACGAGCCGACGTCCTCTCTCTCCTCGACCGAGACCGCTCTGCTCCACTCCTTGATCGCACGGTTGTGCGAGCAGGGCCGGACGGTCGTGTACGTCTCCCACTTCCTCGACGCCGTCCTGCAGGTCAGTGATCGCATCACCGTGCTCCGTGACGGCCAGCACGTACTCACCGGCGACGTGCAGGACATGACCAAGGACGGGGTGGTCGAAGCGATGCTCGGCCGGACCCTGGAGGCGGTCTACCCGGAGCGAACCGGCCGCGCCGCGACGGCTGATCCGGTCCTGCGCCTGGACGGTCTCAGCACCGAGACCGGCGTCGTCGACGTGAGTCTGCAGGTGCGCGCAGGCGAGATCGTCGGTCTGCTCGGTCTGGTGGGCAGCGGACGCTCGGAGATCGCCCGCGCGATCTTCGGGGCTGACCGCCGCACAGGTGGCACCGTCCACCTCGACGGACGCCAGCTGCCCCAGCGGTGGACCATCACCGACGCCATCGGAGCCGGCATCGCCCTCGTGCCGGAGAGTCGCCACCACGACGGACTGCTCCTGGACCGTTCGGTCCGTGAGAACGTCTCCCTGGCGGCGCTGTCCACCTTCGCCTCCCGGGGCGTGCTCCATCGGGGCCGAGAGCGCGAGGCCGTGGACCGATACATGCAGGACCTGCAGATGCGGCCCCTGCGCACCGACCTGAGCGTCGCTGGATTCTCCGGAGGCAACCAGCAGAAGGCGTTGCTGGGCAAGTGGATGATCAACGAGCCGAAGCTGATCATCCTGGACGAGCCGACCCGGGGGGTCGACGTCGGCGCCAAGCGGACCATCTATCAGGCGATCTCCGACATGGCCGCCCGGGGAATGGCCGTGCTGCTGATCTCCAGCGAGCACGAGGAAGTCCTCGGTCTGGCACACCGGGCCTACCTGATCAGTCAGGGCCGGACGGTCGATGAGGTCGATCCCGAGAGCGTCACCGCCGATGAGGTCGTGCGGGCGCTGTTCACCATCGAGGGCGAGGAGCCACGGACATGACCAGCACGACCGCAAAGACAACCAGCGTGCCACGCACCGCACGAGACGTGCTGCTGTTCGTGCGTGACTACGCCGTGCTGCTGCTGATCGCGATCATCGTGGTGGCTCTGGCCGTGGTGTCACCGTCGTTCTTCTCGGCGGCCAACCTGATGAACGTGCTGAACCAGAACGTCCCGCTGGCCCTCATCGCTGCGGCCGGGACCTTCGTGATCGTCTCCGGCAACTTCGATCTCTCCACCGGGGCGATCTTCAGCGTCGGCTCGGTCCTCGCGGCCTGGGTCGCGGTCCAGACCGGGAACCCATGGCTCGCCCTGGCGGCCGCTCCCGCCATCGGCGTCCTCCTCGGCCTGCTCAACGGGATCGCCGTGACGGCACTGCGGGTCCACTCCTTCCTCGCCACCTTGGCCACCAGCCTCGTCTTCAGTGCGATCGCCGTGCTGATCACCGGTGGCTCCCTCATCACGGTCACGGTGGACGGCTTCACCACGCTGGGACGTGACCGGGTGGGCATCGTCTTCTACGCGGTCATCGTCCTGGTGCTCTTTGCCGGGTTCTTGTGGTTCCTGCTCAACGGCACGGTGTTCGGCCGACACGTGTTCGCGGTGGGCGGCAACCAGAACGCAGCCGAGCTCTCCGGGGTACGGGTGGCCCGGCTCCGGGTGAAGGTCTTCGCCCTGAGCGGACTCGCGGCAGGTCTGGCAGCGGCGATCGGTGTCTCGCGCATCTCCAGCGGGCAACCACAGGTGGGCCTGGGCATGGAGCTCGACGCCATCGCGGCGATCATCCTGGGGGGAACAAGCATCAACGGGGGAGTCGGGGCCGTGTGGCGCTCGCTGGCCGGAGTCTTCCTGATCGCGCTGATCGGCAACGGCTTCGACATCCTCAACCTGAACCCACAGCTCAAGGACCTCGCCACCGGAGTCATCATCCTGGCCGCGGTCGGCCTCTCCGCGATCGGCGGACGTCGCCGGTAGTGCCAGGCCCGATCACGTCGTGCCCGAGCAGTGCGTCAGCGTCGGGACTGGACTTGCTGCACCAGGGCGAGCACGAGGCCGACAGCACCCACGACCATGAGGATGAAGCCGACGATGCTGATGTCGATCCACGACACGACGTCGGGATCGACGGCATAGGCGAGCACGGCGCCGATGGCGATGAGGAACAGCGTTGCGCCCAACGACATGGGGAGCCTCCGAGATGTTTCAAGGGATGAACCGGGGGATGGACACCTACCGTGGCACAGGTCTCACCCCAGTGCACGCATCTTGGCACAAACCGTCCGTGTCGCGTGCCTCAGACCGGCAGCAGGCGCGAGACGAATCGTGAGAGCTGGTCGACGGTGGCGCACTCGTGCATCTCCACGACGTCGGAGTACTCCGGGGCGATGGAGTCGCCCAGGCCCCAACGGTTCTCGTGCTCGGGGTTGAGCCAGAACATCCGCTTGGCGCGCTGGGCGATCAGGTGCACTGCGTCGAGGTTGGCCGATTGGTTGTTGTTGCGGGCGTCGCCGAGCACCAGGACGCTCGAGCGCGGACCGACGGCGTCGAGGTGCATCTCCACGAAGTCGGCGAAGGCCTCCCCGTAGTCGCTGCTGGTGTGCCACTTGGTGATGCGTGCCTGCTCGGTGATGGCACGCGACGGGTCGTCCGCGTCCTTGATGACGTCGGTGACCTCGTCCATCGCGTTGACGAAGGCGAACACGCGCACCCGGGTGAACTGGTCGCTCAGCGCCCGTACGAGCAGCATCGTGAAGCTGGAGAAGCCCGCGACGGACCCGGAGACGTCGCACAGCAGGACGAGCTCGGGCCGCGACGCCCGCGGCCGTTCGAACACGGGCCGCAGTGGGACACCGCCGGTGCCCATGGCCCGCCGCATCGTGCGACGAACATCGATGCGACCCCTGCGAGCTCGACGCCGGCGGGCCGCCAGACGGGTGGCCAGCCGGCGCGCGAGCGGCCGTACCGCGGCGCGAAGCTCCTCCAGCTGCTGGCGGTTGGCGCTCAGGAAGTCGACATGGTCGGTGGACGGGCGCACGGCGTGCCGGGTCACCACGTCACGGCCGCGGATCTCGGCGGTGCGGCGCCTGGCCTCAGCGGCCACCATCTGGCGGAACGTCTCCACCAGCCGGCGAACCTCGTCGCGCTCGATGCGCCCAGTGATGTCGTGAGCGACGTCGCCCGGCTGCCCCAGACCGGTGCGCAGGCCCATGGCCTGGGCGATCATGGTCTGCGGCTGCAGGCGGTCGAGGGTCTGGAACGCCGACCAGCCGGCGGTCTGGGTGCCCGGCACGCCCACCTCGCCGAGCGCGTCGACCGCGACCTCGGCCACCTGCTCCAGCTGACGCAGGTCGCCCTCGGCCAGCGTCATGGCGAGCAGGTCGCGCAGGTCGTCGATGGAGACGTCCGCTTCCTCGTGGGAGTCCTGGTCCTGCACGGCCTGCGGCCGCCCCATCCCGGCGGGGAAGTAGAGGTCGAAGGTCATGTCGAAGACGTCACGCTGACCACCGCGGCGCACCAAGGCGCTGGCCAGACCCTCGCGCAGGAGTGAGCGGTCGTCGAACCCGAGGACGGCGGCCACCCGGGCGGCATCGACCGTCTCGCTCGTGCCGGCGGGCACCCCCTTGGAGCGCAGCGCCGCGACGAAGTCCACCAGCCGCTCGGACAGCGGCTCCGGGTGCTCCACGGGACTGCTCACAGCAACGTCACTGTGCCGATCATTGGGGCGAGAGGACGGTGTCGAGATCCAGCGACGTCCTGGCCTTCTGCGCGTCGTCGGCGTGCTTGAGGATGACGCCGAGGCTGTCGCTGACCACCTCGTCGTCCAGGACGTCGGCTCCGAGAGCCAGCAGGGTCCGCGCCCAGTCGATGGTCTCCGAGACCGACGGTGCCTTGCGCAACGGCAGGGCTCGCAGCGCGTTGACGACACGCACGACGGAGTCGGCCAGGCTCGCGTCGAGCTCGGGAACCTTGAGCTCGATGATGCGGCGCTCCAGCTCGGCATCGGGGAAGTCGACGTGCAGGAACAGGCAGCGGCGTCGCAACGCCTCCGACAGCTCACGCGTGGCGTTGGACGTCAGCACGACGAACGGCCGCGTGGTGGCCTTGATGGTGCCGAGCTCGGGCACCGTGACCTGGAAGTCACCGAGCACCTCCAGCAGGAGGCCCTCGATCTCGACGTCTGCCTTGTCCGTCTCGTCCACCAGCAGCACGGTCGGGTCGGCACGGCGAATGGCGGTGAGCAACGGCCGGGGGAGCAGGAACTCCTCGGAGAAGATGTCGCCCCTCGCCTCCTCCCACGTCTCGTCGCG